>CAMJOD010000079.1 GCA_946407465.1 uncultured Clostridia bacterium
TAGGTGGAGCGCACCACGCCCATGCTCACCTTGCCGTAGTTTTTCTTTTCCTTCCAAACGTCATACGCCTGAATCACTTCTTTTTCGGTGTCCGAGAGCAGGGTGAAGGGCAAGCCGTATTTTTCCTCAAACCGTTTGTGCGAGGCGACCGAGTCCTTGCTCACGCCGAGCACGACCGCTCCCTTTTCGCGGAACTGCGGATACAGCTCGCCGAACGCGCAAGCCTGTTTGGCGCAGCCTGCGGTGTTGTCGCGCGGATAAAAATACAGAATGACCTTTTGACCCCGGTAGTCTGACAGCGAATGCAGTGCGCCGTTTTGGTCGGGAAGTGTAAAATCCGGCGCTGTTGTGCCGATTTCCAACATAATAAATCCTCCTTTTTATCTTTTTTATTTAGTATAACATATTGTATCCGTGATTGCAATGCCGTTGCCACGGTGGGCAGGACACCTTTGAAAACCTTTGAAAGAGAGAAAGCCTTCGTCAACGGCGTGTCCGGCTTTGCGATATACTATAATTTTCACAACACAAAAAATATTATGGGCGCCTCAGAAGGGTAGCTTTTATCTAATCTGTTATCACAGGCTGCGCGGACTGCGCACCGTCAAAACGAGAGGGAGTAAACTATGCGTATTTTCAAAATTTTTCGTGAAAAGCCGGAGGAGACGCAGCTGTTTCCGCCGGAGGAATACACGCCGGTCATTCGCAGCTCCATCTGCACCGGCGAAAAGGTGGCAGGGTTCCGGCACAACAGGGACGGTCACTTTGCCGAGGTCATGCTGATTCGCTCGCAAAAGGATTTGGACGCGTTCAAGGCGGAGTATCACGTCGATTCAATCAAAACGGAATACTGATTTGTGGAATTTTTGTGGGCAAACTGTTGAAAGATGATTGCAAATTTCAAACGTTTATGTTATATTTATCTTATCTAATCCGGCAAAAGAGGTGTTTATATGAAAGATATTGTTACTATCGGCGAAATCCTGATTGACCTGACCTACAGCGGACGTGAAAACGGCATTCCCGTCTACAAGGCAAACCCCGGCGGCGCACCTGCCAACGTGGCGGTGGCTGCCGCAAGACTCGGCGCCGACACGGCGTTTATCGGCAAGGTGGGCGACGACTATTACGGCGACTTTCTGCGCAAGACCATGCTGGACAACGGCGTGGACGTCGCAGGCATGCTGACCGATTCCGGCGCCGGAACCACGCTGGCGGTCGTTTCGCTCTCCGATTCGGGTGAGAGAAGCTTTTCGTTCTACCGCAAAAACTGCGCCGACACCTTGCTCGACAGCAGCGAGGTGAGCCTAGATTTGCTCGGCGATACCAAATTCCTGCACTTTGGCTCCGTCAGCCTGACAGACGAGCCTTCGCGCTCCGCTACGCTCTTTGCCGCGCAAAAGGCAAAGGAGCTGGGCGCTACCGTCACCTATGACCCCAACTACCGTGAAGCCCTCTGGAACAGCGAGGCGGAAGCGGTGGAGCAGATGAAGTCCGTCCTCGGGATGGTCGATATCCTGAAGATTTCGGACGAGGAGCTGCCGCTTTTGACCGGTACAAGCGACGCGGAAGCCGGCACCAAGCTGCTGTTTGACACCTACGGTATTCCGCTGATTCTCCTGACGCTCGGCGCGGACGGCGCGTTCTACCGCCGCGGCGGCGAGACCGGCAGCGAGAAGGGCTTTGCGGTCAAGGTCGCCGACACCAACGGCGCAGGCGACACCTTCTTCGGCGCCTTTCTCAGCCGTATGGCGGCGCGCGGCTGCCAAAAGCCTGCCGACCTCAGCACGGAGCAGCTGGCACAGACCGTGCGCGTTGCCAACCTTGCCGCTTCGCTCACCACCTCGCGTCACGGCGCTATTCCGGCAATGCCCGATTTGGCGGAGCTGACGGCAAAAATCGGGGAGGTGTGAGAGATGGCGGCAAAAACAAAAACAGAATTTGAGTCGCGTCTGTCGGAGCGTTTTGACGAGCTCAAGGGGTTGTATCACGAGCTGTATCACGAGAACACCGAGGGCTTCCACTATCTGCTCTCGGTCATTGAAAAATGCTATAACGAGCGCAGCGCCTCGCTCAAGGCGCTTGACCGCAGGCGCGAAAAGAACCCCGACTGGTACCGCGGCAACGACATTGTGGGCATGATGCTCTATGTCGATAACTTTGCAGGCGACCTCAGGGGCGTGGCGAAAAAAATAGATTACTTTACCGAATGCGGCGTCAACTATCTGCACCTGATGCCGCTGCTGCTCAGCCCCAAGGAGCACAGCGACGGCGGCTATGCTGTCGCGGACTTTCGCACCGTACAGCCCGAGCTGGGCACCATGGACGATTTGCGCGCGCTGACCGAGCTCTGCCACGAGCGCGGCATCAGCTGTTGTCTGGACTTTGTGATGAACCACACCAGCGACGAGCACGCGTGGGCAAAGGCGGCGCGTGAGGGCGATTTGCAGGCGCAGAGCCGCTACTTTTTCTACAGCGACCGCTACATTCCCGATGAATATGAGCGCACGGTGCCGCAGGTGTTTCCCACCACTGCGCCGGGCAACTTCACCGAGCTGGACGACGGCACGTATGTTATGACCACCTTTTATCCCTACCAGTGGGATTTGAACTACGCCAATCCGATGGTGTTCAACGATATGACGGATAACATGCTCTATCTCGCCAACGCCGGACTCGACGTGATTCGCCTTGACGCGGTGCCTTATATATGGAAAGCGCTGGGCACGTCCTGCCGCAATCTGCCGCAGGTACACAAAATCGTCCGCATGATGCGCATTATCTGCGGGATTGTCTGCCCGTCCGTGCTGCTGCTCGGCGAGGTCGTCATGGAGCCGAGCAAGGTGGTGCCGTACTTTGGCACCGTGGAAAACCCCGAATGTAACATGCTCTACAACGTCACCACGATGGCGAGCACATGGAACTCCGTCGCCACGCATGACGTGCGCCTGCTGAACCGGCAGATGCAGCAGCTGGCGGCGCTGCCGAAGAACTATGTATTCCTCAACTACCTGCGCTGTCACGACGACATCGGCTGGGGTCTGGACTACGAATGGCTGCGCGGAGAGGGAATGCTCGAGGCGCCGCACAAAAAGTATCTCAACGATTATTTTATCGGCAAATTTCCGGGCAGCGTATCGCGCGGCGAATTGTATAACGATGACCCTGTGCTGCAGGACGCGCGTCTTTGCGGCACCACCGCGAGCCTTTGCGGCGTAGAAGCGGCGCTCTGGGACAAGGACGACGACGCGCTCAGCCTTGCGCTGAATCTTGTCATTATGCTGCACGCCTATATGTTTACGCAGAGCGGTATTCCGGTTATCTACAGCGGCGACGAGGTCGGACAGCTCAACGACTACATGTATCACGCCGACATCAACAAGAAGTTTGACAGCCGCTATCTCCACCGCGGCAAATTTGACTGGGAGTCGGCTGCCGCACGCCGTGACGCGTCCACCTATCAGGGACGCATTTTCAGCGCGCTGCGCGTGCTCGAAACCGCGCGTGCCGCCAACCCGGTTTTTAAGGCGAATGCGGAGTTTCGCCCGATTCTCACCGGCACCAAAAACGTGCTCGGCATCTACCGCGCCTACGGCGGTCAGGAGCTGGTCGCGCTGTTCAATTTCGGCACCGACGCGCGCATGGTCGCGTTTCCGTCCACGCGTCCGTTTGTGAATCTGTTCACCGGCAAGCGCCACACGCGCAAATCGCTGGAGCTGAAGCCCTACGAGTTTATTTGGGCGCTGTTAAAATAAGATAATACAACAGCCGCCGGTGTGAATTTTTCGGCGGCTGTTCCGTTTTGGCGATTAGGGCTGTACAAAACAGCTGTTTTGCGGTATAATCATGCTATCAATTTGTATTGGAGGTACATCATGGGATTTTTCGATAAAAAGTATTGCGACGTGTGCGGCGACAAAATCGGCTTGCTCGGCAACCGCAAGCTTGAGGACGGCAACCTCTGCAAAAACTGCGCCAAAAAGCTTTCGCCGTGGTTTGACGAACGCCGTCATTCCACAGTGGAGCAGATAAAAAAGCAGCTCGCCTACCGCGAAGAAAATCAGACAAAGGCGGCGGCGTTCAACTGCTCACGCACCTTTGGCAAGGGCGGCACCAAGCTATATATCGACGACGGCGCGCGCAAATTCGCGGTGCACCGGGGCAATGACTTTGCCTCCGGCAACCCCGATATTCTCGATTTTTCGCAGGCGATGGGCTGTGATTTGGATATTCGCGAGAACCGCCGCGAGATGAAGCGCACGGTGGACGGCAAGTCTGTGAGCTACAATCCGCCGCGCTTTGAGTATTCCTACGATTTCAAGGTGACGGTGCGCGTCAGCCACCCCTATTTTGACGACATGGCGTTCGACCTCAACGGCGGCTCGGTGCACACCGGCGAAACGCGCATGACAAACAACAACAGCGCGTGGCGCTTCAGCGGCAACAGCGTGAATTATGCGCAGCAGCGCGGAATGGACGCCTACCGCGAGCTGGTGCAGATGGGCAATGAGCTCAAATCGACCATAGACGGCTGGCGCAACGGCGGTTATCAGGCAGCCGCGACGGGAGCAAATGCCTTCGGCACTCCGGCAGCGAGCGGTTTCGGCGCACAGGCAGCGAATGGCTACGCCGCGCCGTCCGCAAACAACGCTGCGGCAAAGGAAATCCGCTTCGGCAGCAGCTCGCCCGTGCCCTACCGCGACAACAGCCTCGGCTCTCCGGTTTCGCTGGGCGTCAATTTCTTTGGCACGGCGATGGTCTCGGTGGCAAATCCGGCGGTTTTGCAGCGCTTTGGCAGCCTTGACAGTCTCGAGGACATGCTGCGCACCGATTTGGTCTCGCGCACCATGCCGCAGGTGATGCAGTACGGCAACGAGGGCATTCCGTTTTCTCAGCTGCCGTTGCAGGCGCAAAAGCTCTCCGACACTGTAAAAGCCATGCTCGCGGACGAGTGGCTGCGGCGCTACGGTCTGCGTCTCGACACTGTAGCGGTGCAGAACTTTACGCTTTCGCAGGAATCTCAGGCGATGGCTGAGCAAATCAGAATGGCAGCCGTGCAGCAGCCTGTGCAGCAAACCGCCGCCGCGTGGAGCTGTCCCTATTGCGGCGCCCGGAACAGCGGCAAATTCTGCACCTCCTGCGGTGCAAAAAAGGAATAGCAGCGCAAATTTATTACTATATAAAAGGAGTTTTTTACATTGAAATCAAGCTTTGACCAAAAAACCAAGAAAAAGAAGAAAAATCCCACCCTGCCATGGAAGATTGTCTCCGGCGTGTTAGCCGCTGCGCTCGTTACGGTTTCGTGCTTCTGGATTGCCGGCATGGCAAACGCAGGCAGCGCACCGGCACAGCCTGCCGCCACACAGGCAGCTGCCGACGCCGCAGGCAAGCAGGCGGTCACCGAAGCGGCAAACAAGGAGCAGTCCGGCGACGCGCTCTCGCTCTGGACAGAGTCCGCGCCGCTCAAAAAGCAGCTCACGGAATACATGAAAACAATTACCGACCAAAGCTCGGCGGATTTTATTCCGGTGGAGCGCCGTATCGCCGTGTTTGACATGGACGGCACGCTCTGTTGCGAGACAGACCCCGGCTATTTTGATCACAAGCTGCTCTATCACCGCGTGATGGAGGACCCCGACTACAAGGACAAGGCGTCCGCCGAGGAGAAGGAGACCGCCGCCATTATCAAAACCTATTTTGACACCGGCAAATATCCCTCCGGCTTGGACGTGAAGCACGGCAAGGCGGTTGCCACCGCGTTCAAGGGCATGACCCTCGACGAGTTTGACAAATACGTCAAGGCGTACCGCGACACCGCCACCGAGAGCTACACCAACATGACCAACGGTCAGGCGTTCTACAAGCCCATGCTGCAGGTGGTGGACTATTTGCAGGCAAACGATTTTAAGGTCTACGTCGTCAGCGGCACCGACCGTCTGATTACGCGCGGCCTGTGCGACGGTGTGCTCAACATTCCGCTTGCGCAGATGATCGGCTCGGACGAATCGCTTGTTGCCAGCAATCAGGGCGACAAGGACGGTCTGGAATACACCTTCTCGCATGATGACAAGGTGATTACCGGCGGCGAATTTTTGATTAAGAACCTCAAAATGAACAAGGTCAGCGTAATTGAGCGCGAAATCGGTCTGCAGCCTGTGCTCTGCTTCGGCAACAGCTCCGGCGACGGCGCCATGGCGAACTTCACCATCACCAACAACCCCTACAAGAGCGGCGCTTTTCTGCTCTGCTGCGACGACCTCACCCGCGAAAACGGTAATCTTGAAAAAGCGGAATCCATGCGCAAGAGCTGTGAAGAAAACGGCTGGACAGCGGTTTCCATGAAGGACGACTGGACGACCATCTACGGCGACGGCGTCACCAAAAAATAAAGGGCAAACAAAAAAGTGTCTTATCCGGGCGATAAGGCACTTTTTGGTTATAGGGTTACAGTATTGTGTTTTCGCATACAAGCGTGGCTTTGTAGGAGCCTTTTGCTGGCTTTAACCGGCACAGCTTCACATTTGCAGGGAGCTTTGACCATCTGCACACATCTTCGTCTTCCACGTAAGCGTCGTCCCATTTGCCGTGTACGGCAAGCGCATAGCGGCAGCCGTCAGGCGGCAGACTTCGTCGGCGGAGATGTCGATATGCGTGTCGCATGCCATTTCAAAATCGAGCGAATATTGGAGCAGTCCGGCGTTGTCGCGGTATTCGGTGAGAAAAAATATGTGTCCCTCGTCCAGCGGCACCGACGACGCCTTAACGCCGTAGCCACTCTTGACGTAGAACGGCTGCAGCCCTGTCCTTTCCAGCGCTGCTTCCAAACCGGCATAGGCGGCGAGTTGCAGCGGAGCATCGCAGTATGCTCCTGCCAGTCTTTCAAAAAATCGCTCTCTGTCGCCGATGCTGCCGTCTGTAATCAGCAGCAGACATGCAGGAACTTTGTCTTTGTATACCTTGACAAAATACGCCTTGTTGACCTTGTGTTCCCAGGCGAGCGCGTCCGCCGCGGCAATCCGCAGCTTCTTGTAATTGTGGTTGACACGTCCCCAGCGGATTTGCGGCTGCGCCGGCTGTTCGTTTTTGATTTCATCGAGCTTCATGGTCTGTTCCTCTTGCTGTACAAAGAAATCTCTGCATATTGCCGCGCTGACCGCAGGCTGCTCACTGTGACACCTTCGTAAACATATATGCCGTGGTCTGACCGTTGTAGTCGAGCTTGAGGGTGAGAATGCCGTGGTCGTAGCTGAGCTTTTGGCTTTTGCCGCCGTATTGAATATCAACGGAGGTCTGGTGGAAGTGATAGCTGCCGTCGTTGCTGACGCCGCCGATGATAATCTTGCACTTGCCGTCCGGATAAAAGTTGAACGAAAAGTCCTTGCCCTTGGTGTCCAAATCGCTGTAGGAAATGGTGGTGCCGTTGATGGAGACCGTGCTCGGCTTCCACTCGCCGACAATCTCGGAGTTGTCCTCGCCGGAGCAGCCTGTCAGCATCGCCGCCGTGAGCAGCAGCAGAACAAGCGCCAGTATTGCCGCCGTTTTTTTCATCGCAAAAACCCCTTTTGATGGTGATATGGGTATTTTACCACTAATCAAGCGGTTCGTCAATTGAAATGTATAAGGATTTTGATGAGAAGAAAATATACTATTTGCAAGTGTTAGCGTGCGCTTACTTCATAAAGCTCGCGCTTTTGGTCAAATGGAGCGTTATGCCCAAGGGCATTTGCATGGTTTCGCTGAAAATATTGCATTTTGGGCACATTATTTGTCAACTAGTCAATATTGACAATTCGCAGAAATCTGTGATATGATAGACATGTAAAATATTTCATACGGAGGAATAGAAATGGCAAATTTAGATTTAACCAAATATGGCATTAACGACGTAAAAGAGATTGTCTACAATCCCTCTTACGAGCAGCTTTTCGCAGACGAGACCGACCCTGCTCTCGAAGGCTTTGATAAGGGTCAGGAGACCGAGCTGGGCGCTGTGAACGTGATGACCGGTATCTACACCGGCCGTTCGCCCAAAGACAAATTCATCGTGATGGACGACGTGAGCAAGGACACCGTTTGGTGGACAACGCCCGAATATCCCAACGACAACCATCCCGCTTCCGAGGACACCTGGGCAGCCTGCAAAAAGCTGGCTATCGAGGAGCTGTCCGGCAAAAAGCTCTATGTGGTAGACTGCTTCTGCGGCGCCAACAAGGACACCCGTATGGCGGTTCGCTTTGTGATGGAGGTTGCATGGCAGGCGCACTTTATCAAGAACATGTTCATCAAGCCCACCGCTGAGGAGCTGGAGAACTTTGAGCCTGACTTTGTGTGCTACAACGCTTCCAAGGCAAAGGTAGAGAACTACAAGGAGCTGGGTCTGAACTCCGAAACAGCGGTTCTGTTCAACGTCAAGAGCCGCGAGCAGGTTATCCTCAACACCTGGTACGGCGGTGAGATGAAAAAGGGTCTGTTCTCCATGATGAACTACTACCTGCCGCTGCAGGGCAT
>CAMJOD010000080.1 GCA_946407465.1 uncultured Clostridia bacterium
GCGACCAGCGAAAAGCGCGCGATGGGCTATTATCTCGACGGCAGGGTCAGCGCGGTTTTCGGCACGCATACGCACGTGCAGACCTCTGACGCGCAGGTGCTCCCGAACGGCACCGGCTACATCACCGACGCCGGCATGACGGGCGTGATTCATTCGGTGCTGGGCGTCAAAACCGACATTATTATCAATAAGTTCAAGTCACGCATGCCGGCGCGTTTTGACCTTGCCGACGGCGACTGTCGGCTGGAGGGCGTTCTGTTTGACATTGACGACAAGAGCGGAAAGTGCAAAAGTGCTGAAAGTCTGCGCATAGAATAGGCAAAATTTTCTCAATAATCACTTGCAATCGACGGAAAAAACCTGTATAATAGAGATTGTAGCGTAATACAAGTCTGTAGTGAAAACATTGGAAAAGGATGTGCCACAATGATAAACGGAGAAATTCTCAAAAACGCGATTATTTCCGGCGCACATAATATCAGTGTGCAGAAAAATCATATTAACGATTTAAATATTTTCCCTGTTCCCGACGGTGACACGGGTACCAATATGTCCATGACCGTTATGGCGGCTGCCAAGGCGTTGGAGGACTATGACGGCGAGACCGCCGGCGAGGTTGCCGATATTGCCGCAAAGGCGATGCTGCGCGGCGCGAGAGGCAACTCCGGCGTTATCACCTCGATTTTGTTCAGAGGCTTTGCACAGGGCCTCAAGGACGTGGAGGAGGTCAACGGCAAAAACATCGCCGCCGCTTTGGGCATCGGTGTGGAGGCTGCCTACAAGGCGGTTGCCAAGCCCACCGAGGGAACCATTCTCACGGTTGCGAGAATGGCATATGAAGCCGGCTTGGAGGCTTCTCGCGAGAACAGCGACCCTGTCTTTGTGTGGCAGGCAATCGTTGACAAGGCAAACGAAGCGCTCGCCATCACACCCGAGCTGCTGCCTGTTCTCAAAAAGGCAGGCGTGGTAGACGCCGGCGGCAAGGGCTTGTGCTCCATCTTTGAGGGCATGCTCTGCTGCATCAAGGACGGTCAGATTGTCGAGTACGAGGACAGCCAGCCGCTCACCATGGAGAGCTTTGAAAGCGCTGCCGCCGAGTTTGACGACGACATCGAGTTCACCTACTGCACCGAGATTATCGTCGGCAGAGACCCTGCGTGCGAGCTTGAGCCGGACGATTTGAGAAGCTTTTTGCAGACCATCGGCGACTGCGTTGTTATGGTCAATGATGAAGAAATCATCAAGGTACATGTACACACCGAAACCCCCAACGTGGTGTTGGAAAAGGGTCTTACCTACGGTCAGCTGCTCGCCGTCAAGGTTGAAAATATGAAGGAGCAGCACAAGAACGCCAAGGAACAAAGCAAGAAGAAGTCCAAGAAAAAGAAAAAGGAAACCTTTGCCTTTGCCGCTCCCGAGGAAGAATTTGGCTTTGTGGCGGTTGCCGCAGGCGAGGGCATGAAGACGCTGTTCCGCGATTTGGGCTGCGCCAACGTTGTGTCCGGCGGTCAGAGCATGAATCCCAGCACCGACGACATTCTCGAAGCTGTACTCGGTACGCCTGCCAAGAATGTGCTCGTGCTGCCCAATAACAAGAACATTATCCTTGCGGCGGAGCAGGTGATTCCGTTGGTAGAGGACAGAAAGGTTGTCATTGTGCCCACGCGCACCATTCCGCAGGGCATGACCGCGCTGCTCAACTTTGACCCCGACATTTCAGCGGAGAGCAACGCGCAGCTGATGATGGACGCTGCCAAGGCAGTCGGCACCGGTCTTGTCACCTTTGCCGCACGCAACAGCGAATTCGGCGGCAGAAAGATCAAGGAGGGCGACATCATCGCGCTCCAAAACGGCAAGCTCACCATCACCGAAAAGAATGCTGTCAAGGCGCTTGTCAAGCTCGCCAAGGATATGGTCAGCCGCGACACCTCGTTCATCACCTTGATTTACGGCGAGAACGTCAGCGAGGAGGACGCCAACAAGGCGTATGAGGAGCTGCGCGACAAGTTTGGTTCGCGCGCCGACATCTCACTGGTAAAGGGCGACCAACCCGTCTATTACTTCATCCTCAGCGTAGAATAATATGCCGCAAAAGGGCGGGGGCTTGCCTCTGCCCTTTTTAATATGGGAAAAACGCAAGCAAATAATTACGAATTACAAATTACAAATTAAAAAAACCATGTCGCTGTACAAAATGCCTGTTTCCGAGCTGAAGGGCTTCGGAGAAAAGCGTGCGGAGCAGTTTGAAAAGCTGGGTGTTCATTCGGTGGGAGAGCTGCTGAATTTTTATCCGCGCGCCTATGAGGACTGGACGTCCGTTGAAAAAATTGAAAATCTAAAGGAAGGCGGCACCTACTGCATTTGCGCCAAGCTCGGCACGCCGGTGAGCGACGCGCTGGTAAAGGGCGGTATGGTGCTGTCGCGCGCGACCGTCTACGACGATACCGGCTCGCTCAAGCTGATTTGGTTCAATAACCGCTATATCAGCCGTATGCTGGCTTACGGTGGAGAATATTTCTTCTTTGGAAAAATAACGGTCGATAATTACGGTGTGCAAATGGTCGCGCCGACCTTTTCGCCCGTCGGCAAGGGCGCCGGTATCCACCCTGTCTACCGCAGCACCGCCGGTCTGTCCGGCAAAACCATCTCGGCTGCTGTGGAGCAGTCGCTCAAGCTGCTGCCGGCGCAGGTCAATGACCCGATTCCCGAAACCATGCGCAAAAAATACGGCTTGTGCGATCTGCGCCAGGCGCTGTGCGACATTCACTTTCCCAAAACACGCGAGGCGCTGGAAACGGCGCGCAAGCGGCTGGTGACGGAGGAGCTGTTGGTGCTCAACCTCGGCATGCGCAGCCTGAGAGGGCAGAGCCGCGGCGTCACCGGCGTCAGGATCACGGAGGATCATTCCGCCGCGTTCGAAAAGCTCCTGCCATTTGCCATGACGGGCGCCCAAAAACGCGCGGTCGCCGACTGCCTGTCCGATATGATGCGCGGCGGCGCACCCATGAACCGTCTGGTGCAGGGCGACGTCGGCGCCGGCAAAACAGCCGTTGCCGCGTCCGTCTGCTACACGACCGTCAAAAACGGCTTTCAGGCGGCTTTTATGGCGCCGACCGAGATTTTGGCGCGGCAGCACTACGAGAATCTTTCCCAATTGCTGCAAAACACCGGCGTCCGTGTGGCGCTGCTGGTCGGCTCCCTCAAACCGAGCGAGCAAAAACGCGTCCGCGCAGCATTGGCTGACGGCGAGATCGACCTGATCATCGGCACTCATTCGCTGATAGGCGAGAAAACCGCCTTCAAAAATCTCGGCTTGGCTGTCACCGACGAGCAGCACCGCTTTGGCGTGGCGCAGCGTGCCGCGCTGCTCGGCAAGGGAGATAATCCGCATTTGATGGTCATGTCCGCCACGCCGATTCCGCGCACACTCGGCTTGATTATCTTCGGCGATTTGGACATTTCCGTCATCGACGAGCTGCCGCCCTCGCGCAAGCCGGTGCGCACGGTATGGCGCACCACGGCTGACCGGCAAAAAATCTACCGGTTTATCAAGAGCGAAATCGCCGCCGGCAGACAGGCGTTTATCGTCTGCCCGATGATTGAGGAGGGCGAGAGCATGCCGGGCGTCGCCTCCGCCGAGGAGTATGCCGCCGAGCTGATGCGCGGCGACTTTGCGGATATTCCCGTTGCGGTGGTACACGGCAAGACAAAGTCCGACGAAAAAGAAGCCGTGATGGCGGATTTCGCCGCCAACAAATACGCGCTTTTGGTGGCGACCACCGTCATTGAGGTCGGCGTGGACGTGCCCAACGCCTCGGTGATGGTCATTGAAAATGCCGAGCGCTTCGGTCTGTCACAGCTGCACCAGCTGCGCGGCAGGGTGGGCAGAGGCAGCTTTCAGTCCTATTGTATTCTGATCAGCGACATGCGCAGCCCCGTCACCACCGAACGCCTGCGCGTCATGTGCGCCACCAACGACGGCTTCAAAATCGCCGACGAGGATTTGAAGATGCGCGGACCCGGCGACTTTTTCGGCGAACGCCAACACGGCTTGCCGCAGATGGTTATCGCGGATTTTGCCGACACCAAGTCGCTGGAGCTGTCCCAGCGGCTTGCCGACGACCTTTTGTTTACCTACAAGGATTTGCGCAGCGACGATTTGCGCCTGCTCAAGGCAGAGGTAGATCGCCTGTTCTCGCGCGGAGGACAAAATATTCTCAACTAAGGAGCAAAGCCTATGAAACAATTTGCGGCAAAATGGCTCTCCGCAATGATGGCGCTGCTGGTGATAGTCAGCGCGTCCGTCTGCGGCGCAGGCGCCGTCACCTTCAAAAACGATATAGAACTAAAGTCAAAGTCGGTCCTGCTGGTGAGCATGGACAACGGGCAAACGGTCTATGAAAAGGAAGCAGACGCCAAGATGTACCCTGCCTCCACCACCAAGATCATGACCTATATCATCGCCTACGAAAATATCGAAGATATCGAGAACACGCGCATCGAGGTCAAGAAAAAGCTGATCGACCAGCTGGTCAACACCGGCAGCTCCATGGCGTATCTGTCCGACCATGTCGGAGAGAAGGTCTCCGTTATCGACCTGCTTTACAGCCTGATGGTGCCCTCCGGCAACGACGCCGCGCTGGTGCTGGCGGACTATGTCGGCGGCGGCGATGTTCAGAAATTCGTCGATAAGATGAACGACAAGGCGCAGGAGCTGGGCTGCGAGAACACGCATTTTGCCAATCCCGACGGTCTGCACGACCCCGACCACTACACCACGGCGCGCGACCTGCTCAAAATCACCAACTATGCGCTCAAGCTGCCCAACTTCAAGAAGATCTCCAACACTGTCAGCTACACCTGCGAGGGCGACGACACCGCTCTGCGCACCACCAATTACCTGATCGACGGCACCAGCGAATACTATTATATGTATGCCGAGGGCATCAAAACCGGCAACACCGACGAGGCAGGCAGATGTCTGGTGACCACCGGCTCCGCCGACGGCCAGTCCTATATTTTGGTATTGCTCGGCGCCCCCTCCAATCAGGACGGCAGAGACGAATACGGCAACTTTACCGACGCGGCGGCGCTCTTTCGCTGGTGCCTGACCGCCTTGGAGCTGACGACCGTCAAGTCCGCCGAAACGCCTATCTGCGAGGAGCCGGTCAAGTATGCCGCCGGCAGAAGCAAGGTGACATTGGTGCCCGAAAAGGATCTGATCACGATCCTGCCCAAAAATTTGGGACCGGACAATATCGTGATCGAGACCGAATTTCCCAAGGAGCTGGAGGCGCCGCTCAAAACCGATCAGGTGGTCGGCACCGCTTCCGTCTACTACATCGACCCCGAAACAAGCGAAAAGCAGCTTATCGAGTCCGTCGGTCTGCTGCCTGCCGAGGAGGTCGAGCACAGCGGCTTTATGGCGACGCTCGAGATCGGCGCGGCTATCTTCAAGTCCTACTGGTTCCTGTTTGCCATCGGACTGATTGTGCTGGTGGTGGTGATTTATCTGGTCGCGTCAAAGATTCACCGCTCGCGCCAGAAAAAGAACCGTGACGTCAAGCGTTACCGCAATCTGTGAGCCCTTACAAAATTGTAAATAAATTGTCATTGTTTTCCTGATAATTCTATGATATAATTATTTTAAAGAATTTTGTGTGTTTTATGACAGAACAGTAATTTTTTTCGAGGTGAATGACAATGAAATGTCCCTATTGCAGCTATGAAGAGAGCAAGGTTATCGACTCCCGTTCCGCCGATGACGGCGAACGCATCCGCCGCCGCAGAGAATGCCTGAAGTGCGGCAAGCGTTTTACGACGCACGAGATTATCGAAACCGTGCCGATTATCGTGGTCAAGCGCGACAAATCCCGCGAGGTGTTTGACCGCAACAAGCTGACCGCCGGCATTTTGCGTGCCTGCGAAAAGCGTCCGGTGTCGATTCAGCAGATAGAGAGCATGGTCAACACCATCGAAACCAAAATCCAGAGCGCGCTGGAGCGTGAGATCACCACCTCCCAAATCGGCGAGTTGGCGATGGAGGAAATCAAAAAGGTGGACGAGGTGTCCTATGTGCGCTTTGCGTCTGTCTACCGTCAGTTCAAGGATATCAACACATTTTTGGAGGAGCTGAACAAGCTCTTGACCGAAAAACAGTAAAAATCAACCCGTCAGCTTAAAGTTTTTGGCTTTGAGCTGACTTTTTTTGTGAAAATCAGAATAAAAAAAACCAAATAACTCTTGCACAATTGATAAAAAAATGGTAAAATAGATATAAAGTATGTCATAATTCTTATTTAGAAATTAAAAGAATGACGGCAATCAGCCTCAGCAGACAACTCCGCAGCGGCTTCCTATTCGGCAAATTGACTGCACTTGTATTCTTGTGCGCGGCAGCAGCACCGCGGCACGGGAGAACAAACGCCGCGGCGTGAGAAAATATAATTTATACAACCATGAACAGGGGTGTATTATGAAAAGCTGGAAGTTCATTACTTACAACCAATTAGGCAAGCAGAGTGATGTTTGCCGCGAATGCGTAAAGGTGTACGAGGATGACACGCACATCATCGGCTGCCTTTGCGACGGACTTGGTTCTCCGGAAAACGCGCAGATTGCGTCGGAGGTGGCAACCAAGACCGTTATCGAGATGTTCAGCGCCATTCAAAGCTCCGGAGACATCACCAAAAATGATGTCAGACAGGTCAAGGAAGCGGTTGTGACCGCCATCAAGACGCGTTTGAAGAAAACTGCCGAGGAAAAGGAGCTGGAGCTCGACACGCTCGACTGCACTTTGTTATTTGTATGCGTGTTCAAGGAGGAGGATATTGCCGTTATCGGCAATCTGGGCGAGAGTGCACTCTGCGTCATCGGCAACACCGACGCCAGACTCTTCGGCAATGGCACCGTGGACGGCAAGGCGGTTTTGGATGATAACGCCGTGCAGCGTCTGTTTATGACCATTATCCGTCTCGATGACAGCGTAAAGGGCTTTTTGCTCAGCTCCGACGGTCTCGAAAGCGAAGTGTATTACAAGGGACAGGACTATGTCGGCAAGAGCGCCGAAATCTATTTTAACGCTGTTTTGGAGGAGGATCCCCAAAAGGCTATGCAGCAAAAGGTCGCCGAGCTGACCGACGATCCCGAAGCAGGCTTCAACGACGACATCAGTCTGGCGGTTATCAGCTGCACCGACGAGGCGGTCACCCTGCCTGACGAGCCGGTTTGGCCTTGCGTATGCGGCAACGCCAATCCGCTCTATGAGGATGCTTGCGCCGAGTGCGGCAGAGAGTTTGCCGTTTTGTATAAGAACGTCAACCTCAGCGGCGGCAAGGCACGGTTCTTCCGCAGCCTGCAGCACAATCCCACCAAGCGGGATCAGCTCACAGCCGCGCTGCGCAGAGATGACGCGCAGGCGTCCATGCAGAAGACCAAGGTAATTCCCATGGCGAGCCTCCGGCAGGCACAGCAGGAGGCTGCCGGAGAGACCAAGGATGAAGAAAAGACAATTGCAGCCGACGAAACAGCGGAGACAACGGAAGCACAGCCTACACCGGAGACTGCCGCGCCTGCAAGCGAACAGGAATATCTTCCCGAGGTGGAGGAATTTGAAACGGAGGAGGAGCCCAAGAAGCGCAAGGGCTTTGGTGCGGTGCTGAAGAGCACATGGCCGTTCCTCCTGATTGCCTTTGCCCTGGGCGCGCTGCTCAGCGGCATCATCACAGCCGTGGTCAAGGACGCAATGCGCGCCAATGAAGCGCCGCTTCCGGTGCCCACCAAGGTTGTCAATATCGAAACGACCGCGCCCGTCAACAGCGGCGCGCCGGTTGCACCGACAACCGCTCCGGCATCCAGCGACCCGTCGCAGCCCGCTTCACAGCCTGCAAACGGCAGCAACGCCGATATTGCCGGCGTCTGGAGAATCGACCATTTTGTTGTCAACGGCGAGACCATCAGCGGCGATTCCGGCATTGCCTACACCTATATCTACACCTTTAACGCGGACGGCAGCGTTACGCGCGACAGCGGCGCCATCGACGCCGGCACCTATGTGCGCGACGGCAACGTGATTACCGCCACCTTTGACGACGGCGATTATGAGTTTTTATACAGCGCCGCCGCAAAGAGCATGACGGTTGAGATAGGCGACGTCACCTCCGTCTACGGCAAGGACGGTCAGCCGGTTCAGGCGGTCACCGAGCCTGCCACCTCCGCGGAGCTGGTGGAGCAGCCTGCCACAGATGCGCCCATCGCACCGCGCGGCCAGCAGATGACGACCACCGTTCCTGCTTCCGAAAACGCCGATAATGCGGACGAAGCGGAAGAAGAAGTCTTAGAATAATCCAAAAAA
>CAMJOD010000081.1 GCA_946407465.1 uncultured Clostridia bacterium
CGGAAAATAGACCGCAAAGATTGTCTACTTTTTATTAGGTATTAGTATTACTTCATCAAGTCCTTGCCTGCGTTCCATGCCTTGCCTGCTTTTTCGCCGCTGACATAGTAGCCGTGCCTGAACTGGTCGAAGATGAGGGCTTGCAGCTTTTCAACCTCAACCTTATCCTTTTCGTCAAGAATCGCTTCTTCCGCCTTGGTATCGACAATCCTGCCGACGATCGCGTACATATTCTCGGTGTCGATCACATCGGCAAGCTCGCACTCCATCACATAGGGAAATTCGTCGATAACCGGCGCGTTGACAACATCGCTCCTGACTGCGTGATAGCCTGTTCTCTCAAACTTGTCTGCCATCTTGTTGCCGGTAGCGATTCCGAAAAAGTCCGCAACGTCCATGTGCTCCTTGTCGGCAATGCTGACGGTGAAGGCCTTTGTTTTGAGCAAATTCTGTGTGGTCTTGTGTTCCTCGTCGATAAACAGCGCAATCTTGTCCATGGCGCAGATCATGCCCCACGCGGCGTTCATCACATTCACCTTGCCGTTTTCGTCGTATGCGGCTACCATCAAAACAGGCATCGGATAAACGCCCGGGAAGGAACCTAAGGATTTTTTCATTTTATTACCTCGCTAAATATTTGATAATGCCTCGGCGACATCGGGTTTGCCCCGACTGTTGACAGGTGCTCTGAGCCTTTTGTGCTCTTTATTTGCCTGCCAACGCCTGTTTGATTTTGTCAGTCAAATTGTTCTCAACCAAGTAGTTATAGACGGCGTTGGGCACCATGCTTTTCCAGTCCTCACCATCGACAATTTTTGAGCGGATTTCGGTGCTGCACATTTGTTTTTCTCCGCGCGGAATAACAAAGATGTCATATCCGAGCTCGCTGAGTCTGTGGAGCTTTTCGTATCCCCACTGGTCATAAATCGTGAAGAACGACGTCGCGTTCAGCGGAATATAATTATACAAAATTTCCGGACGTTCAATCGGATAGGGAACTATCTCAAACTCCTCTCTGGGTATGCCTGCCTCGAGCAGCGCCGCCTTCACCATATTGAATCTCTCATAAAACGTAAAGGGATTGTCGCAGGCGTTGCTTCTGTGCGGATCGATTTCCTCCCGAATCAAAACAGAGTTTTCAGGCGAGGTAATTCCCACAATCAGCTTTTCGCATCTTTCCTTTGCGTCAAGCGCATAGCGCAGATGGTCGTTGTGGAACAGCTGGAATCTTCCGTGAATAAAACCTAACTTAATCATGTTTCTCCTCCGTCTTGCGGACAAAATTATTTATGGGCAATTTCGTAATAGTCGGCGATTTTGTTTGCTATGGCGACAATATCCTCCTCCTCGGAAAATCTTCCGAAGCCGATTCTGATTGTGCCCGAAATGACGTTATCGGGGCAGGAAATCGCCTTGAGAACATGCGATTTCTTTCCTGTGGAACAGGCTGAGCCGGTGGAAATCGAATACTCATACAGCGCCGCCAACAGCTGAATCGAGGTTATTCCGTCAATCGAAACGCTGATGTTGCCGTTGATTCTGTTGACCGGGTCGCCGTTTAAGCGATAGGGAATTTCCCTTTGCCTGAGCACCTTGAAAAATGAATTGTACAGAACGCGGTTATGCTCGTTATCCTGTTCAATTTCGACGTCCAAAAGCTTGATGGCTTCCGCCATTGACACCGCTCCGGGAACATTGATGGTGCCGCTTCTGTAACCGTTTTGCTGGCCGCCGCCGAAAATCTGCGGCTTTATTTTGGACAAAGCCTTGTCGTTTCGGCACACCATCAGTCCGACTCCCTTGGGCGCATAAATCTTATGGCCTGACAGAGAAATATAATCTATGCTGACCTTTGACAAATCTATTCTTTTGTGCGGCACATACTGGGTAACGTCGCTGTGGAACGGAACGTTGTGCTTGCGCGCGATTCCGGCAATTTCGCTTATCGGCTGAATGGTGCCGATCTCGTTGTTCGCGCCCATAATGGAGATGAGAACCGTATCGTCCTGAATCTTGTTTTCCAAATCCTGCAAATCAATCGTGCCGTTGCTGTCGTTTTTTACATAATCCACGATGACGTCGTCGCCAAGGGCTTCGAGCGTCTGCAAAATGCTGTCGTGCTCGATTTTTGATGTGATAATTCTGCACGGCTTTTTGGCGGAGTCAACAAAGCTTTTGAGCACAAGGTTGTTTGATTCTGTAGCTCCCGACGTCAGAATAATATCGTCGATAGACTCAACGGAAAAATAGTCGGCAATATCTCTCAGCGCGTTCTTGAAGGCACGGTTGGCTTCTTTTCCGTGCGCGCTGTTCATATTGGACGGATTTCCGAAAACATTGAGATAATAAGGCAGAATCGCGTCCACGATTCTTTTGTCAACAGGTGTTGTGGCGTTGTAGTCAAAATATACTTTTTTCATTTCCGTTACCTCAGCGAAATCTTTTTGTCGTTTGTAATCTCGCCGACGACATAGAAGCCGAGCTTTTCTACTTTCTCAACATGCTCGGGTGCCACCGTGAGCAGCACCGGTCCGTTTGTCTGCGGGTCAGCCAAAGCCATGGTTTCGATGGTGTCAAAATCTATATTGCATTTTTTGGTTCTTAAAACATAGTTGATGTTATCCTCAATGAAGCTCGTGTACAAGGCTCCGGCAGGCAGCGGCGCAATGCAGTCAAAAATCCTGATTTTATCCTCATAAATAACCGCGCCCATATCCTTGGAAAGAGTCTCGGACAGGTGACCTAAGAATCCAAAGCCTGTTACATCGGTACACGCGTGAACCGGCACGCTTTCAAACACCTTCAAAACGCCCTTGTTGGAGGTTGTCATGCTGGCGATGGCTTCACTGTACGCGTCCTTGTCAATCATCTTATGGAAATAAGCGCGTGACGCTATGCCTGCGCCGAGCTTTTTGGATAACAAAATCTTGTCTCCGACAACACACTGCTGCTTTGAGCGGTTCATATAATCCTTGTTGGCTTTGCCGATTACCGACAGGCCCACAACAGACGACTCGCTTCTGATGGTGTGTCCGCCGAGAATCTTGATTCCCTCGCTGTCGCAGACATCCTTGATTCCGGCAAGAATCTGCTTTGTCTGTCCGTATGTAATATCCTGCGCGATTTGCAGCATAATGGAAGCGTACATGGGCGTGCCTGCGCTGACGTATATATCGCTGATGGAATGGTGCGCGGAAATTTTTCCTGCTTCATAAGCGTCGTCGCCGATGAGAGGACCAAAATCAAGATTAAACAGCATGTCAGCTCCGTCAATCGTGAATAGCGAACTATCCTCCGGAGCAAATTCTCCAAAAAGCTCTCCAATCAGCCTTGTGAGCTCGCTTCCGCCAACCTTTGCAAGACATCCTCCGTTTTCACACATTACCAATGGTTTCATTTTACTCTTCCCCTTTATTTTTGTAAAGCCGACAAAATTGCTGGTGAATACGGTCGGCATATAGTATATAAAATGATGTAAGAGACAGGCTCTTAACACTTTTTAACAATGTATTTGCGTTGTTTTTTTGATGATTTCCTTTCTCAAATACGGAACCTCGGATACAGCGATTCCGTTATGAAAGCGCAGAGGAAACACAACCGGTTAATCTGTTATGGCTGTTCATAAACCTTTATTCCGCTTCTTTAAAGTTGCTGTCCTCGCGCAGGTTGGAGAGTATCACGTTGATACCTGCCTGCATCTCCATCTGCTCCTGTTCCTTTACAGGATAATCAATTACATAGACGGGCGTATCGTTGTATTTGCCGAGCAAATATCCGTCGCCTTCCACAAACATAATGTCAAAAACCTTGGTATCGCCGGACGAAAATTTTACGCCGTCATCTGTCACGTCAACCTTCACCTTATCCTTCCACTTTGAAGGAAATTTGAGGGTTGTGACAGAGGTTTTTATGTCAAACACAGAGCTGTCCGTGTCCACAATTCTCTCGCCTACGGCAAAATCATAATCCTTGGAAAGATTGTTGATGATAACATTAATATCGTTCACCATTTCGGTCAGCTCGGCGTCAGCCTTGTCTGTTTTATAATCCACGACCGAAACGACCGTATAGTTATCGCCCTTGACAGTGCCGAGGACGTTTCCTTTGTCGGAATTAAAAAGAATATCAAACAGCTTATCGTCTCCGCGCGTAAAGGAAGCCCGGTTGTCCGAGAGCGTCACCTCGACCTTATCCTTCCATTTGGCAGGATATTTCAGCACAAGTCCTCCGGCCTCAATGGCGTAGGTGTCGCCCTTGCTGGCACCGATTTGTATGTTCTTCAACGCTTCGTCGCTCGTTGCGCTGACGGCTGCTTCGTCATTTGTCGCACCGCTGCCCTGACCGTTTCCGCCGCAAGCGGAAAGCGAGATGATAAGCGCAAAAATCAACACCGAAATAAGTAATAAACGTTTCATAAAATCAACTCCATTTAGTTATATAAATTTGTTAACAAGCTTTTTTACAAGGGGAAGGTTTTTCAAAAGACAAATGACAGCAAAGCCTGTTATCATTGTCGTGATAACCACCAGAACAGCCGCGGCAAAGTCTCCTGTCAGCGGCTTGACATATTTTAAAATAACGGGCGAGAGCAGCAGCCGGCAAAAGTTTTCTATCAAATACAGTCCGAACACCGCGCCGCCGAGCTGCATGATAAGGCGACTCAGGAAGCCCTCGCGCTTTATCCTGACGGTTCCCTTCAAGATAAAGAAGAGCGACAGGGCAGGAATACAAATCAGCATCTCGAAAAAGGTTTGATAGGCCGCGTTATCCAAGGAGCCTGCACAAACAGTGTAGTAAATTTGAGAGGTAACGCAGGTTGCGGCAATCGCCGCGACGGAAAGCGCTCCGGCAAGCAGATAGTTCTTCTTATTGAAGCTGCTTTTTTCCGCGATGTGTTCAATATAATAACCCATCAGGGGATAAAACAGAGACGATTCGAGGGCGATGGCAACCGAAATATACGGATTATGCCCTTTGGTAAAAACAAACTTATCTGTCACCAGCAGAAAAACAGATAACACGATATGAACAGCCAGCAGATACCTGTAGTCTTTTCTTTTGAGCTGCGCCGCCATTGCCCTGATAAACGGAAGCATAATCAAAAAGCAGATATAGGCGTACAAATACCAGAGAGCGGTTCTTGCCGTGCCGGTGTAGATTGTCCGGAAAAAGCCGAACATACTGCGCGGTGAATCGCCCGACAGCAGTATGTAGTTCGGAACGGAGATAAGCAACAGCACAACCGCTATTCTCAAAACACGCTTTTTGTAGAGAACGCGCAGAGACTCCTGCTTTCCCAAAAGCAAGGCGCCGGAAATCATAAAAAATATCGGGACGCCGACCTTGCACAGCACAGACAAAAACATATTCGTGCCGTACAGCACAGCGTTGCTCTCCGAGGCAAAGCCCAAATAGCCTTCGGGCGAAGTGTGGTTAAAAATAACAAAGAAAATTGCCAGTATTCTCAATAATTCCAGATGAATCTTTTTGTTTTTTGACTGAACCATTTTATTTCCTTTTTAATATTCTGGGCAAAATATTGCCTCGGATAATATCAATTACGATTTTGGGATTCAAGCCCTTCATCATCAAATAGTTATTGCGCCTGATTGGCGGAAAAATAAACCCGATGACCACGTTTGTGAAGAACTGGGTGACAAACGAAGCGACAGCCGCGCCGACTCCGCCCCAAATCGGTATCAACGCAAGGTTGACAAGTATATTCAGAACCGCGCCGACAATGTTTATGCCGAACAGATATTTTTGTATGCCTTCGGCGAGAATCCAAACATTGCGCACCGAGCCGAAATAGGAGAAGGTGACATACCAAACGGCAACACAGAGAACCGCAACGGAGCCTGCGTACTTTTCGCCGAACATGATATAGATAATCGGCTGTGACAGAACCGTCATAAAAACACTTTGCGCAAGCGACATATAGGTGATAATGCTGTAGAGCTGTATCACTCTTTTTTCGTACTGCTCCCGACTGAGCTTTTTCTTCTCCAAAATCTCAGGTCTTGCGGACTCAATGACAGCGGAAAAGACAAAGCCCGTTATGCCGATGCAGGTTATTGCCGCGGAATAAATGCCGGTTTCCTCGGTGCCGCACATCATATTTATCATGACTCTGTCGGTGTGCTGAAAAATCATCACCATGAGGCTCGGCAGAATATAATACTTGCTGCGCGAGAGCATCTCCTTGCCCAGCCGCCAGTTGACCGACAGCTTTTGTGTGCTCATTCTATGATAAATAAACATCAGAATCACAGATGCTATCATAAAATCCAACACGTTGGAAACAGAAAACCAAACAACGCCCTTGCCGCTCACAAGCAGATAAACCTTGTAAAAAGCAACCAGCGTATAGGCAATCAGCGTTGCAATGGACGGATACTTTGACAGCAGCTTGGACTGAAACCAATACTGCGTCATCTCCGTGGCCTGAAACAGCAGCGTAAAGCTGTACAACACGCAAACCAACAGGGTTTCGGGCTCGTTCGGGTTGGCAACCAAAACAAACGCCACCGAGCCCGCCATGCTGCATAGGCTCGACAGGATATTGATAGCCAGCGCGGTTCCCAATATCTGCCCTTCGCGTTCGGGCGCATTGATAAATTCTTTTACCAGCGTTTGGTTGAGACCCAACTGCATAATCGGCAGCGCAAATGCCACAACAGACGCAACGTAAGATATGACTCCGTAATTTGAGGGCCCGAGATAGCGGGCTGTAATCATACCGATAATTAAGTTGATGAGAGATTGTATGATTTTACAGATGATAATCCAAGAAGCGTTTTTTAATACACTGTTATTTTTCAAGATATTCCTTCTTTATTTAACGGCTATATCTGTTTTCGCGTTGCCTGCTACAGATGATATTTCAGGCGAAAGGCGATTTTATATACCGGATACAATCCGCATTTTACAATCCGTGCCAAAGAACGGTGGTGCGAATTGACGGGACGGTGATAACGGTAATATTTTTTTACTGTTTTTATGCAGTCCGATTGCAGCTTTTTATACTTTTTATCACCGGTTCGGCACAGCAAATCCAAAAATTGCAGGCCGGTTCTGACCTCCATGTTGTGCGCTTGATTTATGTACTGCGGAAGCTGTGCGGCGACAAGTTTCTTTTTCTGCTCACAAAAAAACAGCATTGCGAGATAGGCGTCGGAAAAAGCCTGTTTGGAGCCGGAGCCCTCGCGGTAATTGTACCGGTAGACGGAAATGTTATGCTGCACCAATACAGGGCGGCGCAGATAACACTGAAAAACAAAAAAGCCGTCCTCGTTTACGCTTTTGCCTTCCTCAAAAAAAATGCCGTCGATTTTACGTTTGCAAAACAGCTTGGCGCAGGCAGAATTTGTATTTCTGTCGCCTGACAGCGAGAGCAGCAGCGGCTCGTCGCCCTTATAAACAACCGGCGTGCTGTCGTCGCTTATTTTTTTTATGCTGTTATCGCCGAGGACGACGTCCTTTACCGCCGACACAATGTCCGCTCCGTATGCTTCAACATCCTCGAGCAGAAGCCTCACCGCGTCGGGATAGAGCTCATCATCACTGTCAACAAACATAATATACTCGCCCGAAGCACAGCGCATGCCTGCGTTTCTCGCCCCCGATACGCCTTTGTTTTCTTGATGAATAACCGTCACGCGGCTATCCCTTTCGGCAAAGGAATCGCAGATTTTGGGGCAGTTATCGGGCGATTGGTCATCAACCAGAATTATCTCAATATGGCTGTATGTCTGCGCCAGTATGGACCCGACGCATTTTGAAAGATATTGCTCTGTGCCGTAAACCGGCACAACAATACTTACTAACGGATTGGTATGCAAAGCATAATACCTCATTTTTTTACTCTTAAAATCAATATCAGCCGTTCCGGTGAACGTTGTCCGCCGCGCACCGCGTGGAGGTTTTGATTACGCGCGGCTCCCTCCGGTTGCCCGGAGAGATCGCCTGCAAATGCAAGCAAAAATAGTTGTTATGTGACGGTTAGTTGAGAATCATCTTTCCGTCAGCATCAAAGTTGTAGGTTCCGACAGGCAGAGGATTGCCGTTGGGAAGTGTCATACCCTGCACATACTGATTGGAGAGGTAGAGCCTTGCGTTCTTCGCAATCTTATCGCCGTCACTGATGAAATAGTAGTTGCCGTCAAACGCAACCAGCTTATATCTTGTCTGCTTTACATTGTGGATGTAGAGATAGTCGTCGAATACGCCGTTCTTGGGCTCTTCCTGAATCATCTTGCCTTCTGCGTCGAAGTTATATGTGCCGGGAAGAATATCATAGCCG
>CAMJOD010000082.1 GCA_946407465.1 uncultured Clostridia bacterium
CCAATCACAACCAGACAGCCGTTGAACCAATCCTCATAGCCGTCATAATTCGGACGGAAGTAGACCGTATAGGTGCCGTCCTTCTTGATGTCGCTGTAGTTGTTATTAGCGCCGTCAGGGAACCAGACAGTCGTCGCGGTACCGTCCGCGGAATAAACAACCTTAAATTCATCATTTGTTTTGAGCGCCAAATCGTTGAACAGATATTCTTCGGTATCGGCGGAAGCGTCGTTCCTGCTCAGCTTGTAGGCTGCATCAACCTTCCACTCGGTCATGGTGCCAACGATGTAATAGCCGCCTTCGCCGACAGGTGTGGTCGGTTCTTCTGTTACAGGCTCAGTCGGCTTATCGGTCACAGGCTCGGTCTCGATGACCTCTTCAATGACGTTGATTACGCCGAGATACCAATCCTCATAGCCGTCGCCGTTCGGACGGAAGTAAACGGTATAGGTGCCGTCCTTCTTGATGCCGCTGTAGTTGTCGCCCGGGTCGGGGAACCAAACGGCGGTTGCCGCGTTGCCGTCGGTGTAGACAACCTTAAATTCGTCCTTGGTCGTGAGCTTCACGCCGGAAAGGAGATATTCTTCGTTTTCGGTGGAGGCAATGTTTTTGCTCAGCTTGTAGCCTTCCTCGGCTGTCCAGTTGTTCATGGTGCCGACGAGGTAATACGCCTTTTCGGCAGGCTCGGTCGGTGCGTCTGTCACAGGCTCGGTGTAGGCTTCGTCCAGCACATAGGAGAGCTTAAAGGTGCCGTCGCTGTAGGCTTTCAGGGTCAGCGTGGATTTGCCTGCCGGTACCATCAGCTTGTCGGATTCCTCGCCGGTGATAGCGACGTTATAGAGCGTCACCTCGGTTGCGTCGGGGTCAAAGCCGTTGGTCATAAAGCTGGTTTCGCCCTGCTTGACAAACACATAGCTGGCTGCGGCGGTGTCGAGCGTCACCTTGCCGTCGGCAAAGGTGTAGTCGGTGCCGTAGTATTCCTCACCGTTGATGCTGCCAACCAGATTGAAGCTGCCGTCCAGCGGAATTTCCGTTACTTCCGTAGCAGGCTCAGTCACAGACTCGGTGGGCTTGTCGGTTACAGGCTCAGTGGGCTTGTCGGTTACAGGCTCAGTCTCGATAACCTCTTCAATGACGTTGATAACGCCGAGATACCAATCCTCATAGCCGTCGCCGTTCGGACGGAAGTAAACGGTATAGGTGCCGTCCTTCTTGATGCCGCTGTAGTTGTCGCCCGGGTCGGGGAACCAAACGGCGGTTGCCGCGTTGCCGTCGGTGTAGACAACCTTAAATTCGTCCTTGGTCGTGAGCTTCACGCCGGAAAGGAGATATTCTTCGTTTTCGGTGGAGGCAATGTTTTTGCTCAGCTTGTAGCCTTCCTCGGCTGTCCAGTTGTTCATGGTGCCGACGAGGTAATACGCCTTTTCGGCAGGCTCGGTCGGTGCGTCGGTTGCAGGCTCGGTCACGGGCACAACGGTTGCCGGTTCGGTGGGAGCCTCAGTGACAGGCTCGGATACGGGAGCGGTTGTGCCGGCTTCGGTACTCACCCATTGCGTCTTGTAATGACCATTGTCATCTTTCTCATTCAAAACAACCAGCTTTTGCATATTCTGAACAACAGTATCCTCGGTCTGCGCTAAGACATTGTTCCAGCTCGGCTCGCCGTCAATCAGGGCGAAAAGCACATTTTCATGTGCAGCAACATAGCCGAACCGCTCCACCTGTCTCCACTCGCCGTTGGAGCCGTTGTTCCATGTCCATGCGTACCAGGTACCTTTGTTGGGCAGTACCTGCGTAAAATCTACATAGAAATGATTTTCAAACACAACTGCCGAGGTGGACGCCTGTGTCGCCTCGGTAACAGGCTCCGCCGATTCCTCATAGAGCGCCTTGTCGCCGCTGTAGTTGAAGATGTAGGCAGTGGTTTTGTCGGGTTTGCCGTCCTCTCCGAACCATCTGTCGCCGTTATGTACCTTGTAACCCGAAAAGTCGGCAGGCACGGTGGCGGTAAACATCACAAAGTTTTGTTCCGCACCGTTCCAATAGGCACTTCCTACGCTCTTCTTTTCGGTTTTTCCGGTTGCGGTCAGGTCGGCGTCCTTGGCGCCGTCCGCACCTCCCCAGTAGTGCACCTTGTAGCCGGTGCTCATCTCATTCATCAGGTATTCGATAACGCCTACCGTGATGGTTTTTGTGCCGGAGCTGCCCGCAGCGCCAACACTGACTGCCGCAACCGTCAGCATGGAAACGACCATACAGACAGCCAGCAGTATGGATAAAAGCTTTTTCATGGTTGTCCTCCTTTGTTATAATATAAAAAAATTATTAATTTTATCATAACACAAATATTGGCAAAACACAACAGAAATTTGTTAGTTTGCAGAAAACATTTTGCCTTATATCTACAAAGACTTTGGGTGCCGTCCGTGACGCAGCTCCACAAAAAAAGGCGAGCCGAAGCTCACCCTTTGTTTTGCATATTAAGTCATTACATAGAAAATATCCTGCGGCACAATGGCGTGGAACAGCATGACCGAAGCGGTTCCGCAGACAAGTCCCAAAAACAGACCGACCACCACATCTGTGAGATAGTGAACGCGCAGATAGACGCGCGAAAAGCCGATAAGCGTTGCAATCATCAAAATCGGCAGCACCACATAGACCGGACAGTGGCTGAGAATCACCACCATCACAACGGCAAAGGACGACGCCGTGTGTCCCGACGGGAAGGAATAGAAGGTGCGCGGATTGCTGAGCAGCTTGTCCTCCTCGTCCAAATCGTGGCACGGACGCACGCGCTTGACAGCGTGCTTGATGATACCCTCGCCCATGAGCGAGGTCAGTCCGATAGAAAAGATGATAACCAATCCGGTATAACGCCACTTGGGCATGATTAAAAACATCAGGCAGACAAACCACCAGACGATGCCCGCATTGCCGAGCTTGGTAGCCGTTACCATAATCCTGTTGATGGCAGGCCGGTGAATACGCGGAATATTGTCAAATATTCTGTCATCAAGACTTTTGAGCCTGGCAAACATATCATCCCTCCGTTCACTGTATTGTTAATTCTATTTTACCATATATCTGCCTGTTTTTCAAGAGAAAGGCAGAACAACAGCGTAAAATTTTCCGGCGGATTTTTAGAGGATTTGTTAATAGCGTGCGCTGTTTTGACAAAGCTATGACTTGCGCGCGGAAAATTTTTGTGGTAAAATTTTCAAAAGGAAAAGGAGGCGCTGTTATGACAAAAATACTCTTTGTCTGCCACGGCAATATCTGCCGCAGTCCGATGGCAGAATTTGTGATGAAAAGGCTGGTGCGCGACCGGGGCTTGGAAAAGGAATTTTTGATTGCCTCCGCCGCCACCAGCCGCGAAGAAATCGGCAACCCGGTCTATCCGCCTGCGAGACGCAAGCTTTGGGAGCACGGCATGTCGTGCAGCGGCAAAACAGCCGTGCAGATGACAAAGGAGGACTACGCCAAATACGATTATATTGTCGGAATGGACAGCATGAACTACCGCAACATCATGCGCATTGTCAAGTCCGACCCGGACAACAAGGTATCATTGCTGCTCGATTTCACCGAGCATCCGCACAGCGTCGCCGACCCGTGGTATTCCGGCGATTTTGACACAACCTACAGCGATGTGCTGACAGGCTGCGAAGCGCTGCTGGCGCATATTCTGTCGGACAGGCGTCACTAATCAGATGGCAGGCACGCGATAAATTTTTCACCTATCGCTTGCCTTTTTATGCTTATTCTGTTTTTTCGGATTTACCCCAACTATTGACAGTGAGCCAATTTTTGCAGGCTCTACTTGTTACCTCAACATTTATTATAGAGCCAAAAAGAAAGAGGCTGTCGCAAATCGAAAGATTTTGCGGCAGCCTCGATATTTTTTATACCAAATTGAGCTAGCTTAATCCGCGATCATTCTAAATATATTCAATTCATTTCATCGAGCGTATCTCCGATATCACCGTCAACACAAACCGACTGTATGGCAATTTCCTCAGGACAATACGCCTCGCTGTAATTCAGGCATGCGTAAACGGCTTTATCATTTGTCAGCGTCATCTGCCAGAACGGATATTTTATTATCACGGGTGTGTTTGAGCCGACGCCGAGCTCCAGATAGAGGACGCAGTCGTTTTTGTGCTTTTTGATAAAGTCGTAGTACGCCGCTGACGCTCTGTGCCAACCTTCGTCCTCGACAAAGCTGTCGTCACTTCTGAGGTTCATCACCACATCGCTGCCGTCATCGGGACATTTGGGAATAAGCTCAGTGGGTATACGCATAGCGATCTCTTTATCCTCGGGCACAGTGAACACACCGCTTTCATCCCGTACAAAGCCCTGCGCCTCCATAGCCTTGTACACCCACTCTTCGTTATCATAGGTCTTTTGCAGCTTGCGGTTCACGCTCTGGAACAAGCCGTAATCGCCCTGCGTATAGAACAGGCGTGCTTTGTCAAATCCGGCACGCTGAAACTGGTGATCGACATTTGTTGTGATAACAAAATAGTTCTTGTCTTTTACAAGCTCCGACAGCTTTTGGTATACCGGCTTTGGAGGATTGACATAGCGGTTGAAATAGATGTGCCTTGCCCACCACGCCCAGCGTGTTTCATTATCGGGAAAGGGATAGAAACCGCCGGAGTACATATCGGTTATCCCAAAACGCTGTTTAAAATCAAAGAAATAGCGGTCAAAGCGTACGCCCGAATATGTCAAGCCCGCCGAGGTGGACAGCCCAGCGCCTGCTCCAATCACGATTGCATCGGCGTTTGTCAATTCATTCTTCAGTCTTTTAAGCTGTTCCTCTCTTGTCCCGATACCGTGGGAAACGCGCCTGAATACACGCAGAGCGTTCAGCCCTTTTTCTATTGTTTCCTGATAGCCATTCGGTAAATAATCATATCTATCTTTCACCAATATCACCTCGTATAATTGCTCCTGCAGGGCACACGGAATAGCAGTTGCCGCAATGCAGACAATGCTCCTGCTTGATTTCAAAAGGAATCTTATTTGTTTTTATGCAGCTTTGCGGACAGACATCGACACAACTGCCGCAGCCAATACAATTATCGGTTATCAAATACCCTTCTTGTTGCTTTTGCGCGTTACCGAAGGAGAACAACGCTCTCTCAATTGGCTTTTTGCTGAGGTCGAACCATTCGCCGTTGCCCTCACAGAGCTTGAATACTGTCAGAGCCTGTCTGCTCTGCTCAGTTGGGTAGATTTCATTCATATAAGGATTCTTTGCAAATAGCTTTGTCAGATGACCGGAGCCGATTTCCTTTACCTTGCCGCGAACGGAAACAGCGACGCAGGACATTGTATCCTTACCCTTGATACCCGTGAGCGCCATATACTCTTTTTCCTTTAACCGCGTATAAAAGCTCTTGCCCTTTGCGGTCAGAAAATACAAGCCGCTTTCGTCATAATCCATCATATCAATGGCTGCGGTCACGGGCAAGCCCTCGTCATCTACCGTAGCGACAATAACCGTGTGGATTTCATCAACAATATATCTTAGATAGTCATTTGCTTTCATCGGGCTTTCAGCTCCTTAACAATTTGCTGTATATGGCGTAATCATCGTCTTTAAAGACATTGAATATCACCTTGATATTGCTTTCTGTTGTGTTTTTATATTCTTTTACGGTTGATATGGCAATCTCTGCCGCCTCTCTCTGCGGAAAGCCGAACACGCCCGTGGAGATACAGCAAAAGGCGATACTGTCAACGCCGTTTTCCTCGGCGAGCTTCAGGCAGGAGAGATAGCAGCTTTTGAGTAGTTCACAATGCTGTTCGTTCAACTTTCCGCTGACGATCGGTCCGACCGTATGGATAATGTATCGGCACGGCAAATTATAGGCAGGCGTGATTTTTGCCTGACCTGTCGGCTCGTCATGCCCCTGCTCGTGCATTATCTCGTTGCAGTCACGCCTGAGCTGGATTCCTGCAAAGGTATGTATCGCGTTATCAATACAGCCGTGACAGGGATTGAAACAGCCGAGCATTTGTGAGTTTGCGGCGTTGACAACAGCGCCGCATTTCAGCGTTGTAATATCGCCCTGCCAAAGATAAATACCATCTTGAACAGGCTCTAAATCCGCTAAATCCGTGATTCCCTTGCGGCGGTTTTCCTCCTGCAAATAAGCGTCTTGGATTTTCAAAAATTCTGCACTTGTATCTTTTGGCATACGGATATTAAAAAGCGAGCGCAATAACCGCTTTTGATTATATTCGTCTGTCGGTATCCCGATTCTTTCTCCGCTTTCGGAGAGCAGATATTCAATTAAGAATAATCGTCTTTTAGTCTGTGTCATCATTATCACCGCTCTTATTATCTACTATTTTTCAGTTTTTGTCTACGGTTTTATGAATTTATCTTGTCACAATTTGAATTTGTGGTATAATCATACTTGTGAGGTGGTAATATGGAGTTCAAGCATATTGAATACTTTATCGAAACAGCAAACCACAAAAGCATTTCCAAAGCCGCCGAAGCTCTGTTTATCTCTCAGCAGGCACTCAGCCGCTGTATTAAAAATCTGGAAGCGGAACTGAACTGCAAGCTGTTTGAGCGCACTGTCAAGGGCAGTGTGCTGACCGAGGACGGCAAGCTGATTTATGATAAATTTCTTCCCATTACGGAGCAATACCGCAATGCTGAGGAGGAAATATTTACAGCGTTGAGCAGACGTTCACAGACTCTCGCGTTCGCCTGCGCGCCGTCAATCTTCCGGTTTCTTGATACAGAGCTGTTGTTTGAATTTGAGGAGCTGTACCCAAACATTACAGTTGACCGTATGGAATTGTCCGGTTTTGATGTCGATAATTACGTCAAAGAGGACAGCAAGCACTTCGGAATCATTGCCATTCCCGAAAACCGCCACGGAATGCGCTTTAAGTATCTGCCGATCAAAACTCTCCCTCTGATGCTTTGCGTTCATAAAGACGATCCGCTTGCTCAGAATGCTGCCGTCAACTTCGGCGAACTGAAAGACCGGAATTTTTTACTGTTTGAAAAGCGCTCTCATTACCATAATGTGATTGCAGATTACGGCAAGCAGCACGGCTTTGTACCAAAGGGAAATTTTATTTCCTCGGACGTTAACCAGATATACAATCTCGTCAACAAGGGAAAGGGCATTTTTATTTCACCGCCGGATGAAGGCGCTAAAATGCTGTTCAAGAATATGCGGATGATACCGTTTGACGATTCGACGCTGACCTATTGCATTGCCTTTATTTTCAAGGATTATGACATGCTCAGCCCGTTGGCAAAAAAGTTTATGGATTTTATAAAAATGAATACCGTATAATCAAAAAGCGTGAGGTGTTGAGCCCCACGCTTTCGCCGATTCTTTTAAGATTAGAACTTGCCGTTGTCGTTTGCCCAGGTTTCTTTGTCGGCAATGGTTTCCATTACATCCCAGTGTTCCGCAATCTTGCCGTTCTCGACACGGAACAGATCATAATAGGAGGTGGGAGCGCCGCCGAAGGTTCCTTCGGATACAGCCAGAGCATAGTCGCCGTCCGCAAGTACCATGTAGGTTTTGTTGTAAACCATAGCGATTCCCTGCTTCGCCATAGCAGCCAGCGCGTTGCCGAGACCGGAGAGACCGTCGGCGATTGCTGTGTTGTGCTGAATGCAATTATCTCCGTCAAAGTAGTTTGTCAGATTATCGGGATTCTCGCCGCGGAGAACATCGCCGACGAAAGCGGCTACCACCTTGCGAGTAGCTTCCTTGTCTGCATCTTTCTTTTCGAGAGTGCCGTCGATCTGCGTGTGGCGGGAGGGATTCGGCTCTGCTTTTGCAGCGAGATTATCCCAATGCTCCGCAATTTTGCCGTCCTCATCAAAACGGAAGACGTCAAATGCGACCTGCTCGCCTGCACCGGCAAAGTTGTAGACAGTCTGTAAAAACACCTTGTCGCCGTCCTCAAACGCGCGGATGTTGTTAACGGTAGTTTTTACGGGAGCGGCTCCGAGAGCCTGAACCGCACCGACAAAAGCGTCTCTGCCTGTACCGAATGCGAGATTGTGCTGAATATAGCCCTCTGCGAGTAAAGAAGCCGCTTTCTCAGTATCGGTGGTTGCGAATGTGTTGATTAATGCCAAAGCCTTTTCGA
>CAMJOD010000083.1 GCA_946407465.1 uncultured Clostridia bacterium
CAAACCTGCTTCCAATCAAGGAGGTCGCGGCTCAAATCGGCATCACTGAGGACGAGCTGGAATTCTACGGCAAGTATAAGGCAAAGCTTTCCGACGAGCTGAGCGCGCGCGTTCAGTCCAATCCCGACGGCAAGCTGATCCTGGTTACGGCAATCAATCCCACACCGGCTGGCGAGGGCAAAACCACCACCACCGCCGGACTGGGACAGGCGATGGCAAAAATCGGCAAAAAAGCGATTATCGCCCTGCGCGAGCCGTCTCTCGGACCCGTGTTCGGCATCAAGGGCGGCGCAGCCGGCGGCGGCTATGCACAGGTGCTCCCGATGGAGGACATCAACCTGCACTTCACCGGCGACATGCACGCCATCACATCCGCCAACAACCTTTGCTGCGCCATGCTCGATAACCATATGCAGCAGGGCAACGCGCTCGGCATCGACCCGCGCCGCATTCTCATCAAGCGCTGTCTGGATATGAACGACCGCGCGCTGCGCAATATCATCATCGGCTTGGGCGGCAAGGTCAACGGTGTGCCGCGTGAGGATCATTTTATCATCACCGTCGCGTCCGAGGTCATGGCAATTCTCTGTCTGGCTGCCGACATTGACGATTTGAAGCGCCGTCTCGGCAACATTCTCGTCGCCTATAATTACGCCGGTGAGCCGGTCTACGCCAAGGATTTGCAGGCGGACGGCGCCATGACCGCGCTGCTCAAGGACGCCATCAAGCCCAATCTGGTGCAGACGCTGGAGGGTACGCCCGCGGTTATGCACGGCGGTCCCTTTGCCAACATTGCCCACGGCTGCAACAGTGTGCGCGCCACCAAATTAGCGCTCAAGCTGGCTGACTACTGCATCACCGAGGCAGGCTTCGGCTCCGATTTGGGAGCGGAAAAATTCCTCGACATCAAGTGCCGTTACGCCGGTCTGCGTCCTTCCGCGATCGTGCTGGTTGCCACCTGCCGCGCCCTGAAATACAACGGCGGCGTGCCCAAGGCGGAGGTCTCACAGGAGAACCTCGAAGCGCTCCAAAAGGGCATTGTCAACCTCGGCGTACACATTGAAAACATGCGCAAATACGGCGTGCCGGTCGTTGTGGCGATTAACCGCTTCGGCACCGACACCGAGGCGGAGCTCTCCTATATTGAAAGCTACTGCAGGCAGAACGGCGCCGATTTCGCGCTCTCCGATGTGTTCGGCAAGGGCGGCGACGGCGGCGTGGAGCTGGCGCAAAAGGTCGTTGAGGCGTGTGAAAAGCCCTCCGACTTCCATCCGATTTATGACATAAATCTCACCGTCAAGGAGAAGATTGAGGCGATTGCCACACAGATTTACGGCGCGGCAAAGGTTAACTATACCACCGCCGCCGAAAAGGCGATTGCCGAGGTGCAGAAGCTCGGCGCCGACAAGCTGCCCGTCTGCATCGCCAAAACGCAGTATTCGCTCTCGGACAATCCGGCGCTGCTCGGTGCGCCCAAGGGCTTTGAAATCACCGTGCGCAACGTCTCGCTGTCCAACGGCGCAGGCTTTACGGTTGTCTATACCGGCGATATTATGACCATGCCCGGCTTGCCCAAGGCGCCTGCTGCGCACAATATCGACGTCAACAACGAAGGAAAAATTACAGGACTGTTTTAATATGACAGAATTACTATCCAACAGCGCGGCGGAGACCGAGCAAATCGGCGAACGCCTCGCCAAAACGCTGCGCGGCACCGAGGTGATCGCGCTGTTCGGCGGACTGGGAATGGGCAAAACCGCCTTTACACGCGGCTTGGCACGCGGCTTCGGCGTCACCGACGGCGTGTCCAGCCCGACCTTTGCGCTGGTGAACGAATACCGCGGCGCGGTGCCGGTTTATCATTTTGATATGTACCGCGTGCAGAGCTGGGAAGACCTCTACTCCACCGGCTTTTTCGATTACCTCGACAACGGCGTGCTCGTCATTGAGTGGAGCGAGAACATAGAGGGCGCCCTGCCCGACAACGCGATTCGCATAACCATTCAGCGCGGCGCACATGATGAACAGCGTATTTTTCAAATAGAAGGAGCGGATTTATGACCGTATTGGCAATGGACACCTCCGCAAAGGCGGCTTCGGTCTGCTTGGCGGAGGAGGACAAAATTATCGGTGAATTTTATATCAACACCGGTCTGACGCACAGCCAGACGCTCGCGCCCATGACCGAGCAGCTCTGCAAAAACGCCGGTGTTCCGCTCGACAAAATCGACGCCGTTGCCGTCAACGCGGGCCCCGGTTCCTTTACGGGCGTGCGCATCGGCGTAGCGGCGGCAAAGGGCTTGGCGTTTGCGCACAAGCTGCCCTGCGTGGCGGTTTCCACCTTGGAGAGCATGGCGTACAATATGCTCGGCTGCGACGGCATTGTCTGCGCCCTGATGGACGCGCGCTGCGGTCAGGTCTACAACGCCCTGTTCCGCGTGACGGGCAACAGTGTTGAGCGGCTGTGCGACGACAGGGCGATCGCCTTGTCAGCGCTTCAAACGGAGCTGCAGGGCTGCACCGAAAGGATTGTTCTCGTCGGCGACGGCGCGGCAATCGGCTTCAAAAGCTTGTCAGAATTGCCTTGTAACGTCCTTTTGGCGCCGATGAATAAAGTAAACCAAACAGCGGCTTCCGTTGCACTGGCGGCGTTTGAGCGGCTGCAAGCAGGGGACACCTGCACACCGGCAGCGCTGATGCCGGTCTATCTCCGTTTGCCGCAGGCGCAAAGGGAGCTGAATAAGAAAATGGGGGTTCAACAATGATAGCACTCGGCTGTGATCACGGCGGCTACAACCTGATGGTGGCCGTCAAGAATTATCTCGACAAAAACAACATCGCTTACACCGACTTCGGCACCGACAGCGAGGAGAGCGTGGACTATCCCGTCTACGCCTACAAGGTCGCCAAGGCGGTCACCGAGGGCGGCTGCGAGCTGGGCATTCTTTGCTGCGGCACCGGCATCGGCATCTCAATGGCGGCAAACAAGGTCAAGGGCGTTCGTGCTGCGGTTGTCAACAACGAGTTCGGCGCCGAAATGACGCGCCGCCACAACCACGCCAATATTCTTTGCATGGGCGGCAGGGTGATTACGGAGGAGCAGGCGGTCAAATTTACCGACATTTTCCTTCACACGCCCGAGGAGGGCGACCGCCACGACAAGCGCGTAGACATGATCACCGCGATCGAGAACGGCACATTTGAGGAATAAATTCTCGCGAAAAACAGAAAACGCATCGCTTCGGCGGTGCGTTTTTTTGACCCTTTTTGTATGATGTTTCTGTAACCGTTTTGTAAACTTTGTAGTAATTTCAGCCGAAATCCGCTTGTTTTTAACATAATCAACATCTTTCCACAGAAAAAACGCAGTTGTCAACACAATCAACAAGCTTCCACAAGGGTGAAAAAACTATTTATATTTCATAATAACAAAAGTATAAATGCAGTAACTGTTGTAAATTATGACAATATAATTCATTTTTGTAATTAAATCCATCAAAAAATTTCAATTTTTTAAATTTATTTACAAAAAACACTTGCTTTTTTTCTAATAAAGTATTATAATAACACCATAATGTTTTGGAAGAATTTTAATAAAGAATTTTTCTTTAGAATTTTTTTATGGAATTTTTTAAAAGAATTTCAAAAAAGAAGATATGGAGAGAGTAAAAAATGAGACTACGTAAGCAGGAACTGGGAGACAGAAATTTGGTAGGCAACCGCGTGGAGCTTGTCAGAAAACAAAAGGGCATGAAGCAAAAGGAGCTGCTGGCACAGCTGCAGGTGAACGGCGTTGACATGAACGCGTCCGGCTTGTCCAAGCTGGAGGGGCAGATTCGGTTTGTCACCGACGTAGAGCTGGTTGCTTTGGCGGATATTCTGGAGGTATCAGTTGATTATCTGCTCGGCAGAGAAAAATAATCGCAGATAATGCTTGCGAAACAGCGTCAATTAACTACAAGCGACATAGCATAAATTTTTCTTCCTATGGCAGAGAACCTTTCCTACTTGGAAAGGCTCTCTGCCTTTGCTGTTGCACAAAATAGCAAAAGCCTCGACCAAGATAGTCGAAGCTTTTGCACTCTCACAATTTATATTATACCACATTCCAAAACAGAAAACAAGTGGTTTTGGAAAAATAAAAATTTAAATATTTTTATAAAAACTATTGACATTGTTTAAATATATGGTATAATATAGACAAAGATAAAGAAAAGCAAGGAGGTCTCCAAGATGAAAGTTAAGATGTTTCAAATCCGGCAAATTAAAGATTTCATACGGAGCTTGCCACCCAATGCAGTATCCCAAAGCTTTTGGGAGAAGAGGAACAGTTCTTATTAAGTCGAATCAGCTAATCAGTTTCAGTGTTCTAAAACATATTCATTATTTGGATTAAGACTCGAATCGGTGCGGAGAGACACGGAGCATACAAAACGACTTTCACTTTTGACATATTCGTTTCTTCGCCTTGGTAAGAAAAGTTCCGGCGGAACGCAAGAGCGTTTGGGATGAACGGACTTCTTACAATTTAATATTTCTTCTTTTCAATAAAAACAGGATCCTTTCCACAGCGAGCAAACAGGAGGATTAGTCCCATGAGAAGGTCATATTTTTAAACTGCTATCCTACGAAACCGGAGAAGGTCCCATGTAATACTTGATTTTGAAACGGCACCATTCTAAGTAAGGGAGGACAATCCCATGTACAAGGTGAGTTTTTTCTAGGATTTTCAATCAATTTTTGAGGTGAGTCCCAAGTACAGTTTATTCTGAAAATGAATCAAACGGCTGACAGTGCACGGTCAGCCGTTTTTCCGCAAACGTGACGCTTGACCCAGTCCGCGCCACAGACGTTTGATGGTGAGGAAAGGTTTTGTTCACGCGTTTTAAGTTGCGACAGGGGAAAACAAGCGGTGACGCTTGACCCAGTCCGCGCCACAGACGTTTGATGGTGAGGAAAGATTTTGTTCACGCGTTTTAAGTTGCGACAGGGGAAAACAAGCGGTGACGTTTGACCCAATCCAATCCGCACCACGGACGTTTTCCGTTGCGACGGAGCGCAGTCCGCGCTGCGTTCATTTGCCATTGAGAAAATGTTTTTGTCACGCGTTTGGCGTTGCAATAAGAACAAAACTAATTTAAGGAAACCTCTGACAAAAAGAATCAGGAGCCGACTCAAACCCATTGTGATTTGAGTCGGCTCCTTTTTACGTTATCTGAATCAATAATAAGTATAGTCAGTGAACAGCCAATCCACCGAACCAACCGGTTCTGACGCGGCGTTGATGGCGGTCATCTAACGCATCTACTGTCCAAAGCCGCGCTGCGCACCGCCGCCGCGGTAAGCCGCGGTTAAAGACCTAAAATCTGTTCGGCGGATTTTACAAGGCTTTGGCAGACTGCCAGGGCGTCGTCCTTGTCCTTGCCGACGGCGGTCACATAGAGCTTGATCTTCGGCTCGGTGCCGCTGGGACGGAAGATAACCGCGTTGTCGTTTTCGAGGTTAACCGCAATCACGTTGGAGGTCGGCAGGGTGATGTCGGCGGTGGCGCCGGTCACCAGGTCGGTTTCCTTTTTGAGCAGATAGTCGCTGACCTTGACGGTCTTGTATCCGGCGATTTCCTGCGGAATGTCATTTCTGACGCCTTCCATCATGTCCGCCATCTTCTGCATACCGGCAGCGCCCTCAAACTCAAAGGCAAAGGTCTGGTTGAGATAGTAGCCGTATTCCGCGTACATGCCGTCGATAATCTCGGCGAGCGACTTGCCCTGCTTCTTGTAATAGGCAGCCATTTCCGCAATCAGCATGGAGGCGACAACCGCATCCTTGTCTCTTACATAGGTGCCGGACAGATAGCCGTAGCTCTCCTCAAAGCCAAAGAGATAGCGGTTTTCTTCGCCCTTCTTCTCGAGGTTGAGAATAACCTCGCCGATATATTTGAAGCCGGTGAGCACGTTTTTCAGCTCGCAGCCGTACTTTTCACAGAGCTTTTCCATCAGCTTGGTGGTCACGATGGTCTTGACAACAACGGGATTCTCCGGCAGGGTGCCTGCTGCCTTTTTGCAGGAGAGAATGTAGTTGGTCAGCATAACGCCGTCCTCGTTGCCGGTGATCAGGCGGTAGCTGCCGTCATAGTCGCGCACGGCGATTCCCACACGGTCGGAGTCGGGGTCGGTGGCGAGCAGCAAATCGGGCTGTACCTTTTCGCAGAGCTCCAAGCCCTTTTGCAGTGCCTCTTTGATTTCGGGATTCGGATAGGGACAGGTGGTAAAGTTGCCGTCGGGCAGCTCCTGCTCCTTGACGATAGACACATCCTCAACGCCAATCGCCTTCAGCACGCGTCTGACAAGCTTGTTGCCGCAACCGTTGAGCGGTGTATAAACAACCTTCAGGTCAGCACCCTTGCAGATGCCGGGATTCACCTGCTGCTCCAGCACCTTTTCCAGATAGGAATCATATACACTGTCGTCCACATATTCAATCATGCCAGACTTGACCGCCTCGTCAAAGTCGGCAATCTTTACGTCGCTGAACATGTCGAGCTTTTGAATTTCATCATAAACAGCGGCAGCCGCAGCGTCGGTCATCTGGCAGCCGTCCTCGCCGTATGCCTTGTAGCCGTTATATTTGGCAGGGTTGTGGCTGGCAGTCACCATGATACCTGCCTGGCATTTGAAATAGCGAACCAAATAGGAGAGAACAGGCGTGGGCTGCAGCTCGCTGGTGATATACACCTTCAAGCCGTTTGCCGCCAGCACTCTGGCCGCCTCAATCATAAACAAATCCGCCTTGATGCGGCTGTCGTGCGAAATGGCGACAGCGCCTGTGCCGTATTTGTTGAGCACATAATTGGCGAGACCCTGTGTAGCCTGACGAACAACATAAATATTCATGCGGTTGGTACCGGCGCCGATAACACCTCTCAAACCGGCGGTGCCAAACTGCAGCGAGGTATAAAAGCGGTCGAAGATGGCTTCGTCATCATTCTTGATGCCGGCAAGCTCCTGCACTAAGTCTTGATCTTCTGTGGCGTTTTCACACCAAATTTCATAAAGCTTATTGTGATCCATAAATGCTTCCCTCGTTTCTAATATAATTTTTGAAGGACAGGCAAAAATCCTGTACATATTTAATATAACATAAAACGGTGAAAAATACAAGATGTTTTCGTGTATCTTTCACCGTTTTCAATTAGGTTTCAGTGTTTTTCAAACGCATATCCGGCATTTTTTCGCTGACCGGTGTAGCCCATTTTTTTCAGCTCCGCCAAGAGCCACTTCATATCCCATTTTGATTTGGAGGGAACATAAATGTAGCGCGGCGTCTTGTCGGGATTGAGCTGATAGAAGCTCCGCAGACGGTCGATGGTGGAGGGCTTTTCTCCCGAAATCCAAGCCGAATAGGTGCCGTAGGGCATTTCGGCGGCGAGATATGTCCAGGTGCGCTCAGTGAGAATGAGCAGGTTGTCCTCCTCCATGCTCCAGTAGGCGGACAAATCGCGGTAGATTTCGTTGTATTCCTGCGCCTTTTGCGGCGTTGTCAGCACACCGGCGGCAGGGCCCTCGGTGATTTCCGATTGCAGGGTGTCAATGCTGCCTTCCCAGAACACATGACGTGCCTTGGAGCCGATTTGGAACGCGCCCTGCATGACGAGCATGGCGACCACCGACACCGCACAAATCCGCTTCATGGCGACGGGATAGGTAAAGCTGTCGGGTGTTTCGCGCATTTCACGCAGAAGCTGACCGAGGAAGAGCAGGCTCGCCACGTTGACAGCGGCAAATGCCATCGCAATCACATAAATGCTTTGGTTGGAGCTGTAGTGTACGCAGAACGAGTAGAGAATCCCCGGTACAAAGACGGCGGCAAACAGCTCGCGCGGCTTGTTCTGACAGAGCACATAGGCGGTAATGCCCATGAACACAAGCGGCAGCATGATGGCGTTGTAGGTGTGGCTGTGCAGCTCGGGCAGGAGCAGCATTTCGGC
>CAMJOD010000084.1 GCA_946407465.1 uncultured Clostridia bacterium
AATAATCCTTTTCTTCAAGCTGACGCCCTTTTTGTCGGGTCAAAAGCATGGAATCTGAAATTTGAAAATATTTTTTGCAAATGCCGTTTTCCGGCAATTCTCCGCTGCAATATATCTGCGCGATGTTGTCATTTGGAAAAGCGCTGAAGATGTTGGACAATACATTGCCGCCGTTGTTTGTTTCTCGCCACGCTTCGTAGGATATAACCAGAATATTCATCAAAACCTCTTATTCCGGCGGTCAGCAAAGCCGCACAGATGCGTTCGTCAGCGTTTTAGAATAAGCTTTTTTATGAGAGACACCGTACCCGGCACGCCGAACACGCCGGCGGATGCTTTCACCAGCCTTGCGCGCTTTGATTTGCAAAACCGGATAAAGCGGATAACTTCGCTTTCGGTGTATGGTTTGACCGCGTCCGATTCAAATGACGCGAGTGCAAGTATATAGTTTGCCGCCTGTTCGCCGAGGTATATTTTCAAGGCGCTTGCGGTATCCTCGCCTGCGCTGTCAATATAGCCGGCTATTTTGCCGTAATGGCTGTTTAAATCCTGAAGGTTTTTTTCTCCGATATTTTTTGTTATGGAGCTGCCGCGGAGCCTGTACGCATTCAAAACAAGCTTGGCAAAGGCAAAGCTTTCGGCACACATAATCAACCTTGCCAGCCACTCAACGTCCTCGGAATAAACGCCCGGTTCAAAATCGAGCTTGCCGTTTTCGAACAGTTTTTTGGAAACGGCAACGTCCCACGCGCAGGATACGAGCCGTTTGTCGCGAAAAAACGGCGTCAGCACAGACTTGTTCGTGACAAAATCGACCGCAAAATCCTCCGGTATGCCGTCGGCAAACGCGTTATCATTCTCCTCAACCTTTTTATACAGCCAAAAAACAGCATCGGCTGCGTTTTCGGAGGCGGCTCTGTCGATCAGCTCAAGACCGTTTTTGTTAATCCAGTAATCGTCGGAATCCAAAAAGATAAGGTATTCTCCTCTTGCAGCCGCTATGCCGCTGTTGCGCGCCGCGGACAAGCCGCCGTTTTCGCGCGTTATAATCCGCACTCTTTTGTCGGACGCTTCGTAATGCTTACAGACAGCGCCGCAGTTGTCGGGAGAACCGTCATCAACTAGAATCAGCTCAAAGTCGGCAAAGGTCTGCCGCAGCACACTCTCTATACACTGAGGAAGATATTTTTCAACCTTATAAATAGGGACAATAATCGAATATTTCATTTTGTTATGTATCTGTTTCACATGATTTGCAGGACGCCTTCAGCCCGTCCTCAAAACCGACAATTTGGTATTGATAATCAAAGCAGGCGGAAGCAGAATAATCGTATTGAATACCGCCGTATATCTTTTTGACAACGGGAATCGCGCTGAACAGCTTTACAAGAAAGCCTGCAAATTTGGATTCGGCGGTTGTCTTTCCGTTGGCGGAACGGATTAAGCGAATCATTTCAACGGAGCTGGGCGCCATGTTGTCCTGCGGAAGAAACAAGCCGCCTTCTCTCTGACATATAATCAGCCTGATCAGCTCAGACAAATTGTCAATATACAGCATGCTCTGCTTTATTTCGGGATACGCATACGGACAAACCGGCAGGCTGTGCGCAAGCTTTTTGAACAGCGGAATATAGTTGCCCCTGCACCCGGGGCCGTAGACATTGGGCGGTCTTACCACAGCAACCCTGAAGCCTTCGGTTTCAAGCGTTTTTAGTATTCTTTCAGCCCTCAGCTTGCTACCGCCGTAACCGCCGGTGGCAGCCTCGCAGGTGTCTTTGCGGATAATACTTTCAGCCTTTTTCAGCGTTTTTTCTTTGCCGTAAACGCCCATTGTGCTGATAAACACAAACTGCGGCACGCCCCGGCTTTTTGCAAGCCTTGCGACCTCAACGGGAAGCTCGGTATTCACCCTGCCGAACAACGCCTCGTCGGCGTTTTTGGCGTTTTGATGCACAATCGCCGCAACATGGACGACAGAATCATACGCGGCATAGTCAACCGTTTTCCACTCGTCGTTCTCCGCGTCCGCTTCATCTGCAAAGCATCCGTGTTTTTCAAGATGGCTTTTTATGTGCGAGCCGATATAGCTTCTTTTTCCGATGATTAAAACTCTCATGCTCCGCTTTCTCCGATTTTATCATCTTCCCTATCAAGCAATCTTTTTCTGTCTTGCAACAAATATTCAAAAAACCTTGACTGTGCAAAGTTGTTTTTAACAAATTCATGTCCCGACCTTCCGAAACGCAGGCGCATTTCGCTGTCGGCATACATTTTTTCCATAGCGCCGCACAATGCCGAAGCGTCCTGCTTTGGCACCACCAAGCCGGTTTTGCCGTCAAGCATGCCGTCGGTCGGGCCGGGAATGTCGGTAACGATAACCGGAACTCCCATCGCCTGCGCCTCGATGACGCTCATTCCAAAGCCTTCGCGGTAGCTCGGCAGAATATAGCAGTCGGAGGCGGCAAGGTATTTTTCAACGTCGGAGACCTTTCCGGTATAGAGTACGCTTTCGTCTGCAACGGATTTGTTGTACAGAGCGCCGTTTACACCGGCTTCAAATTCGTTGCCGCCGAGAATAAACAGAAATGTTTTTTTCTGTTTATGCAAGGTGTAATAAGCCTCGAGCAGCTCGTTGATGCCCTTGTCGCGGTTAACCCTGCCTACAAAAATATAAACAAAAGCGTCGTCGGAAATGCCGTAGCGGCTGCGGATTTCCTTTTTATAATCTTCCTTGCGGTTAATATCAAATTTATTCAAATCTATTCCGCAGGCGCTTCCGTTCCAAATCACGGAGCTTTTTTTCGCGGAATACAGGTTCAGGCTCCTTGCAAAAGCGAGGTTGCTGTGGCTGTCGGGCTCAATCCAGGTGGAGTTGTCGCATACAAACTTTTCTTCTCTCAAAAATACTTTTCGTTTGGCGCCTGAAAAGCCCGCAAAAACCATTCCCCACTGGCAATAAAGCCGGACGGGAATTTTTGCCGATTTTGCTGCAATGGAGGCGTAGAGCGAGGCGTTGGGGGTGGAATACTGAACCAAATCAAACCTTTCGCGCTTAAATATTTTTTTCATCTGACGGATTACACCGAGCCCGTCAAAGCTGATTCCGCGCTTGATGCTGACCGGATAATAGTGGATATAGTCGGGCAATTCAGCGGCAAAATTCTCATCATACGAACAGATTATGCTGATGTCCCAATCGGTGTTGTTGTGGATATACGCCGCTGATTTTAGAATAAACGCTTCCATCGTAAGCGGAATCGTCGTGCAATAGCAAATCTTTTTCATTTTATCTTTACAGCCGGGACGCCGACATACGTACCGGACTCCTTAATATCATTGACAACAACCGCTCCGGCGCCGATTATCGTGTCCGCCGAAACAGAAATATGATTGACAGCCGTGCTGCCTGCGCCGAAAAACGTGTTTTCGCCGACATCTACCAGACCGGCAAGATGAGCGCCGACGGCAATGTGAACAAAAGCGCCGATGTTGCATTCATGGTCAACCGAAGAACATGTGTTTATAATCACGCCGTCTCCGATAACCGCTCCGGGGTTGACGACGGCTCCTGCCATCACAACAGCGCCCTTGCCGATTACGGCGGACGCGGACACTACCGCCTGCGGATGTATCAGGGTTGCCATGCCGCCGCCCTTTTGGACTATATTTTCCTGTAGCCTTCTGCGCGCACGGTTATCTCCGATGGCGACAAAAAATTCGCTGTCATCTATATATTTTTCAAAATCAGCGGTATTCCCCAGAATCACAAACTCCGACGGCCGGTCTTTGTTATCATCAAGAAAAAACCTTTCTTGATAGCCGCACAAGCCTGCTATCTCTTCACAGACCCTTCCGTGTCCGCCGGCACCGATAATAATCAGTCTTTTATTTTTCATCTTTAATGATTACCCATAAATTCTTCCATCGTTGCCGAGGTTAAGCTGCTAACATCACGGCAGGAAAAGACAACCTTTATTGTTTTAAAAAATATGCTTAAATCCAACGCAAAGGAAAGATGATCTACATAATAAACATCCAGCTTGAATTTGCTCTGCCAATCCAAGGCGTTTCTGCCGCTGACCTGAGCGAGACCGGTGAGTCCGGGTCTGACCTCGTGGCGGCGCCTTTGCTCCTCGGAATATCTCTCTAAATATCGCACCAGCAGCGGTCGCGGACCTATGATGGAACAGCCGCCCGTCAAAATATTAAACAGCTGGGGCAGCTCGTCAAGGCTGGTCATTCTCAAAAACAAGCCGTATTTATTCAGCCGCTCCCCGTCGGGCAAAAGCTTGCCCTCGGCGTCACGTTCATTTGTCATTGTGCGAAATTTTATGAGATGAATAATCCTCTCTTTTCCTGTTTTGTCTATCATACCGGGTCTCTGCTGTACAAAAAACGGATTGCCCCTCATTGCAACCGCGCCGGTAATGATTAAAACAATCAGCAAAGGCGACAGAATGATTATCGCAAGCAAGGAGAGCAGAAAATCAATCATGCGCTTGAAAAAGCATGCATATAATCCGCGTTTTTTTTTGTTCATGCCCTGCACTTCCAATTACTATTCAAAACAGGAACGGACAACTTTTATAATTGCGTCCTGCTGCGATACGGTCATTTTGTTGTCGCTCGGGAGACACAAGCCGCGGCTGAACAAATCGCTTCCTGTATCGCCGCTTGCGGTTATGAAATCGCAGTTTTCAAAGAGCGGCTGCAAATGCATCGGCTTCCACAGCGGTCTGCCCTCGGCGTTCAGCGTTTTTATCGCCTCCAGTATTTCCATCGGGCAGGATTTGCCGTGTTCTTTCTTGTATGTGTATGTGCAGGCGCTTCGGGTTTGCTCACACATTGCTTCGGGATTCACCGTCATGCACGACAGCCAAAAATTGGGTTCGCTGTCCCCTGCATATGGATTCATACTGACAGGCAAGTCCTTAAAGCCCTCTTTATATCTGTTGTATATTGCCTTTTTCTCGGCGATATGCTCGTCCAAATAAGGCATTTGACCTCTGATGACGCCGGCGACAATATTGCTGATACGGTAATTATAGCCAAGCTCCGAATGCTGATACCACGGTGCGCAGTCGCGGCTCTGCGTAGACCACTTTTTCACCGTGCACGCCAAGTCATCATCATCTGTCAGCAGCACGCCGCCCGACGATCCGGTTATAATCTTGTTGCCGTTAAAGCTGATTATGCTCACGTCGCCGAACGAACCGGCTTTTACTCCCTTGTGAGAGGCGCCTAATGATTCTGCCGCGTCCTCAATAATAACAGCTCCGTGTCTTTTGCATATCTCATGTATTCTGTCAAATCTGCAGGGCGTACCAAACAAATTCACAAGCACGACGTGCCTTACATCAGGATATTTTTTAAACGCCGCTTCGAGCGCGTCGGGATCTATGTTCCACGTTTCGTATTCGGAATCAATAAAAACCGGAATACCGCCCTCATAGATAACGGGATTGACGCTCGCGATAAAGGTCAAATCGGAGCAAAACACCTTGGTTCCGCGGCCGATTTCCACAGTCCTCATCGCCAAATGGAGAGCAGCAGTGCCTGATGTAACCGCAACAGCGTTTTTGCGTCCGAGACGTTTTGCCACAAGACGTTCGGTTTCGTTAATGTTTTCTCCAATTGTTGACATCCAATTTGTATCGTATGCTTCCTGAATATATTTCAGCTCATCTCCGTGCATGGTCGGAGATGACAAATACAATTTTTTGTCAAAAGGCGTTACATCTTTTTCTGTAAACATTGCTGCTCAGTCCCTCATTTTCCCACTTAGTCATTCTTTTTATAATAATAGTAGTTGCTGTAATACTTGCTGTACTTGCCCTTTTTATAGTACTTCTTGTGTTCCTCTTTGCCGTTGTACACAAAGCCGATAACCTTGGCGTCCGCAAAGTTCATCTGCCGCAGCATTTCGACTATCTTTGAATACTGCGATTCGTTATGACGTATTACAATCAAATATCCGTCCACGATGCTTGAAATGGACACCGCGTCGCTGACAATTGTCACGGGCGGAAAATCAAGAATAATATAGTCATAGTATTTTTTCAGCAGCGCGATAAAATCGTCCATCTGCTTTGAGCTGATAAGCGCGGTCGGATCGGGCGGAATATCGCCTGCGGTCATAATATCAATGCCAAATTCTGTTGAACGTCTGATAAGAGGACGCTCTATTTCCTGGTTGCCGGAGAGGAAGTTACTCAAGCCGGGCGTTCCGTCTATCCCTAATTTTGAGGCAATCGTCGGGAGTCTCAAGTCGCAGTCAACGATAATAACCCTTTTGTTGATTTGAGAGAAGGATATTGCCAGGTTAATCGCGATCGAGCTCTTGCCGTCGCCTCTGTCGGGAGACACAATTCCGACACACTTGCTGTCCTTGCCCGGAAGCGAAAACATCACGTTTGTTCTCAGTGTCTTGTAAGCTTCCTTTACGGAAAACGCCGATTTATCCGAGAGCAGCATTTTTTTAGGATTAAATATTCCCGTTTCGTTATTTTTCTTTTTCTTCATTTTTGGGCTCACCTTCGGAAATATCCACTTGTTCTGTTTTTGCGTCCTTTTCATAATAATAGTAGTCGGACTTTTTGTCTGACGCTTTTGTTATATCGGGAATAACGCCCAATATAGGGAACGCAAAACCATTTTCAATCTCGCTCTCGCTCTTGACGGTATCGTCCATAAAGAACCTTATAATGACCAGTACCATCACAATCAGAGCGCCGATCAAAAAGCCTATGATTCCGAATTGCAAATAACTCGGCTTATATTTTACTTCGCTGTACTCGGGGTAGTCGATGATTTTCATCGAGCTTCCCTCTACAATCTGCGACATATACTGCGGCGAGATTTTTGAGATTGCCTGCGCGTATTCATACGCTACCCGCGGATCGGTGTATACAACATACACCGAAATAATCTCGGTTTCATCCTTTATCTCGGTAAAAACCAACCTGCGCAGCGTAGCGTATGAAACATCAATATTTATCGACTGCGCCGCCGCTGTGAGAATGGTATTGGACGTTAATATGTTTTGATACGTCAAAACAATCTGCTTTGACGCGACAACATCGGAGTTGGTAAGAGAATCTGTGCTTTGCTTGCTCTGTTTATTGTTTACATAAGCAGTAAATCCGCTTCGGTACGTTGGTCTTATAAATAACTTGGCACCTGCAAACACAGCGCCGCCGACAACAAGACCGACCAGCACAATCAGCCACAGCCTTTTGAGCAGTTCTTTCAGAATCGGAATCACATTGATTTGCAACTCCGTATTTTTATTTTCCTTGCTTACGTTCTTTTTCATACCTTTGCCTCTATAAAAATACTCTTTAATCCAAAAGCATACCAATTATCCTGAGCCTGTCGGATTGTTTTCTGCGAGCCGACGCTTCTTCGGGCATTGCCGTTTTATCCAAAATTCTGTTCTCTCCGGCAAATTTTGTCAAAAATAAACTTATATTATTCACACGATTTATTTTATTCTTTTTCCTGCGTACTACACAAAATCGCAACTTTCACCAAACGAACAGATACATTATACCATTTTTTGAATTTTTGTCAACTGTATTGTATTGTTTTTGTTGATTTTTATAGTTTTTGTTATTTTTTGTATCAAACGAAACAGGCAGGACTATTTCTGCTTTTAATATAGTGCCATGTGCGAAAATCCGCTCACACATGGCACGATTTTTCAGAATTTCTTGTGAATTTTACGTCTTAAACTATTTGATAGTATAAATGACTGTTTATTTGACAGTTTATGAAGCGTTTGTTTTATTACACTATCTTTTGCCATGTTTTCCCAACCGAACACCGAACTTGTGCAAAAGCTCAGTATTCAAGGCGGTTTTAGGCAATTTGGTAAATTTTTGCAAAAGAAAAGGAGCTGTGAAAAAACAACACCCCAAAAACAGACAGGCACATAACCGAAAGCATA
>CAMJOD010000085.1 GCA_946407465.1 uncultured Clostridia bacterium
GCTTGTACAATCTGTAAACTATGTTACTACACTATACACCCATGTGTTCGCCCGACACGCTGGACGGCTGAGCCGTCGGGCAGTCCGCGAATCAGACGTTTGACAGGGAGATTACCTGCATAGCCGCGCTCAAAAAGGCAATAGCCAAAACAAAAGTTACAGCAACTTCTGACGCGGCGGACGGCTGAGCCGTCGGGCAGTCCGCAAGCGTGACGCTTGACCCAATCCGCGAATCAGACGTTTGACAGGGAGATTACCTGCATAGCCGCGTTCTAAAAGGCAATAGCGACATCACCGCCAAATCCTTTTCTGACGCGGCGTTGCTGATGTTCCCCAAAACCGCCTGCTATCCAAAGCCGCGCTAAAAATCAGGGCTTTTGGAGTGCGGGGGCTATGACGGCGGCGAGTGTCCAGAAGAGGGCGTAGACGCCGACCTCGAGGGTACCCATGACGCTCACACCGGCGTAGAGCACAATCGGCACGGAGAGCAGCAGCCCGAGAATGATGGCAATCAGCTGGATAATAACCGCCATGGAGATGTTCTGCTTGATCCGGACGCAGCCCGACACAGCGCGTGCCAAGCCTGCGGTCTTGCCGTGCGTAATCAGGTAGGAGCGCGATTTTTCTTCGGTGACGCTCTGCGCTTCGAGGAGCGCGTTGCCGAGTCCCGTCGGGAGCACCTTGAGGCTGCGGTAGAACAGGTTGTATAGCTTGGCGACCAATTCGTCGGTGATGTTGTAGTCGGTGGTGCGAATCAAAAAGCTGATGCCGTTTTTCTCGGCGCGCTGCAATTCGCTTTGCAGCTCCGCGTCGGCGCTGTAGGCGGTCACCAGCATGGCGACGGTGCCGCCGGCACGCGAGATGTAGGTGACCTGCTTGCCCTCGCTCTGATAGGTTTCTTCGTCGGTGCGCGAGGGGATTCTCACCTGATATTTTTCCAGCAGCTTGCGCGAGCCGACGAGAATGCGCTCGCTGTTGACCCAGCCCACCAAGCCGAGTCCGTCCTCATAGAGCACGCTCTCCACCTCGGGCAGCGTCTGCTTGGTTTCGCTGACAACCGCGTCAAAGGCGTTGGCAATCGGGTTGTGCGCTTCCTTCAAAATCGCAATGCCGCAGAGCAGCGATTCGTCCACCTGATATTCCACAAAGGTTTTGATGCCCTCCAGCTCGATGGAGTCGGCAGGAAACAGCTCCTCCGCATCTATCATAATCGCGGTGCTGTCGCAGAACTGCTTGATGGACGGAAAACCGGCAATCATGGCGCCGTAGCCGTTGACCGTGCGGCAGAGCTTGCGCACCGGCACATTGACCGCCAGCAGTGTGGCAATCGGAACCGACAGCGCCGTGAGCAGCGAGAGGGTGTTGACCGCGTCGGCGGCGGAGCCCTTGAGCACGCCGTACAGCAGCGTGACCGCCAGCGCCGCAATCGTGGTGACGGGCGCCAGACGCGACGCCAAGTCCTCGCTCGGGTCGGGCGCGTAGGAAATTTTTAGGAAGTTCGCGGCGAATTTTGTCTTGTGCTGATAGGCGATCAGATTGTTTTCGGAGAGGGTGCCGCTCAGCATTTTGTGCGCGACGCTCTCGTTATTGTAGATTTTGGCGGCGTATTTTTGCCCCTTGGCGGTCAAAAAGCTGAAATTCTCGCGGACGCGCCGCACCAGATAGAGCTTGCCGAGGTTGTTGGCGAAGAACGCCAGCAACACAATGGAGCAGTAGTAGTGGACGCTGAAATGCGACATGTCGCCCAGCGTGACAAAAAACGCCACAATGGTTTGAATCAACGCCGCGCAGCTCGCAACGGCAACGGCGGTGTCGGAGTTGCCCTTGAGCTTGATCAGGGGCGTCAGACCGCCCGTTACCGAGACGCGGTTGAGCACCATGGACGAGCCGACCAGCAGGAAGTTAAAGACCGCGTAGGCGGCAGGTGCAACGGGAATGGCGGCAATCAGGGCTTCGGGCAGAATCCGCGTGACGACTGAAATCGCAATGGCGACCAGCGCAATCACGCCCGAGATGACCGTGCGGAAAAACAGCTTGCGCATGCTCTCGCTGAGCTCAAAGCGAATGCTTTTTTCGTCCTCCTCGGAGGTGTAGTCCTCCACGGGCTTGGGCTTTTCCTTTTGCGGCGCTTCCTTGGGCGTCTCCTCCTTGGAGAAAAAGCCGACGACCGCGCCGAGAATTTTTTCCTGCGTCGATTCCTGCGGCACAGGCGGTGCGGCAGGCTGTGCCGCCTGCGGCGACGGACGGCGTGTGTGCGCCGAGATGACCGGGTCGTTGGAGCGGAGATACGCCTCGTATTCGCGCCCGACGACCTCCGAAAATTTTCCTGCCTTGACGTTCAGCAGGTTGGCAGGCTCGTCGGGACGGTACACCGGCACCTTGGCGACAACGCGCGCCGCCTGCTTGTCCTCTTGGGGCGCTTCGGGCGGCTCGGGCGGCTCAGGCTCCTTTTTTTCTTCCAGCCGTATGTCAATGGTGTGAAAGGTTCTGATTTCGGAGGGATCTTGAAAGGTGTCCAGCTTGTCCAGCACCTCTCCGGCAAACTGCGTGTCCGCGTCGTATTCGGGCGCGAGGGTGACGATTTTGTCCTCCTGCGCCTGCGTCACGGCGTCGGCGCCGTCGCTGTCATCTATCATCAGCTCTGCCTGCATGGTGGCGGCGGTTTTTTCTCCCACAATCGCCGTGTCGGCGTCCGGCTGCGGCTGCACCTGCGGATCGAGCGGATTATCGTTGAACAGGCGCGGCTGCCTGTCCGATTTGCTGAATATGTCTACGATCTTGGGATTGGTCTGCTCGCTGTTGTGTTCGTTAGGGGAATCCGACATGCTGCCACATCCTTTCTAGCTTCTGCTTTTCAGCGCGTGGTACATCAGAATACCGGCGGCGACCGAGGCGTTCAGCGAATTGATGTGCCCCTTCATGGGCAGCGAAACAATCACGTCGCACTTTTCGCGCACCAAACGCGCCATGCCCTTGCCCTCGTTGCCGATAACAAGCGCACACGCGCCGGACATGTCGCACCCGGTGTAGTCGGTGCCGTTCATGTCCGCGCCGTAAATCCAGACGCCCTGCTTTTTGAGGTCGTCCAGCAGGCTGGCGATGTTGGTCACACGCGCCACGCGCATATATTCCACCGCGCCGGCGCTCGCCTTGCCGACCGTGTAGCTCAGTCCCACGCTGCGGCGCTTGGGAATAATCACGCCGTGCGCACCGGCACACTCGGCGGTGCGGATAATCGCGCCGAGGTTGTGCGGATCCTCCAACTCGTCGAGAATCACCAAAAACGGCGGCTCGCCCTTTTCGGCGGCATAAGCCAAAATGTCCTCCACGGTGCTGTATTCCTTGGCGGCTGCCAGCGCAATAATGCCCTGGTGCGGCGCGCTGCCGCTGAGAAAGTCGAGCTTGACGCGGTCAGCCTCCTTGACGGGAATCTGCTTTTCGCGCGCCTTGGCAAGAATCCCCACCACAGCGCCGGTTTTTTCGCCGCGCGCCACCAAAATTTTGTCAATCGGTCTGCCGCTGCGAATCGCCTCGCTCACAGGATTTCTTCCGGCAATCACGTCCGGCTTGGGCTCGTTGGTTTTTTCTTTCATATACATTCCTCGCAAACGGGTGGTAGTTTTTGTAATCCCTTTTATTATACCATACGGGAACGGCGGTTTATATTCTAATATAGAATTAAAACGAATTTCTACTGCGGAAACCATGCGTCCAACGCGGCGGCGCCGTAGTCGTAGCTGCGCGGAAGAATGCCGTACATGCCGGTGGCTTTGTCAAAAAACAGCGCCGTGTGCGGCGGAAAGGGCGTCAGGCTGCAATAGAGCGCCACAAACAAAAACAGCAGCACCAGCGACGGCGCGAACAGCCAGCGCAGCGGCACGCCTGCGTGGTAGAGAAACAGGCTCCACAGTGTTGCCGCCGCGACGGCGATTGCCGAGGCGAACAGGTCGGCGCAGCCGGCGACGCGCAGCGAGAGATAGACAAAGCCGAGCGTGTAGAGCGCCAGCGTTTTGACCACCGTAAAGCGGTGCACGCGCAGGCGCAGCGAGAGCGTTTCGAGGACAGCCCAGAGCAGATAGGGCAGGAGAAGGGTCTTGCACGCCTCCCAAATGCTGCCGTTGACCGCGCCAAAGAGAATGCCCGGCAGCTCGCCGCCGCAGAGGGTGTAGAGCTGCCGCATAAAGAGCGAGCCGCAGGCGACAAACGCGCAGCCTGCTATTTCGAGAAACAAGAGCTTTCGATTCAAAGAGGTTCACCTACAGGTTACAAAATTGTAGCTTTTGCTTGGGCACAGAAGGTGCATGGTTAAAATTCTTCATTAGAAATTATACAAATAGTAAAATTCCTTAATTTCAATATAATGTGGAAAACTCTGTTGAAAGTGTTAAAAGCAAGGGGAGTTTTCCACGTATAAACCCAAAGCAGACGCGAGCTTTCACAAAAACGGTTTATTTTTCTTTTTTCGAACCAACTTTTTGTAAAAATGTTTCCACATAAAAATCTACAAATTGTATAAAACATCTGTCAAGGACATTTATTGCTCATTTGGTTACAACTTTGCTACCCAAAGAACAGGCGCACCGTCGCCGCGCTGACGAGCATGGCGGTCACGTCGGCGGCAATGGCGGCGAGCAGCGTGTGGCGGATTTTTTTGACGCCGACGCTGCCAAAATACATCGTGGTGGCAAAAAACGTGGTCTCGCTGGAGCCTGCCAGCACCGAGGCGACGCGTCCGGCAAAGCTGTCGGGGCCGTAGTCCTGCAGCACCGTCATCAGGAGCGCCGAGGAGCCGCTGCCCGACACCGGCCGCAGCAGCGCCATGGGCACCACCTCGGCAGGAAACCCGACCGCGTTGGCAGCCGGCGCGAGCGCACGGTTGATGACCGCCACCGCGCCGCTGCTTTTCAGCAGTCCGACCGCGAAAATCAACGCCAAAATGGTCGGCGCAATCCGCAGGAGTGTCTGCGCGCCCTCTCTCGCGCCGGTCAAAAACGCTTCAAACACCGGCACGCGGCGCACGAGTCCGAACACGATAATGGTCACCGCAAAGACGGGCATGATGAGGGACATAGGCTTCTCCTTTTCAAATGGTTTCCGGCAAGGGCAAGGCTCAGCGCGACCGCCAGCGCACAGGCGGAGCTTATCCAGACGGGCACGAGGATTTCAAACGGCGCGGCGCTGCCGGTGCTTTGGCGCAGTGCGCCCAGCGTGGCAGGCAGCAGTTGCAGGGAGGCGGTGTTCATGACGACAAAGAGCACCATTTCGTCGCTCGCCGTGTCGCTGTTGCCGTTCAGGGCGTGCAGCTCGCGCATGGCTTTCAGCCCCGGCGGCGTGGCGGTGTTGCCCAGCCCGAGCAGGTTGGCGGTGATGTTCATGGTGATGGCTTCGAGCGCGGCGCTGTTTTTGTCCAGACGCGGAAACAGCCTGCGCAGCAGCGGCGCAAACAGCCGTGCCGCCAAATTGGTCAGACCGCTTTTTTCGGCGATTTTCATCAGCCCCGACCACAGGCAAATCACGCCTGCCAGCGTCAGCAGCAGCTGCACGGCGTCGGCGGCGCTGTCAACAAACGCCTTGGAGAGCGCCTCTGTGTTGCCGAGCAGCGCGGCGCAGACGAAGCTGAAAACAACGAGAAAGCTCCAGATATAATTGAGCACGGATTTCACCTCACGAAAAGTTGCCTTTTATTTCGACAGGATTCGACTTTGATTGCTTGCTTAAAACAATATTTCACAAAAAGCGCAAGATTCATTGACATTTAAACTGTAATATGGTAGAATAAAAGCAATAAATGCAATATGCAAAACTACAGAAACGGATGTGATTTGATGATTTACACCAATTTCCGTGAAATTGACAAGGCAGGAAGAATTGTGATTTCCAAGGATATTCGCCGCCATTTGAACATCAATCCGGGTGACGTGCTGCAAATCAACGCCGACGAGGAGCAGATTACCATTCGCAAGGCGGAGGCAAAATGTGTTTTTTGCAACGCGCAGGAAAATCTGACGCCCTTTATGGACAAGCACATCTGCGCTTCGTGCATGGAAAAGCTGCGCAAGCCGTAGCCTACAACAGTATATTTGGGACGCACTGAAATTATGAAGCTATATCTCACGAATATTCAGGATATTACCGACGGGCACATTCCGCTGATTTCACCTGAACGCGCCGAAAAAGCCTCCCGCTACAGGTTTTCCGCTGACAAAAAGCGCTGCATAGCCGGCGGCTTGCTCCTGCGCCGTTTTTTGGGTGACGCCGAGGTTTTTGTCGATACATTCGGCAAACCGCGCGCCAAAAGCGGCGTGTGCTTTAATCTTTCTCACAGCGGCGACTGGGTGCTGCTGGCTGTCGGCGACACCGAAATCGGCTGCGACATCGAACAGCACCGCCAAGCGGACGTGCTGCGGCTGGGCAAGGTGGTCTACACCGACGCCGAAATGGCGCTTTTGCGTGCAAGCAGCGACCCGCAGGCGTTGTTCTATGCGCTTTGGACAAAAAAAGAAGCCCTCCTCAAATGCATGGGAAAGGGCTTTCACCGCGCAGCCAAGAGCGTGGACGTGTGCGGCAGCGTCTTTTGCGAGGACGGGCACACCTATCATATGCAAACCAAGTCCCTCGGCGGCTACACCCTGTCTGTCTGCGTGATGGACGGCGAGGCGCATGTGGAGACGGAGACGGTAAAATTCTAAATAGTTTGATGAGAATATTGAGATGATTTTTGTTTTGGGTGAGAGATTTGCTCGGACGGCTGACTGCCGCCGGACTTTCTCTTGCCCTTTTGTTTTATATTTGGTTCTGCCGGCGCGAGCCGCCGCATAGAATATAGGGGTTGACAAGTAGATTTTTAAAGGGTAGAATACCCCTATGAAAAAGTAACGGAGAGACGTGTATGGCAAAAAACGCAGTGTTGACAGAATACAGGCTGACGGTTCCGCAGCTCAGACAGCCGCTCACGATTGCCCAGGTGTCGGATTTGCACGAGCGAGACGCGGCGGATATTTTGGCGCTGCTGCAAACGGTGCAGCCGGATTTGATTGCCGTGACGGGCGACAGCTTTGAGCGTTTCAAGAACGGCGAAACCGACGAGCGCTTCCGCCGCAGGCACAGTCTGCTGCGCACGGTTGTGTATGTGCTCGCCTACGCAGCCGACGGCATTTTTTCGCTGTTCAGCCGCCGCGCAAACCGTCAGGAGCCCGAGAGCGTGCAGCGGTTTATGGAGCAGGCGGTTGGGATTGCGCCGGTGTTTGTCAGCCTGGGCAACCATGAGGAGCAGCTCACGGAGGAGGACTACGCCATGCTGCGCACCTGCGGCGCGACACTGCTCGACAACGCCGGAACCGATTTTTCCGCAAAGGGCACGGTGCTGCACATCGGCGGACTCTCCACCAACGCCGACGAAGCATGGCTGCAGGACTTTGTGAAGCAGAGCGGCTTTCGGCTGCTGCTGTGCCACCATCCCGAATTTTACGACAAAATTCCCACTGTGCGCACAGCGGACCTGGTGCTCGCCGGTCACAACCACGGCGGTCAAATCAGGCTGTTCGGCAGGGGCGTGTTCTCGTCCAGCAGCGGCTTGCTGCCAAAATACGACCGCGGTGTGTTTGACAACCGTTTGGTCGTGTCCGCAGGCTGCTCCAACACCTTTTTTGTGCCGCGCTTCGGCAATCCGCGCGAGCTGATCGTGATTCATTTGGAGCCGGAATAGTATTAGCGACGATTATAAACAAAAGACATTTGATTATATTGACAGCATTTGTTTTTGTGATATACTATAATTAAGGAACGATTTATTCATTCACGCCTGAATTAAACAGTGCTTGCTTAATACTAATACCTAATAAAAAGTAGACAATCTTTGCGGTCTATTTTCCGCA
>CAMJOD010000086.1 GCA_946407465.1 uncultured Clostridia bacterium
CTGAGCTTGCGCTCGACGATCTGCTTTTCGAGCTTCATGTTGGGAATGCCGTACATCAAAAGCCCGCCGGGTCTGTCGCTGCGCTCAAAGACGGTGACGCTGTGCCCTCTTTTGTTGAGCAAATCGGCTGCCGCCAAGCCGGCAGGTCCCGAGCCGACAATTGCCACGCGCTTGCCGGTTCTGATTTTGGGAGGATTGGGCTTCGCATAGCCCTCCAGATAGGCGTTTTCGATAATACTGTATTCGTTCGCCCTGACGGTGACCGCTTCACCGTTTGCCCCGCAGGTACAGGCTTTTTCGCACAGTGCAGGGCAAACGCGTGAAGTAAATTCAGGAAAGGGATTGGTAAGCTTTAGTCTTTGATACGCCTGTTTCCACGCGCCGAGACTGACCAGATGGTTCCACTCGGGAATCAGGTTGTTGAGCGGACAGCCGGAAAGCATGCCGTTTATCGGCAAGCCCGACTGGCAAAACGGCACGCCGCAGTGCATGCACCGCTCGCCCTGTCGCTTTTGTTCCTCTGCGGAGAGCGGCGTGTGAAATTCGTTGTAGTGCCGAATACGCTCCAAGGCGCTCACAGCCGGCGCGTCCTGTCGTTCGTATTCCATAAATCCAAAGGGATTTCCCATTTAGCTCTCCTCCTGTCTTTGGTGAATCAGTTGATAGAACGCTTCGATTTTGGACGCTTCGGCATCCATACCCTTGCGCTCATTTTGCTCAATCGCTTCGGTAATCATTTGATAATCGTGCGGAATAATCTTTTTGAAAAGCGGCAGATAGTCCGTGAAATTGTCGAGAATCCGTCTGCCCTTTTCACTGTTTGTCGCGGCAACATGTTCTGTAATTAACGCTTTTAATTCGTCAATATCGCGCTGCTCCGTTACCTCGCCGCATGCTACTAATTCTTTATTCAGGCGCTTGTAAAGGTGGTGGTGCTCGTCGAGGACATACGCCACGCCGCCGGACATGCCTGCGGCAAAATTTTTGCCGGTTCTGCCGAGAATGACGACCTTGCCGCCGGTCATGTATTCGCAGCCGTGCTCGCCCACGCCCTCGACAACCGCCGTCGCACCCGAATTGCGCACGCAGAAGCGCTCGCCTGCCACGCCGTTGATGAACGCCTTGCCGCTTGTCGCGCCGTAGAGGGCGACGTTGCCGACAATGATGTTTTCCTCGGCTTTGAAGCGGCTGCCCTTGGGCGGATAGACAATCAGCTTGCCGCCGGAGAGTCCCTTGCCGAAGTAGTCGTTGCTGTCGCCGCGCAGCTCCATGGTCAAGCCGTTCGGAATGAACGCGCCGAAGCTCTGACCGCCTGCGCCGTTACATACAATCTGATAAGTGTCATCAGGCAGGGCGTCGCCGTGCTTTTTGGTGATTTCGGAACCAAAGGCGGTGCCGACGGAGCGGTCGGTGTTTTTGACGTCGATTTCAATTTTCTTCGCCTTTTTCAGTTTTTTCAAAATAACGCGCTCGTCAAGGGTTTCGGAAAGCTTGAAATCGTATTTATTTTTATGCGTATAGCTGATGGTTTCGCCTGCAAAACCGGTGTTGAGCAGCAGCGACAGGTCAATTTTGCCGTCGCGGTCGTTTTGCTTTAACAAGTCGGTTCTGCCGACCAGTTCATCAACGGTGCGAACGCCGAGCTTGGACATATACTCGCGCAGCTCCTGTGCGATAAACAGCATAAAGTTCATCACATATTCGGGCTTGCCCTTGAAGCGTTTGCGCAAATCGGGGTTCTGCGTAGCCACACCAAAGGGACAGCTATCCAGATTACACACGCGCATCATGGCACAGCCGAGCGTCACCAGCGGCGCGGTTGCAAAGCCAAATTCCTCCGCGCCGAGAATGGCGGCAATCGCCACATCACGACCGGTCATCAGCTTGCCGTCGGTTTCGATAATCACCTTGTCGCGCAAGCCGTTGAGTATCAAGGTCTGGTGCGCTTCGGCAAGTCCCAGCTCCCACGGCAAGCCGGCGTTATAGATAGAGCTGCGCGGCGCGGCGCCGGTGCCGCCGTCATAGCCGGAAATGAGGATAACCTCCGCGCCAGCCTTGGCAACGCCTGCCGCGACGGTGCCGACGCCTGCTTCGCTGACGAGCTTAACGGAAATCCGCGCTTTTTTGTTGGCGTTTTTGAGGTCGTAAATCAGCTGCGCCAAATCCTCAATCGAATAAATATCATGGTGCGGCGGCGGTGAAATCAGCGACACACCGGGTGTGGAGTGGCGCGTTTTGGCTATCCACGGATAGACCTTGTTGCCGGGCAGGTGACCGCCCTCGCCGGGCTTGGCGCCCTGCGCCATTTTGATTTGGATTTCGTCGGCGGAATTAAGATATGCCGAGGTCACGCCGAAGCGGCCGGAAGCGACCTGCTTGATTGCAGAGCAGCGGTTTTCTTCTGTTCCCTTTGTGGCGATGCGCTCCGGACTCTCACCGCCCTCGCCGGAATTGGACTTGCCGCCGAGCTTGTTCATAGCGACGGCAAGCGCTTCGTGCGCTTCCTGCGAGATGGAGCCGTAGCTCATGGCGCCGGTTTTGAAGCGCCGCACAATGCTGTCCACGCTCTCCACTTCATCAAGCGGAACAGGGGTTTCGGCGTAGTTGAAATCGAGCAGTCCGCGCAGGCTGACGGGATCCATTTCCTCTGTCAGCAGTCTGGAATACTCCTTGTAACGGTCGTAATTGTTATATTTTGTCGCCGTTTGCAGCGCGTGAATCGTCTGCGGATTATAGAGGTGCTCCTCCTTGCCGCTGCGGATTTTATGGCTGCCGCGCGAGGGCAAATCCTCTTGTACCGAAAGCCCCAGCGGATCGAAGGCGGCGGTGTGCAGGCGGTCATTGGTTTGTTCAATATCCTCTAAGGTGATGCCGCCGATACGGCTGACCGTGCCGGTAAAGTAGGCGTCAATTAGTTCCTTGCCGAGACCGATTGCTTCAAAATTCTTTGACCCTTGGTAGGATTGCAGGGTGGAAATGCCCATTTTGGACGCGATTTTTACCACGCCGTGCAGCACCGCGTCGTTGTAGTCCTCCACTGCCGCGTAATAGTCCTTTTCGAGCAAATCGTCATGAATCAGCTCGTGGATGGTCTCGTGCACCAAATACGGATTGACAGCGCTCGCGCCGTAGGCAAGCAGGGTGGCAAAATGGTGCACCTCGCGTGGCTCGCCACTCTCCAATACAATGGAAAGCGAGGTGCGGCGCTTGGTGACGACCAAATGACGGTGCAGCGCCGAGACCGCAAGCAGTGACGGAATTGCCAGACGGTTTTCGTCCACGCCCCTGTCGGACAGAATCAGGATATTCGCGCCGCTGTTGACCGCCTTGTCCGCTTCAATATACAGGCGGTTAATCGCCTTGCTGAGCCTGGTGTTTTTATAATAGAGAATCGGGATGACGGCGACTTTGAAGCCCGAAATGTTCATCTTTTTGAGCTTGAGCATGCCGGTGGAGGTCAAAATCGGGTTGACAACCTTCATCACGCGGCAGTTCTCGGGCTTTTCTTCGAGCAGATTGCCATCCTCGCCGATATAAATGGTGGTGGAGGTGACAATCTCCTCGCGGATAGCGTCAATCGGCGGATTGGTGACCTGCGCAAAAACCTGCTTGAAGTAATTAAAGAGCGGCTGCGGCTGCTTGGAGAGCACCGCGAGCGGTTTGTCGCTGCCCATCGCGGCAATCGGCTCCGCGCCGGTTTGCGCCATCGGCAGAATGGTCGTCATCACGTCCTCGTAGGTGTAGCCGAACGCCTTTTGCAGCCTGCGCTTTTCGGGGCGCGGATGCTCCTCTACCTTGGCGTTTGGGATTTTCAAATATTTTAAGCGAATCAGATTCGCGTCCAGCCACTCGCCGTAGGGCTGACGCGAGGCGTAGTGCATTTTGATTTCCTCATCATCAATCAGCCGTCCCTGCACGGTATCGACCAGCAGCATTTTGCCGGGATGCAGGCGCTCCTTCTTGACGATTTTTTCGGGAGGAACAGGCAGCGCGCCGACCTCTGAGGAAAGAATCAAATTATCGTCGTCGGTGATATAATAGCGCGAGGGGCGCAGACCGTTGCGGTCGAGCACCGCGCCCATCACGTCGCCGTCGGAAAAGAGAATCGACGCGGGACCGTCCCACGGCTCCATCATGGTCGCGTAATATTGATAGAAATCGCGCTCCTTTTGGGGCATGGCGTGGTTGTTATCCCACGGCTCGGGAATGGTAATCATGACGGCAAGCGGCAAGTCCATGCCGCTCATCACAAGAAATTCGAGCGTGTTGTCAAGCCTTGCGGAGTCGCTGCCGTCGGGATTCACCACGGGCAGCACCTTGTCAAAGTCGCCCATCAGCGGCTCGCTCTGCATGGTTTCCTCACGCGCGAGCATTTTGTCGGCGTTGCCGCGAATGGTGTTGATTTCACCGTTGTGCACCATCATGCGGTTCGGGTGCGCCTTTTGCCAGCTCGGAAAAGTGTTGGTGGAAAAGCGCGAATGCACCAGCGCGATGGCGGATTCATAATCGGGATCCTGCAAATCCAAATAAAAGCGGCGCAAATCGCACACCAGAAACATGCCCTTGTAGACAATCGTGCGGCTCGACAGCGACGCCACATAGGTGTCCTCGTTGCTCTGCTCAAAAAAACGCCGCGCCACATAGAGCCTGCGGTCAAAGTCAATGCCGCGCTGCACGCCCTCGGGACGGTTGATGAAGCACTGCTGAATGTTCGGCATACATTCCAGCGCCTTGGCGCCCAAAACCGACGGATTGGACGGAACCTCGCGCCAACCGAGCACCTTCAAGCCCTCTTTTTCGGCGATATTTTCAAACATTCTTTTTGCCTGATTGCGCCGCAGCTCGTTTTGCGGAAAGAAAAACATACCCACCGCGTAATCACGCGCGGAAAGGATAGGAATATGCAGCTGTTTTGCAGCTTTTGAAAAGAATTTATGCGAAATTTGCAACAGTATGCCCACGCCGTCGCCGGTTTTTCCCTCGGCGTCCTTGCCTGCGCGGTGCTCCAGCGTTTCTACAATCGTCAGCGCGTTCTCCACAGTGGCGTGCGACGCAAAACCCCTGATATTTACTACCGCTCCGATACCGCAGTTGTCGTGCTCAAAGGAGGGAGAATAAAGGGAGTTTTTCATCATATGTTCTCTGCTTACGGGATTTTCAGCAAGTGGTGTCATGAAAATCAATCCTTTCCGTCCGTTTGGCTTTTGCAATTTTACAGCACAAAACTTGCAAAAGCAAATGACATTCGTATTATATAACCATCGAGCAGCGCTTGTCAAGAGGTTTTTGCAATTAATTTTAGTTTATAATTCATCTTGACGGCGAATTTTCCGCTAAATCGTCATTTCTTTTTGTGCTATTTGCAAGATTATAAAATTTTCTTGCAAATTCTATTGACAAACTTTTAACGATGCGCTATAATAACGCCAATGACACAGCAATGGCGCTGATGGCTCGTGTAAGAGCTATCAGCGCCTTTTGCTTTGTTAAGACAGAAAACAGGAGAGATAGTTATGACAAATGTACCCGAACGTTTCGGAAGCAAAGTGTTTAACGACAAGGTCATGCGCGAGAGACTGCCCGGCAGCACCTACAAGGCGCTGAAAAAGACCATTGAAAACGGCGAACCGCTGGACAGCGGCGTTGCCAGTGTTGTGGCAAACGCCATGAAGGATTGGGCGGTCGAACAGGGCTGCACACACTTTACACACTGGTTTCAGCCGATGACCGGCGTCACCGCCGAAAAGCACGACAGCTTTATTCAGCCCTGCGCCGACGGCGTGATTATGGAGTTTTCGGGCAAGGAGCTGATCAAGGGCGAGCCGGACGCGTCCTCCTTCCCCAGCGGCGGCATTCGCGCCACCTTTGAAGCGCGCGGCTACACCACCTGGGATCCGACCTCCCCGGCTTTTGTCAAGGACGGTTCCCTGTATATCCCCACCGCGTTTTGTTCCTACACCGGCGAGGTTCTCGATAAAAAAACACCGTTGCTGCGCTCAATGGAGCGGCTCAGCGCCGAAGCCGTCAAAATATTGCATTTGCTCGGCAAAACCGACGTCACACGCGTTGCCACCACCGTTGGTCCCGAGCAGGAATATTTTTTGATTGACAAGGATTTATATGATCAGCGCGTTGACCTCAAGCTCACCGGACGAACCTTGTTCGGCGCAAAGGCTCCCAAGGGTCAGGAGCTGGAGGACCACTATTTTGGCGCTATCAAGCCGCGCGTCGCTGCCTATATGAAGGATTTGGACGAAGCGCTCTGGGAGCTGGGCATTTTTGCCAAGACCAAGCACAACGAGGTGGCTCCCTCGCAGCACGAGCTGGCGCCGATTTTTACGACCTCCAACATCGCCACCGACCACAACGAGCTGACCATGGAAATCATGCAGAAGGTTGCCGAAAAACACGGCTTGGTTTGCCTGCTGCACGAAAAGCCTTTTAAGGGTGTGAACGGCAGCGGCAAGCACAACAACTGGTCGATTTCGACCAACACCGGCGAAAATCTGCTTTCTCCCGGCAAGCATCCCGAAACAAACACGCAGTTTTTGCTGTTCCTCGCGGCGATTGTCAAGGCGGTTGACGAGTATCAGGATTTGCTCAGAATCACGGTCGCTTCCGCAGGCAACGACCACCGCTTGGGCGCCAACGAAGCGCCGCCTGCCATCATCTCGATGTATCTCGGCGACGATTTGGACGCGCTGGTACATTCCATCATCAACGGCGAGGACTATCACAGCCACAAAGCGGCGCGTATGCAGACCGGTGTTGACGTGCTCGCGGACTTCAAAAAGGACAAATCCGACCGCAACCGCACCTCTCCCTTTGCCTTTACCGGCAACAAGTTTGAGTTCCGCGCCCTCGGCTCTTCGCTGAATATCGCGTGCCCCAACTACATGCTCAACACGATGGTAGCGGAGGAGCTGGCGCAGTTTTATGATGCCTTGAAGGACGCGGATGATACGGACGCCGCTGTCAGGGCGTTGATTAAGGACACGCTGACCGCACATCAGCGCATCATCTTCAACGGCGACAACTATTCCGAGGAATGGGTAGCGGAAGCCGAAAAGCGCGGTCTTTTGAATATGAAATCCCTGCCCGAAGCGCTTTCACATTTTATGGAGGAAAAGAACGTCTCGCTCTTTGTCAAGCACAATATCTGCACCGAGCAGGAGCTTCGCGCTCGCTATGAAATTGACCTTGAAACCTACAGCAAGCAGCTGAATATCGAAGCGCTGACAATGGCGGATATGGCGAACAAGGAGATTACGCCGGCGGTGACGGCATACGTCCGCGAGCTGACAGACGCGGCGCTCGCCAAAAAGGCGCTGTCGGACAGTATTCCCGTCAATGTGGAGTTGAATCTCATTCAAAGCCTTGCCCAAAAGCAGGAGCAGTTTGTCAGGCTGACCGCGGAGCTGGAGCAGGAAACCGCAGCAGCAGCCGCGATTGAGGATAATTTGGAGAAGGCGTTCGCCTACCGCAACAAGGTATTTGCCAAGATGGAAGCCCTGCGCGAGGTTGCCGACAGCATGGAAACACAAACCGCGGCGGAATACTGGCCGTATCCTTCCTACACCGATTTACTTTTTGGTGTATAGCAACGTGACGTTGCATCCAATCCGCCTTTTGATACGTTCTGTTTTTCGGCAAACGTCCGAAACGGCGGAACCAAACGTTGAGCTTAAAATGAACTACGCACGCACCCTTATTGCTCAACGCCAAACACGCTATCATCCGATAGGCTAACATATGACAACGCAACGGCGGCAACGTGACGTTGCATCCAATCCGCCTTTTGATACGTTCTGTTTTTCGGCAAAC
>CAMJOD010000087.1 GCA_946407465.1 uncultured Clostridia bacterium
CCACCCCGAGCGCTATCGCTGCGGCAAATGCCGTCAGCCGCTGACCGGCGCAGGCATATTTTACCGCTGATTACTTTGCTTTTAACAAGGGCTTTAGATACATGCCTGTAAAGGACTTTGGATTGCGCGCCACCTGTTCGGGGGTTCCCTGCGCAATCACCCTGCCGCCCATGTCGCCGCCCTCGGGTCCGAGGTCGATGATGTGGTCGGCTGTTTTTATCAGGTCAAGGTTGTGCTCAATCACCACCACGGTGTTACCGCCCTCGACCAAGAGCTGCAAAACGTCCACCAGACGGTGTACGTCGGCAATATGCAGACCGGTTGTCGGCTCGTCGAGAATATAAATCGTCCTGCCGGTGCTGCGCTTGCTCAGCTCCGTGGCGAGCTTGACGCGCTGTGCCTCGCCGCCGGAAAGCGTGGTGGCAGGCTGACCGAGCTTGACGTAGCCCAAGCCGACCTCAAAGAGCGTTTTGAGCTTGCGGTGGATTTTGGGAATATTGGCAAAAAATTCCATTCCTTCCTCCACGCTCATCTCCAGCACATCGTTGATGGATTTTCCCTTGTATTTGACCTCCAGCGTCTCGCGGTTGTAGCGCTTGCCCTTGCAGACCTCGCAGGGCACATAGACGTCGGAGAGAAAGTGCATTTCGATTTTGATGATGCCGTCGCCCTGACACGCCTCGCACCTGCCGCCCTTGACGTTGAAGGAGAAGCGTCCCTGACCGTAGCCGCGCATTTTGGCGTCCTGCGTCTCGGCAAAGAGGGCGCGGATGTCGTTGAACACGCCGGTGTAGGTCGCCGGATTGGAGCGCGGTGTGCGCCCGATGGGGCTTTGGTCGATTTCAATCACCTTGTCCAAATGCTCCAAGCCGATCAGCTCCTTGTATTTGCCGGAGACGGTTTTGGCACGGTTCAGCTCACGCGCAAGAGTTTTGTAGAGCACCTCGTTGATAAGCGAGCTTTTGCCCGAGCCGGACACGCCGGTGACGCAGACCAGCTCGCCGAGCGGAATTTTGACGTTGATATTTTTGAGATTATTTTCCGCGGCGCCGCGAATCTCCAAAAAGAAGCCATTGCCCTTGCGCCGCTTTTCGGGAACCGGCACACAGCGCTTGCCGCTGAGATACTGTCCGGTAACGGATTCTGCGCACGCCTTGATGGTCTCCACGTCGCCGGTGCAGACAATCTGTCCGCCGTGAATACCGGCGCCGGGACCCACGTCCACAATTGTATCGGCGGCGTACATCGTCTCCTCGTCATGCTCCACTACAATCACGGTGTTGCCGAGGTCGCGCAGACGTTTGAGCGTGCCGAGCAGCTTTTCGTTGTCGCGCTGGTGCAGACCGATGCTCGGCTCGTCGAGAATATAGAGCACGCCCATCAGCGAGCTGCCGATTTGCGTCGCCAGACGGATGCGCTGGCTCTCGCCGCCCGAAAGCGTGCCAGAGGAGCGCGAAAGGGTCAGGTAGCCCAAGCCGACGCTTTTGAGAAAGTTCAGGCGCTCGATAATCTCCTTGATAATCTCCTCGCCGATGATGGCTTCCTTTTCGGTCAGCTGCAAGCCTTTGACAAATGCAAGCGCGTCCACCACGGACATTTTGCAGAAATCGGAGATATTCACGCCGCCGACCGTGACGGCAAGGCTCTCGCGCGAAAGCCGCTCGCCGTGACAGGCGTCGCAGGGAATTTCGGTCATATAGCTGCGGATTTCATCCTTGACCCAGTTGGAGCTGCTCTCGTGATAGCGGCGATCAAGATTGGTGATGACGCCCTCAAATTCGCGCTCGTAGGTGCCGCTGCCGTAGGCGGACTGACGGTGGATTGTTAGCTTTTCGCCGCCGGTGCCGTAGAGGATCTTGTTCACCACGTCGTCGGGAATGTTCTTGATCGGCTCGGTGAGCGAGAACTTGTAGCGCCGCGCCAGCGCCTCCATATACATGGCGGCAATCTGGCTGCCCTCCATCGCCCAGCCGCTGCCCTTGATGCCGTTTTGCGCAATGCTCTTTTCGCGGTCGGGAATAATCTTGTTCTCGTCAATTTTGAGAAAAACGCCCAAGCCCGTACACTTGGGACAGGCGCCGAACGGATTGTTAAACGAAAACATGCGCGGCGTCAAATCCTCTATGCTCACGCCGTGCTCCGGACAGGCGTATTTTTGCGAAAAAACAACGTCCTCGCCGCCGACAAAGCTCACCATCACCAGACCGCCGCTGAGCTTGGAGGCGGTCTCGATGCTGTCGGACAGGCGCGAGGCGATGTCCGGCTTGATGACAAGGCGATCGACGACGACCTCGATATTGTGCTTTTTATTTTTCTCTATCGGAATTTTCTCGGATAAATCATAGATGATTCCGTCCACGCGCACACGCGCAAAGCCCGACTTGCGCGCGCTGTCGAGCACCTTTTGGTGTTCGCCCTTTCTGCCGCGCACAATGGGCGCAAGCAGCTGAATCTTGCTGCCTGCCTCATATTCCAGCACCTTGTCCACAATCTGGTCAACGGTCTGCTGGCGGATTTCTCTGCCGCAAACCGTGCAGTGCGGCACGCCGATACGGGCGTAGAGCAGGCGCAGGTAGTCATAGATTTCGGTGACGGTGCCCACGGTGGAACGCGGATTTTTGGAGGTTGTCTTTTGGTCGATGGAGATAGCCGGCGAAAGTCCTTCGATGCTCTCTACGTTCGGCTTGTCCATCTGCCCCAAAAACATGCGCGCATAGCTGGAGAGACTCTCCACATAGCGGCGCTGACCCTCGGCATAAATCGTATCGAACGCCAGCGAGCTTTTGCCGGAGCCGGACAAGCCCGTGATGACGACGAGCTTGTTGCGCGGCAGCTCCACGCTGATATTTTTCAGGTTGTGCTCCTTGGCGCCCCTGACAATAATTTTATCACTAGCCATTGTGCTTCTCTTTTCTCCGGTAAAAATGAAATCAACTGAATTATAGCACATTTATTCGAAATTTGCAAGCGTATTTTCGAAGAAACGTTTGTATTATTTGATGCACATAAACGCGCACATCGTACCGCGGCGTCCCTTGGTGGCGCGGTGACTCCAGAGCAGGTCGCTGTTGCAGTTGGTGCAGACGTCGGAGACGGTGATGTTTTCCGCCGGAACGCCTGCCGCCGTCAGGATTTGGCGGTTTGCTTCGAGCAGATCCACCATGAATTTGCCGCCCTGCTTCGGGAACACAAAGCGGTCGCTGTCGAGTCCCTCCAGAGCGAAAAAGTGCGCCGCGCAGGGCTCATCGACCTCATAGCAGCAGACCGAAATCGCGGGACCCACCGCGGCGCGGATATTTGCCGGATCGGTGCCGTAGAGCGCGGTCATCTTCTCCACGACTTTTTGACCGATTCTGCCCACGGTGCCGCGCCAGCCCGCGTGCGCCAAGCCGATGGCGCGGTTCCCGGTATCGACAAACCAGAGCGGCGTGCAGTCGGCGTAGTAGGTCACCAGCGTCACGCCCGACTCGTTGGTAATCAGCGCGTCAACGCTCTCCAAATCGCGCGGCTTGGTGATGCCGATTCCCTTCTCGGCTGCCGTGACCGCGCGGACAAAGGTGTGGTGATCCTGCGCCGAGGCGACCAGACAGTCAAAATCAAAGCCGGCGCTTTGGCAAAGGCGGCGGTAGTTTTCGGTGACACGCGCCGGATCGTCGCCGCGGTTGAACGCCAGATTCATGGTTGAAAACTCGCCCTCGGAAACACCGCCCAATCGGGTGGAAAAGGCGTGGCGAATAAAGCTTATTTCTTCAAAAGAACGATAAGTCAAGTAGGGCACCGTGTCCGCATGGTGCAGACGCATGGTTTCCGACTGAAATTGTATCATAACTGCATCACTCCGTAAAAATAATTATTGAAAGCCGCAAAAAAATGTGTTATAGTAGTATTATACGAGGTGATTGCATGAAATACAAGCTTTTTGGAAAAAATATCGCAACCGACTGCTCCTATTGCGAGCACGCTGACCTGACAGGCAGCACGCCTGTATGCACCAAGGGCAAGGCGATTCGGGACGGAAAGTGCCGGTCGTTCTCCTATGATCCGCTGCTGCGCGTGCCGGCGTCCGTCTCGCTGAGCGGCAGCTTTACGGCGGACGATTTTAAGCTTTGAGAAGCATTTGCATACGGTCAGATTTTTTGGCAATACCGCCGTCGGTAAAACGGAGCGATATTGCCTTTTTTAACGAAAAATTTGTCTTTTTATTTTAATTATTTTCTTTTTTCGAAATAAATTTCGTACAGAATTTGATACAATTAAGAAAATAGCGAAAGTAGTGAAAATATGTTAAACAAGAATTTGATTGACCTCGAAGCGCTGAGTGTGGCGCAGATTGACAAGCTGATTCGCAAGGCGCGCAAAATCATGCAGAGTCCTGCCGACTACCGCCACGCCTGCGACGGAAAAATATTGGCAACGCTCTTTTATGAGCCGAGCACGCGCACGCAGATGTCCTTTCAGACCGCGATGCTCAAGCTCGGCGGCCGCACCATCGGCTTTGACAATCCCATGAACTCCTCGGTCGCCAAGGGCGAAAGCCTCAAGGACACCGTTTCTATTATCAGCGGCTACGCGGATATTATCGCCATGCGCCATCCGGTGGAGGGCACGGCAATGGCGGCTTCTCTCTACTCACAGGTGCCGCTGATCAACTGCGGCGACGGCGGTCATTTGCATCCCACCCAAACACTCGCCGACATTGTGACGCTGAGCTGCGAAAAGGGCAGGCTTGACCACATGAAAATCGGCGTGTGCGGCGACCTGCTCAACGGCAGAACCGTCCATTCACTGATCAAAACCCTCGCCAAATACGAAGGCAACTCCTTTGTGCTGATTTCCACCGAGGAGCTTGGCGTGCCGCTGTATATCATCGACATTCTTGAAAAGAACGGCTGCCCCTACGAAATCTCGCACAATCTGGCGGAGGCGATTACCGACCTCGACGTGCTCTATATGACCCGTATTCAGCGTGAGCGCTTTAAGAGTGAAGCGGAATATGAGGCGCAGAAGTATGTGTTTGTGCTCGACCACGAAAAGCTCGGCCGCGCAAGAGAGGATATGATTATTCTCCATCCCCTGCCGCGCGTCAACGAAATCACCGTTGACATTGACGACGATCCGCGCGCACTCTATTTCAAGCAGGCGCAATACGGTATGTTTGGCAGAATGGCGCTGATTCTTCTCCTGCTGCAGGACGAGGACTTTATGATTGCCGAGCGTGAGACGGAGCTGTGCGAGCACTGCTGCGACAACCCCAAATGTATCACCCAAAGCGAGCCGTATCTGCCGCATTTGAGCTACCGCAAGCTCGGCATGCAGATGTGCGGCTTCTGCGACAAACGAATCGACTGAGGAGGAACCGCTATGCCTGAAAAGCAACGCCCCAACAAGCGCGCCATGCTCGGCACCTTTGTGATTGCGTCCATCGCCTACATCGTGCTGGGCGTGTTTATGGTGATAAAATCGCAGGCAGTCGCCAACGGCATCAACGATGTGTTCGGCGTGATTATGCTGATTTACGGCGTGATTAACATTATCGTCTTTTTTATGAACAAGGACGCCGACGACAATCTCTTTTTGGAGCTTGCCACAGGCGTTATTGCCATCGGCTTGGGTATTTTCTCGCTGGTCGCGCAGGATTTGATGCAGCAGATTTTGTTCTACGCCATCGGCGGCGTGCTGCTGATTGACGCGCTTGTCAATATCAAACGCGCCGTCAACCTCCGCTATATGGGCTTTCCGCGCTGGAATTTCTTTTTGATTGCCGCCATTATCGGCGTCATTCTCGGCATTCTCTGCATCGTATTCTACACCGTTATCCCCCAATCGGTGGTGGTCTTTTTCGGCGTCTCGCTGATTTATGAGGGCGTTTCCAGCCTGGTTATCCTTCTCATCGACGCACGCGTGCGCAAAAGAGTAAGCAATGATTTGGCGCGTATCGAGCGCGACAGACCTACAGATTAAAACATAAAAAAAGGAGAAAGCTATGAAAAAATCTTTCACTCGCAGATTTTCCCTTGTGTTGGCAGGTGTGATGGCGTTCGGCTCCGCAGCGTTCGCCGCGACCGCGCAGGCAGCTCCCGTTGAGCAGGCAAGCACCGGCGCTTCCTACGGTCTCCCCGACAAAATCGAGGACGGTGCGATTTTGCACTGCTGGACATGGAGCTTTAACACCATCAAGGAAAATCTTCCGCAAATCGCACAGGCAGGCTTCAAGGCGATTCAGACCTCCCCCATCAACAAGGTCAGAGAGCCGAAAACAAAAAAGGACGCCCTCAAGAGCAGCGGTAACGACTCCGGAAACTGGTGGTATCAGTATCAGCCCACCGACTACACCATCGGCAACTACATGCTCGGCACCGAGGACGAATTTAAGGAGCTGTGTGTGGAGGCGCACAAGCTCGGCATCAAGGTGGTCGCAGATATCGTCTCCAACCACTGCACCTCCGAATACAACCAGATTTCTTCCACCATCAAAAACGTTGCCGGCAACAACACCTTCCACAAGGTATTGCAGATTACCGACTGGTCGAACCGCGAGCAGGTTACGCAGGGACACCTGACCGGTCTTTGGGACTTGAACACCCAGAACGAAAAGGTGCAGCAGATGATCGTGGACTACACCAACCGCGTGCTTGCCGACGGCGCCGACGGCTTCCGTTTTGACGCGGCAAAGCACATTGAGCTGCCCGACGACCCGGGCTACGGCGGCAACTTCTGGCCGACGGTTCTCGACAATGACGCGGAGTTCCAGTACGGCGAAATTCTGCTCGGCGCAGACAGAGCGGCGGATTATGCCAAGCTGATGAAAATCACCGCAGAGAGCTACGGCTCTAACCTCAGAGCGGCGCTCTCCAAGCAAAAGCTCACGTCTGCCGCCGCAAAGAATTACCGCATTGACGGTGTAGACGGCAGCAGACTGGTGACTTGGGTTGAATCCCACGACACCTATTGCACAGACGACGTGCCTGCCAACAACCAATACAGCTCCTGGTACACCACCACCAACGACGATATCAAGCGCGGCTGGGCAGTGATTTGTGCGCAGGGCGACACCACTCCCCTGTTCTATGCCCGTCCGCAGGGCAGCGGCTCGCGCATTGAGAGCGGCACCACCTCCCAGAACTTCAAGCAAAAATGGGGAGACAACACCATCGGCATCGCCGGTGACGGCAACTACTACAGCGACGAAGTGACCGCTGTCAACAAATTCCGCAACGCGATGGTCGGCGAGGACAAGAATTTGGTGGACGTGGTAAGACAAAAGGTTACCATGATTGAAAGAGGCACCAAGGGCGCTGTGCTCGTGAGCGTTTCCGATTCCGACAACACAATCAACACCGCCACCAAGCTGGCTGACGGCGAATACACCGATCAGGTCAGCGGCGACACCTTTACCGTTGCGGACGGCAAGCTGAGCGGCACCGTCAAGGCAGGCGCGGTTGTGGTGCTCTACACGCCCGAGGAAGAGCCGGAGGACGTGCTGGTGGGCGACCTCAACAATGACGGCAAGGTGGATGTGCAGGACGCCACCATTCTGCAAAGACATCTCGCGGAGTTCAAGAACGAGGACGGCAGCGCCATTATCGACGTGAACGACCCCAAGCAGTTCAAGATTGCCGACTATGACGGCGACGGCACTGTGTCTGTTTTGGATGTTACCGCCATGCAGCGGGCTATCGCTGAGTTTGGCGCATAATACTAACACCTAATAAAAAGTAGACAATCTTTGCGGTCTATTTTCCGCAATACT
>CAMJOD010000088.1 GCA_946407465.1 uncultured Clostridia bacterium
GACCCGGGACTCGCCTTTGGCACCGGCGGACACGAGACCACGCGTCTGTGTCTGGAAATGTGTGAAAAATACATGAAGCCCGGCGACAGCGTGCTCGACGTCGGCTGCGGCAGCGGTATTCTGGGAATCGCCGCGCTGCTGTGCGGCGCCGAAAAGGCTGTCGGTGTGGATATAGACGAAAAGGCTGTGGAGACCGCCGCCGAAAACGCCGCGCTCAACGGTGTGGGCGACCGCTTTACCGCCATCTGCGGCAGCTTTACCGACAAGGTGGAGGGCACATACGACATTGTTCTCGCCAACATTGTTGCGGATGCGATTCTCTTTCTCTCCAAGGGCGTCAGAGATTTTATGAAGCCCGACGCCGTCTACATCATGAGCGGCATCATCGACACACGCGCCGAAGAAGTGCGCGCCGGTGTAGAGCCGTACTTTGACATCATCGAAGCCCATACGGAAGGCGGCTGGGCATGCTTTGCCGCCAAGCTGAAAGGAAGGTAATGAGAATTTGTAATTCTTAATTCGTAATGCGTAATTGGTTGGAAGGAGAGGTTCTGCGGTTAATGCTATTGCTTTTCATAACGCGGCTATACCGGTTATCTCTCTGTCTAACGTTCGATTCGCGGACTGGATGCAGCGTCACGCTGCCGGAGCGAAGCGACCTTTCTCTCCACGCTCAACTCTAAGATATCCGCTCTTGCATTTTTTGCGAAAATGTGTTAAAGTAAAAGTGCTGAACCTTAAAACTTATTACTTTGGAGGTTGTTTTTGATGAAAAAACCCAATAAAAAAGAACACTTGAACCTGTTATTGTCCGCGTTTTTGATTCTCGCGTTTATCGTTTGCGCCAACTTCTTTGCGGGCTTCACTTCGTCCATGCCCACCATGACCGCGCAGCTCATCAACATTGCGGTCTATGCGGTGTTCGGTCTGCTGCTGTTCTATGCGACGCGCGTCGGCGACGGCAAGGCTGTGTTCCGTTTTTCGCCGCTCACCCTGCTGATTTTGGTGCTGCCGTCGGTGTTCATCATCGTGGCGTCTCTCGCCGCGTTTATGCCGCTGCATGATGTGGTGGCTGCCGATGCACTCACCGGCAAGCTGAGCGTCATCACCTCGCTGGCTGCCGTGGCGGTCGGCTACGGCATTCCCTATTCCTTTGTCAGCGGCTTTGAGCTGGAGGGCTACAAGGCGGACGACGAAGAAGAAACCGTTGTCAAGGGCGGCGTTCAGGCTGACCTTGCCGACAGCGATATTGCCGCTGCCGAGGAAGCCGAAGAGGCAGGCTTGCAGAACCTCGATGTTGACGGAGAATAATTAATACTAATACCTAATAAAAAGTAGACAATCTTTGCGGTCTATTTTCCGCAATACTGCGTTGTCGTCCTTGCAAGGCGACAGCCTTGCGGCGTCCTCCGCCTTGTCTTGCGAAAAATATCCTCGCAAAATATTAGTCTACTTTCTATAAGGAATTAGTATAATACCAAATACACAAAAGCCGTGGGAACCGTTCCTGCGGCTTTTTTGCGGCTGCCGTGCGCCGGCGCCGCCAAAGACGGGCGGTGCAATTCTAACCAAAAATTTCCGCGTAAAGCAATGATTTTTCTCCTGCGGAAAATGCGCGAAAAGGTTAGTTTGGTTGACTTTTTGAAACTGGTATAATATAATAATGATGTATGAGAAATTTTAAAGAACTGTCATTTTCCCGTTGCGAAACGGGACAGGGAGGAATCGAATATGATACCGTTTAATATCCCTCCGTATCTGGGAACGGAAATCAAGTTTATTCAGGAAGCTATCCATAACCATAAAATCTGCGGCGATGGTTCCTTTACCAAGCGGTGCCATCAATGGCTGGAGGAAAAAACCGGCACCGCCAAGGCGCTGCTCACCACGTCCTGCACGCACGCGCTCGAAATGGCGGCGCTGCTGCTTGATGTCAAGCCCGGCGACGAGGTGATTTTGCCGTCGTTTACGTTCTGCTCCACCGCCGACGCGTTTGTGATGCGCGGCGCCAAGCTGGTGTTTGTGGACATTCGTCCCGACACCATGAACATCGACGAGACCAAAATCGAGGATGCCATCACCGACAAGACCGTTGCCATTGTGCCGGTTCACTACGCAGGCGTCGCCTGTGAGATGGACACGATTATGGACATTGCCAGGCGTCACAACCTCAAGGTTGTGGAGGACGCGGCGCAGGCAGTCATGTCCTCCTACAAGGGACAGGCGCTCGGCGCTATCGGCGACTACGGCTGCTATTCCTTCCATGAGACCAAAAACTACAGCATGGGCGAGGGCGGCGCTGTGCTGATTAAGGATCCTGCCAAGATTGAGGAGGCGGAGATTCTCCGCGAAAAAGGCACCAACCGCAGCGTGTTTTTGCGCGGTCAGATTGACAAATACACCTGGGTCAACCACGGCTCGTCCTATCTGCCCAGCGACATGAACGCCGCCTATCTGTGGGCGCAGCTTCAGGAAGCGGACAAGATTAACAGCGACCGCCTCGCTTCGTGGCAGACCTATTACGACGCGTTTGAGCAGCTCGAGCAGGACGGCTTTGTCGAGCGTCCGGTGATCCCCGGGGAATGCACCCACAACGCGCACATGTTCTATCTCAAAGCAAAGGATTTGGAGGAGCGCACCGCGCTGATCGACTACCTCAAGCAGCATGATATTGCGGCGGTGTTCCACTACATTCCGCTGCACTCGGCGCCTGCCGGCGTCAAGTTCGGACGCTTCCACGGCGAGGACGTCTTTACGACAAAGGAAGCTGACCGTCTGCTCCGTCTGCCGATGTATTACGGACTGAAAAAGGACGAGCTGGACAAGGTTATTGATACGGTTATCAAGTTTTATAAGGGTTAAATGATGAATGAACAAGTGACCATCCGCCCTGTGACAGAGGCGGATACCGACAGAATTATTGCATGGCGCAACGCGCCTTCCGTGATGGCACACTTTATCTACCGCACGCCGCTGACGCGCAAGGCGCATCTCAACTGGCTGCACAACCGCGTCGAGACCGGCGAGGTGGCGCAGTTTGTGATTTATGACGGCGAAACAGCGGTCGGCTCGGTCTATCTGCGCGACATCGACCGCAGCAACCAAAAGTGCGAATACGGTATTTTTATCGGCGACGACAACTGCCGCGGAAAGGGCATCGGCACCGCTGCCGCCAAGCTCGCGCTCGCCTATGCGTTTGAACAGCTGCAAATGAACCGCGTCTATCTGCGCGTGTTTGCCGACAACCTCGGTGCGATAAGGAGCTACGAAAAAGCCGGCTTCCGCTATGAGGGCACCTTCCGTCAGGACGTGATGATTGACGGCGTGGGCGAGGACATCGTATTCATGGCGATTCTGCGCGAAGATTGGGAAAAAGGTGAGTAATTCATGGAAAAAATTTCCTTTGTGATTCCGTGCTACCGCTCGGAGCACACCATCAGTGCGGTGGTGGACGAAATCGTCGATACCGTCACGGCACACGGCGGCTATGATTATGAGATTATTCTGGTCAACGACAACTCGCCCGACCGCGTCATGGATGTGATTACGGTGCTGTCGCAGTTCAATCCGCGCGTCAAGGGACTCGACCTCTCGCGCAATTTCGGACAGCATTCGGCGATTATGGCAGGCTTTACCTACCTGACGGGCGACATTGTGGTTTGTCTGGACGACGACGGACAGACGCCTGCCAACGAGATGTTCCGTTTGATAGACAAGCTCGGCGACGTGGACTTGGTCTTTGCCGCATACAAAACCAAGCAGCACTCGGGCTTTCGCAACTTCGGCAGCAAGGTCAACGACCTGATGGCACGCTGGCTGCTGAGCAAGCCGAAGGACTTAAAAATCATGAGCTATTTTGCGTGCAAGCGCTATGTAGTGGACGAGGTGCTCCGCTATGAAAACCCCTATCCCTACATGAGCGGTTTGCTGCTGCGCGCCACCAAAAAGGTCTGCAACGTCGAAATCGACCACCGCGAGCGCGCCGAGGGAACCTCCGGCTACAGCCTGCGCAAGCTGCTGCTGCTGTGGATCAACGGCGCCACGTCGTTTTCGGTCAAGCCGCTGCGTCTGGCGACCATCGTCGGCGTCATCACGGCGCTGGCAGGCTTTGTGTTCGGCGTCTATGTGATTGTCCACAAATTTATTGTGCCGGAGTCGCCGCTCGGCTGGAGCAGCACAATGGCGGTGCTGCTGTTCCTCGGCGGCATGATTATGCTCATGCTCGGCATGGTGGGCGAATACGTGGGCAGAATCTATTTGAGTATCAACCGCGCGCCGCAGTTTGTCATTCGCAAAACCGTCGGCTTTGACGATGAGGATAAGAGCCATGAAAGATAAAAAGAAGTTTGACTTCAAAACCTACGCGGTGCTGCATTTTATTCTGCTGCTCTATTCCTTTGTGGGCGTCTTTATGAAAAAGGCGTTTGAGCAGGAGTTTTTCTCGTTCTGGTTTTTGCTGTTCGCCGGACTCGCGGTGCTCTTTTTGGGCATCTACGCGCTTGTTTGGCAGCAGGTGCTCAAAAAGCTGCCGCTCACCGTCGCCTTTACCAACAAGGCGATTTGCATTGTCTGGGGCATGCTTTGGGGTGCGCTGATTCTCGGCGATACCATCACATGGTACAAAATCGCCGGCTCGCTGATTGTGTTTGCGGGCGTTGTATTGGTGGTGTCGAACAATGAGTAAGGAACAGCTGACGGTGGTGTTTTCGTGTGTGTTTCTGGTTTCGGTCTTTATTTCGTCCGTCTCGCAGATTCTGCTCAAAAAAAGCGCCGACAAAACCTATGACAGCAAGCTGAAGGAATATCTCAATCCCTTGGTGATTGTCGCCTACGGCATGTTTTTTTGCTCCATGCTCATCACCATGTATTGCTACCGCTTTGTGGACGTGTCGGCAGGACCGATACTCGAGAGCGCCGGCTATGTGTTTGTGGCGATTCTCGGCTACATCTTCCTAAAGGAAAAATTCACCAAGAAAAAAGTGATTGGCATGGTGGTGCTGCTCTGCGGCATCGCGCTGTTTGCGCTCGGCGGATATTTGCCGTTCTTTAATTCCTGATGTGTAACGGCGGAAACTTGCCGGCCGGCGGCAGCGATTTTGTATGAATTGTTTTTGGGAGAGCCTATGAACCTCAAAGGAAATTTTTTAGCTATGTACCGCAGCGACAGGGTGTATGCTGCGGAATGGATTGTGGCGATTGTCACGGGCTTGTTTGTGTTTGCGACCTCCTGCACGTGGGATTTGCAGAGCCTGACCATCTGGTCAACCAACGTGTGGGACAGCATTGCCGACGGACAGTTCCGCTCCCTCTACGCGCTGACGGCGCAGAACCTCCACCATGTCCACCATGCGCACATGGGCAGCGAGCTGATGAGCGTGCTGCCGTGGTCGGTGTGGAACCTGCCCATCTGGATTATGCAGCGCTTTTTCAGCATGGAAATAATGGAATCGCCGTTCATGCTGGCGTATTCCAAGCTGTTTTTGGTGTTCTGCTCGGTGATTATGCTGCGCTACACCAAAAAAATTGCCTTTTTGCTCACGGGCGACAAGACAAAAAGCATGTGGGCAATGTTCCTCACGGCAAGCTCGACCTATCTCTATCTGTCGGTTTGTTACTCGGGACAGAATGATATTTTGATGATGACCGCCTCGGTGCTCGCGGTTTATTGCCTGCTCAGGGACAAGCGCCGCGGCTTTATGCTCTGGTCGATTCTCGCCATTGCCATCAAGCCGTTTTTCCTGCTGGCGTTTTTGGCGGTGCTCGTGCTCACCGAAAAGAACTTTTTGCGCCTGATTGGCAAGGCAATTCTCGCCTGCTCCGGTATGCTGGTGCAAAAGCTTTTGTTCTGGGGAGCGCCGGGCTATTCGGAATCCATGAACAGCGGCCCTGCCAAGGAAATGCTGGAGGAGATGTTTCCGGCAAACCTCGAAACCAGCTTCGGCAAGATTTCGTTTTTTGCGATTGCGCTGGTGCTGATTTATATCTACGGCTACACAAGAGATTTTTCGCGCGACGCCTACAAAAAACCGCAGAGCCTCGCCGGAAAATACGCGGTCTATATGATAGCCGTCACCTACACAAGCTATTTGATGTTTTCGCCGTTCTCGTTCTACCGTCTGGCGATTCTCACGCCGTACCTCTATCTGGTGCTTGTGCAGAACAAAAAGATGCGGCTCTACAACGCGCTGCTCGATACCGCCATGCAGTTTGCACTGTTGCTGAAAATGGTGCTGCGCGGCTCCAAGATGTTCCGCGTGGACTTTGTAAACCGCTCGCTGGCGCAGCCGTTCTTCGGCTACACCGTCAAGTTCAACGGCAAAAACAGCTATTCCAATATTGACAACTATATCTACAGCAACGTGCAGCTTTTGGAGAAATACCAACCGATGTTTGCCGGTGTGGCGGTGGTGTGCGCGGTTTTGCTTCTCGCGTTTAACCATCCCGAAAAGCGACCCAAGCTTCCGCTCAGCGGCGACAAGCCTGCACGCGTCCTCGTCTGGGCGCGTATGCTCCTGATTCTGCCGTTTGCGCTGCTGAGCCTGTATCTGTACGCGAAAACGGCACACTGAGATAATGTGGAATTTGGAATGTGGAATTTTTGGCAGGGACGGAAAGTAATTCTTAATTCGTAACGCGTAATTTGCTGAGAGGAAGGGCTGTACGGTTTTCGCCGTTTCTCCTTGACAGTAGGGGCGAACCCATGTGTTCGCCCAAGCCGCGTTTTCCTGTTTAACCGTATCTGTCACGGAAACAAATGGCTTCCTATCCGGGCGCACACACGGGTGCGCCCCTACGTCGTAAAGGCTGCCGTTGCAATGTGCTTTTCAACCTTTGCACGCTATTTCCGATTCGGAGCGAAGCGACCCACAATTTTCCACTTTCCACTTGAATTCCAAACTCCAAATTCCCAATTCAAAAGGAGGTTTTTCCATGAAAGGAATTATTCTTGCCGGCGGCAAGGGCACGCGGCTTTATCCGATGACCAAAACGGTATCCAAGCAGCTGCTGCCCGTGTATGACAAGCCGCTGATTTATTATCCGCTTTCGATTTTGATGTTGGCAAACATTCGGGAGATTTTGGTTATCTCCACGCCCGAGGACACGCCGCGCTACCGTGAGCTGCTCGGCGACGGCTCGCGTATCGGCATCAAGCTCGAATACGCTGTGCAGGAGGAGCCGAAGGGCTTGGCGCAGGCGTTTTTGATTGGCGAGGAATTTATCGGCGACGACAGTGTTTGTCTGATTCTCGGCGATAATGTGTTTTACGGCATGAACTTCCCGAATATGCTGCTGCGTGTCCGCGAACAGAATCAGGGCGCGACGGTGTTCGGCTATCCGGTGATGAATCCCACGGATTTCGGCGTGGTGGAGTTTGACGAAAACGGCAAGGTGATTTCGATTGAAGAAAAGCCCAAAAAGCCCAAGTCCAACTACGCGGTGCCGGGGCTGTATTTCTACGACAACAAGGTCATCGAATACGCCAAAGCCATCAAGCCCTCCGCCAGAGGTGAGCTGGAGATTTCGTCTGTCAACAGCCTTTATCTCGAAAAGGGCGAGCTGAACGTGATGCTGCTCGGCAGAGGCATGGCGTGGCTCGACACCGGCACGCCGACCGGTCTGCTCAAGGCGGCGGAATATGTGGAGACGATTCAGTCGATGCAGGGCATGTATGTGAGCTGCAT
>CAMJOD010000089.1 GCA_946407465.1 uncultured Clostridia bacterium
TGCGGTCTGTTCTGGGCACGCTGGAATGACTGCACCTACTACTTCATCGACAACGAATATTACTTTAAGCGCGGCACCCTCTACGGTCACTATGACGACGCAGAGCGCTTTGCGTTCTTCTCTCGCGCGATTCTCGAGATGCTGCCCTATATCGACTTCCATCCCGATATTATTCATGCCAACGACTGGCAGACAGCGCTTGTTCCGGTTTATTACTATCTGTTCTATTCTCACAGACCTTGGTACTACAACATCAAGAGCCTGTTCACCATCCACAACATCCAGTATCAGGGTGAGTATGGCTGGGAGGTTAACACCGAGTGCGTCGGTATTCCGGCGAGCGAGTGCAACATTCTCGAAATGAACGGCAAGCTCAACATGATGAAGGGCGCCATCGAGACCTCTACCCGTGTTTCGACCGTATCGCCGAGCTATGCGGCTGAAATCAAGGATCCGTGGTACAGCTGGGGTCTGCACGACGAGCTGAATCTCCGTCACTACAAGCTCTGCGGCATCAAGAACGGTATCGACGTTGCCAGCTATGATCCGGCGACCGACTACCAGATCTACTGCAACTACACCAAGGAGGACATGAGCGGCAAGGGCGAGTGCAAGCGCCGTTTGCAGGAGCGCCTGACCCTCGAGGTCAACTGGAGCATTCCGCTGGTTGCCATGGTCACCCGTCTGGTTTCTCACAAGGGCTTGGATTTGGTGCGCATGGGCTTGGAAGAGCTGATGAACACCGAGAACATGCAGTTTGTTATTCTCGGCTCCGGCGACAAGGAGTATGAGGACTACTTCAACCATATGCAGGCGAAGTATCCGGGCAGACTCATCTTCTGCCACGGCTTTGTTCCCGAGCTTGCCAGAAAGATTTATTCCGGCGCCGACATCTTCCTCATGCCGTCCGCGCAGGAGCCCTGCGGCTTGGCGCAGATGATTGCTCTCCGCTACGGCACGATTCCGGTAGTGCGCGAGGTTGGCGGCTTGAAGGACTCCGTTTTCGATTCCGCCGACAACTACGGCAACGGCTTCACCTTCAAGAACTACTACACCGCTGACATGCAGCATGCTGTTCGCCGTGCTCTCTGGGGCATTCAGGACAACCAGGGCTGGCATCAGCTCATGTGGCGTGCCATGATGAGTGACAACAGCTGGGATCGCTCTGCACAGGACTACATCAACGTCTACAGCGACACCCTCAACTGGGCATAATGCGCCGGTGGGCGCTTTATCCGCGCATCAAAACTTTGTGTCGATTAAGGGTTTGGCTCCCGCGTTTAAAGTTTGTGCGTAAGGCAACATACCGATCGCCGGTGGGCGCTTTATCCGCGCATCAGAACGGCGTTGTGATGATGGGTTTGGTTCCCGCGTTTGATGTTTGTTTTTGAGGCAACATGCAGATAATGCCGGTGGGCGCTTTATCCGCGATTCAAACGCATGTTTTGAATAGGGGTATTGTTGCAAACATTTATTTAAAAAAATTTTCAATAGGGCGCAGGTCTTTGGGTTTGCGCCCTTTGATTTTAATGAGGTGGTTTTTGTGAAAAAGGTATTGAAAATGATGGCTGTTGCGGCGGCTCTGGTGCTTGCCGCAACGGTATTTGCGGCTTGCGGCGGCAAGACCGAGGGTGGCGCCTCCGGTGCTTCCTCTGCTGCGAGCGCGGCTTCGTCCGCCGAGAGCAAGGCGGAGAGCACAGCCGAGAGCAAGACGGCTGACCTGTCGAATCCAGACATCACCATCAACAACGGCGACTACGACGCGATGAAAACCTTTGCTTCCGAAATGCAGGGCAAGACCCACGAGGGCAAGGTTGTCAAGGTGACCGGCATCAGCACGCGCTCCAACTTCGGCGCCAAGGCATCCATCATGGAGAGCGACGGCGGCTCGCAGAAAATCGGCACGACCTACAAGCTGACCGGTGTGGACGCGATTGACGGCTATCCTGCGGACGACGCGGTCATCGAGCTGACCGGCGTGGTCAAGGTGGACGACAACGGCATCAGCTGCTATATCGAAGTAGCGCCCGAAAACCTCAAAACCGTCGGCTAAACAAAACAAAAACCTCCCGTCCTTCACGCTTTTAAAAGGACGGGGGATTTTTATGAAGAAAGGTGTGTAGAAAACTTTGTAGAAAATCAAGCCTCGGCTCCGCCGTTGTGGATTCGTCAAATCTCGCGAAAGCCCTTCAAAAGGCGGATTGGGTGCAGCGTCACGCTGCCGGTCATACATACATATAATCCATGCCGTAGGATTCGGCAGTCGGCTCAAAAAGGCGGTCAGCTCTGTTGGTCTCCGGTGCTTCCGCGACCGGTGACGGAACTGCCGTGCAGGTCGCTGTTTTTGCCTTTGCCTTGTTTTTGGACACCGCTGCGGCGGTGGTTGCCGCGGCTGCGGCGAGAATCATCAGTTTAATTAACATGCTTATCACCTCATAATTTTTATTATCTATATAAATCAGCCTTGGTAGGGCGCTACGGTGTTGAACTCACTCTCCGCACCCTGCTGCTGCGATTGCTGCGATTGCTGTGCTTCCTGCTGTTGCGCGGATTCCTGATACGGCGCTACCGTGTTGTATTCATTCTGCTGCGTCTGCTGTGACGCCTGATAGGGAGCGACCGTGTTGTATGCGCCTTCCTGCTGTGCCTGTTGTGTCTGCTGCGACTGCTGCGACTGCTGCGATTGCTGCTGCTCCTGATAGGGAGCCACGGTGTTGAATTGCTCGCTTGCGGCGGTTTGCGCCATGCTGACAGGAGCTGTTGTGGCGGCGGTTGTGCCGGTTGCAGACGCGCTTTTGCCTCCGCAGGCGGTCAGCGAGACGGCGGCGGTGGTGACGACAAGGGCGGCTGCTATGATTAAAACAATCTTTCTCATTTCGATTATCTCCTTTTGTCTTTGACTGTGGCTACAGTATAACAGACAGACCGTGACAAAATCGTGACAAAATCCGTGACAAACCAAAGGTTTTTGCGAAAGAATCCGTTGCGGCTGCCGGATTAATATGCTATACTATAGATAATTGTTTTGTAACAAGAATAGGAGATGGAAATAGTGAATATGAAACGATGGATCGCCTTGTTGCTTGCTGCCTTGTTGGTTGCGTCAATCATTCCGGCAGCGGCGGCGTCCGGCGACGAACAGACACAAACCGAAGAAACACCGGCGGTCACAGCCGCTACGCTTGTCGGCGACGTGAATTTGGACGGCAAGGTAGATGTGATGGATGTCACGGCTATGCAGAAAGCTCTGGCACGGGACAAGTCCCTGTCCGAGGACGAGCTGCGCGTGTATGACACCCAAGGCGACGGAAGATTTACGATTTCGGACGCGACCGAAATCCAGCGCTATATCGCGGAAATGCCGTATAATCCGGTTATCGGTATGCCGCTCGGCGAGGCGTATCCCGGTGTTTTCCCAACGGAAGCACCGACGGAACCGGTGACGGAACAGCCTACAGAAGCACCGACGGAACAACCGACAGAAGTGCCTACCGCAGAACCGACGGAACAACCGACAGAAGTGCCTACCGCAGAACCGACACAGGCGCCTACCGAACAGCCAACGGAACAGCCTACAGAAATGCCGACGGAGCAGCCCACCGAAGCACCCACGGAACCGGCGACCCTGCCGGCGGTTCCCACCGTTATCACCCTGAACGCGGAAGCGCTTACCCTCGGTGTGGAAGAGCACTTTCAGCTTACGGCGGAATCGGACGCGGCGGTCACCTTGCTCCGCTATCATTCCAATCAGCCCGAGGTTGCGGAGGTCACCGACAGCGGCTTAATTCAGGCAAAGCAGACGGGCGAAGCCATCATCACCTGCACCGACGGCACGGCTTCGGCGGTATGCACGGTCACGGTTTGTCCGGCGGCGACCTCTCTGACCCTGAACAAGACGGCGCTGACGCTCGGCGTGGGCGAGAGCTATGATTTGAACAGCACCGTCAACGCAGGCGCGGCAGCGCACCACCGCTTTTATTTTTCCGATAACAAGGAGGTCGCGCCCGTCACCCTCAGCGGCGGCATGGTCACGGCGCAGGCAACAGGCACGGCGAATATCTCCTGTGTGCTGCTCAACGGTGTCAAGGCGGTTTGCGCGGTCACGGTTCTGCCTATGGCGGATTCGCTGACCCTCAACCGGACGGCGGTTTCGCTGACGCCCGGCGGCAGCTTTGACTTCAACAGCTCCATTCCCAAAAATACGGCGGCGTTTCACCGCGCTTATTACAGCGAAGACCCCGAAATTGTGTCGATTACAAAATCGGGCGGCATCGCGACGGGACAAAAGGAAGGCACAACGCGGATTTACTGTGAGATCAACGGCGGCACACGCGCGTATGCCACGGTCACGGTTGCCGAAATGCCCGAAATCCGCACGGTCATGGTGGAGCATCTGCGCGCGCAGGTCGGCAATCACAACACCTCTTATGTGACATATATCAACGCGCGTTCCAATTTGAACGTTTCCATGTCGTTCCCGTGGTGCGCCGTGTTTGCATGGAGTGCGCTCGACCAGTTTGCGACCAAAATAGGCAGACCCAATCCGCTGCAGGCAGCCAAGCATGTCAGCGACATTGCGGAGCCTGCGCGCAGATTGGGCGCCCTGCACAATATTTATGACAACGACTACACGCCCAAGCCCGGCGATCTGTTCTGCACCTCCGCGCTCAAGCGTCCGTTTGACGGCGGCCGCGACCACATCGGTTATGTCGAATCCGTTGACACCGACGCGTCCGGCAAGGTCGTCAGGGTACACACCATCGAGGGCAACTACGCGTGGGAGGTCAACGGCGCGTTCGATACCTACGTATGGCGCGGCACATGGGTGCCCGGCGTCCCCAACGAATACCAGTCCGCTATGGTGGAATTTATAGATTTGGAAAAATTATTCACAGTCAGTTGACTTTGGCAGTTGAAAAAAATATACACGCGCAAGCGTGACGCTTGACCCAGTCCGCGCAACAGACGTTTGAGAGTGAGAAAAATTTCATACACGCGTTCAAAAAGGCTATAGCGACCGTTGCCACGGTGGGCGGCGCGACCGTTGCCACGGTAGGCACTGCGGCTTTGGACAGCGGCATATCAAGATAGCGTTAGATAAACGCCGCATCATTACAGACTGCGAAAGATAACTGTACAACCGGTGACAGCGACCGGATAAAAAGCATACACGCATTTAAAAAGGGTATAGCGACCCACGTTGCTATATCCTTTTTTTGACGTTTTATAATTCGCGCAACAGACGGTTGATAGGGAAAAATCACGTACACGTTCAGAAAGACAGCAGCGACCCACGTCGCTATAGCCTTTTATGACGCGGCGTTGCTGACACGTACCCTCCATATCCTACTCTCCAAAGCCGCGCTGCCCTTCGTGGCAACGACCGCGCTGCCCACCGTGGCAACGGTGGCAACGGTGAATAGGGTGGGAGATTCGGGCAATACTTGTAATAGTGATTGTTCGGAGGGATTGTATGCAATACGGAAAAGTAGAAATCTGCGGCGTCAACACCTCGCGCCTGAAGCTGCTCAGCGAGGACAAAAAGCGCGAGCTGCTGCAACGAATACACAGCGGCACACCCGAGGAGCGCAAGCGGGCGCGTGACGAAATGATAAACGGCAACCTGCGGCTGGTGCTGTCGGTGATTCAGCGGTTTGTCGGCAGAGGCGAGAACCCCGACGATTTGTTCCAGGTCGGCGTGATTGGTCTGATAAAGGCGATTGACAACTTTGACCCCGAGCTGGACGTGCGGTTTTCGACCTACGGCGTTCCGATGATTATCGGCGAAATCCGGCGCTATCTGCGCGACAACAACGCGGTGCGCGTCTCGCGGTCGATGCGCGACACGGCATACCGCGCTATGCAGATCAAGGAACAGCTGACGGCACGCAACAACCGTGAGCCGACGGTGGAGGAGATTGCGCGGCTGATGGACACGCCCAAGGAGAATGTCGTGCTGGCGCTGGAGGCGGTGGTAGAGCCGGTGTCGCTGTATGAACCGGTGTTCTCGGACGGCGGCGACACGGTGTATGTCATGGATCAAATCGGCGACAACAGCGACGACAACACGTGGCTGGAGGAGCTGGCACTCAAGGAGGCTATCCAAAACCTCAGCGAACGCGAAAAAAGGATTCTCACGCTGCGTTTCTTCCGCGGCAAAACACAGATGGAGGTTGCCGCCGCCATCGGCATTTCACAGGCACAGGTCAGCCGCATTGAGAAAAACGCGCTGAACAGCATTAAGAAAAACATGTAAGCCGCCAAGACCATGCGCTTGCCAAAGCTGCGCTTTTTCGATATAAAATAGCATAATATATTGATTTTCGGATGGAGATATGATAATATATCTGTATCTCATGAAGAAAAGAAGTGTAGTATGAAAAAATTAATAGCTTTGGTCATGGCGGCCTCCTTGTGCGCTGCGCTGATTTGCGGCTGCGGCAAGAAGGAGGAGTCTTCTGCAGCGCCTGCCGAAACGGCTGCCCAAACGCCGACGCAGGCTGCGGCAACACAGGCGGCAGTGCAGCAGGGAGGAATGGTCGATCCGCATTGGTTTGACGATGCGGTGTTTGTGGGCGACAGCATCACCACCACCTTGGAGGACTTTTGCTTTGACGACCCAAACCTGCTCGGCAACGCGGACTTTGTGTGCGCGGATTCGCTGAGCTATCACAACGCACAGTGGGATTTGAATGACGAAAACGCCGTCCATCCCACCATTCAGGGCGAGACCGTTTTGGCGGAAACTGCTGCCGAAATCACAGGCGCGTCCAAAATTTTTATCCTGATGGGCATCAACGACATCGACACCTACGGCGTTGAGGACAGCGTGGCTTCGATGAAGGAGTTTATCCGCAAGGTGCGCTCTCATTCGCCGGATGTGGAGGTTTATCTGCAATCCACCACGCCGATGATTCCTGCCAAAGAGACCGATATTCTCAACAACGTGCTGATCAGACAGTTTGACGAGGAGCTGGAGCTGTACTGCAACGAGAGCGGCTGCCACTATCTGGACGTCTATCACCAAATGTGTGACGAAAACGGTGCGCTGAGAGCCGAATATTGCGTTGACCCGGAGGATGACGGCATTCACTTTACCTATGACGCAACGATTGTCTGGGTAAATTATCTGCGTTCCGCGGTTGCCGGTTAGGAGGTTGTTTTATGAAAAGAGTGATTGCGTTTTCGCTTGCGGCACTGATGCTTTTGTTTTGTGCCTGCGGCAAGACAGCAGAGGCAAAGCCGCTGGCAGATGTGTTTAACGAAATCAAGGCGCAGGCTGCCTTTGAGAATATTACCGAGCTCAAGGAGGCGCGTCAGCTTGACCGCCGCTACGGCATCACCGAGGATATGGTAGCGGAGTTTGCCGGCTGCAACAACGCGACGGGCGGCAATCAGGAGGAAATTGTGCTGATTAAGGCTGCCGATGAATCCAAGGCGGCTGCCGTCAAGGAAAAGCTCGACAAGCGCTATGAGTCCAAGCTCAGCCAGAGCAAGAACTACAACGCGGAACAGGCTGCTGTTGTGGAGAAATGCTCCGTGACGCAGGACGGCTTGTATGTGGCGATGATTGTCTCCGACAAGGCGGACAAAATTACCGAAATCTACCGCAAGGGCGTTGGACTGCAATAATACTAATACCTAATAAAAAGTAGACAATCTTTGCGGTCTATTTTCCGCAA
>CAMJOD010000090.1 GCA_946407465.1 uncultured Clostridia bacterium
GCAAGGAGTTGCATCTCTCCCTTGCTCTGTTTCCCTCGATACTTTCTTCTTTTTGCAAAGAATTGCGTTTTATCCATTCAGCATATGTTATTAGTATTTGACGAGGTGTAAATCCTCTGTGGGGGCCAACAATACCGATTCGCTCCATATCGTCAAGCAAACGACCTGCTCGAGCATAACCTACTTTTAATTCTCTTTGAATCAAAGTGGTTGAAGCCTGACCAGTAGTAAGTACAATTCTAATTGCTTCATTCATTAAAGAATCAAAACAATCATACTCGGTGATAGTATCAGTTCCTTGGATAATATTCATCAATTTATCATTGGTCGAAAAGTTTCTATTTTTTTTATTTTTATGTTGAGCATTAACTACTGTATCAATTATTCTTCTCTTACAATCTTTTCTGATATAATCTATGTTTGGCAAACTTAATCTTTCGATATAGCCCTCAAATAAACTGTAGAACTGTTCATAAGCTTTTTGCATGTTGGTAATTGGTAATGAGCCAATTATGTCACAAGATTTATCTATGCAACGACAAATAAGTTTATATGTTTGCGTATTCTCTACAGATTTCAGATAATCGACTTCTTCTCTTGGTGCTTTGCCGGTAAAATCAAGAAAACCCTCAAACGACGATAAATATTCTAAATTTGAAACAATAGTACAATAACCATCAAAAAAAGTTGACGGAATAATTGTAGTATTTATTACATTTACCAACTGTTGTGTTCTCTCTATTATCTCTTTGGCTTTATTTCCAGCTATGTTTAATAGAGCCTGTCGGTCATAATGTAGCTTAGTTGAGTTATCAATAAACAGCAGATTCTGTAGCTCTAATAATTTTTTCTTGTTAAAAAAAGAGAAACCACCCATTATACACACCAGATTCCAAAGGTATTTAACTATTTAATTGTACCACAGTAATAGAATTGATGCAAGGTAAACATTAAATCAATGTAAAAACTCTAAACTACAAATCTACTTTCCGACAACTCATTTAACTCACCGACCAGTTTCGCTTCTCATCGAACGAATCAGACAAAATCTGAACCCTCAAAAAGCGCTACCTACCGATTCCTGACCGCTTTTCGATAGTTGGTGCATCGTTTTGTTTTTATTGAGCATATTATAAAATGACTTATCTAAGCAATAAACAATGTTGCTGATTACATCGACGACATTGTTCTGGATTATCAAAAGTTTGCAAAACAGATGAGTTTTCGGAAAAGTGCTGTGGGGTTGTGAACTTGTGTTGTTTCTTTTTTGCCTTTTGATAAGTATTGATAGAGCTTGACAATGCGTGCGGCAAAATGTAAAGCTTTTTCTAACAAAGGACTGCTATATGCCATAAATTCATCTACTTATGTTTAATGAATAAAGAATAGTGAATAATGAATAACGAATAATACACCAGAAACGCTCTAAGGATTCATCTGATTATAAATTATTCACTATTCATTATTCACTATTCATTGAGCCGGAACGGCGGTTCCGGCGTTTCTGGTGGAGATGAGGGGAATCGAACCCCTGTCCGAAAGACGTTCGCCGTAACTTTCTCCGAGCGCAGTCGCTATATTGTCATTCCCTTGCCGTGCCGCCTAACGACAGGCTGAACGGTTTAGTAGCTTCTAAGTGATGACAAGGCGCGAAGCAAAGCCCTGTTCACCTTTACCTCTAATCGACGCCCCTTACGCAGCCGAGGTGCTCTGCGCAGGAACGAGCTGCATTAAGCAGCTAAAGCAACTGTACGTTTGTCAGTTATTTTAAGTTTGCGGATTTTATGGCGGTTCCGCACCGCCGCTCGCTTATCAGGGTTCCTGTCCCCCGTCGAAACCTTTACATCCCCGTATTTAATGCATAATTCTTAATTCTCATTCCATCATAATGCGTAATTTTCGCGGAGACGTTTCCTCTCCCTTAATTACGCATTATGCATTACGAATTAGGAATTAATATTCACCTGTTTTGTTCCTTCATGGCGCGCTCCATGTCGCGCTTGGCGGCGCGTTTTGCCATGTCCTCGCGCTTGTCGTAGAGCTTTTTGCCCTTGCATAAGCCGACCTGCACCTTTACGCGGCTGTCTTTAAAATACAGGCTGATGGGTATGAGCGAATAGCCCATCTGCTTCACCACGCCGAAAAGCCGGTTGATTTCCTTTTTGTGCATGAGCAGCTTGCGCACGCGCATGGGGTCGCGGTTAAAGATATTGCCCTGCTCGTAGGGCGAGATATGCATGCCGTTGACAAAGATTTCGCCCTTGTCAATCGAGCACCAGCTGTCCTTGAGGTTGACCCTGCCCTGACGGATGGATTTGACCTCGGTGCCGAACAGCTCGATGCCTGCCTCGTAGGTTTCTTCAATAAAATAATCGTGCCGCGCTTTTTTGTTCTGCGCGATTGTTTTCAGTGAAGCCATCAGATTTCGTTCCTGCCTTCCAGCGCTTTTGCCAGCGTGTACTCGTCTGCGTACTCCAAATCGCCGCCGACCGGAATGCCGTATGCCAGACGCGTCACCCGAACGCCCATGGGCTTGAGCAGCTTGGAGATATACAGCGCGGTCGCGTCGCCCTCCACGGTAGGATTGGTCGCCATGATGACCTCGCTGATGTCTTCGCCGGAAAACCGCGCCAACAGCTGCTTGATCGTCAGATTTTCGGGACCGACGTCGTTGAGCGGCGAAATCGCGCCGTGCAGCACGTGATAGACGCCCTTGAATTCGTGGGTATTCTCCACCGCCGTAGCGTCGCGCGGCGTCTCCACCACACAAATCACGCTGTGGTCGCGCGCCGCGTTTTGACATACCGGACACAGCTCGCGGTCGGTCAGGTTGCAGCAGCGGCTGCAATAGTGGATTTTGTCGTGCGCGTCCGTCACCGCCTTGGCAAGTGCGTCCGCTTCTGTTTTTGACAGATTTAATACATAATATGCAAGCCGCTGTGCGGTTTTGTGTCCGATACCGGGCATTTTTTCAAACTGATCCACCAGATTTTCCAGCGGAGCAACGTTGTACTGCGCCATTGTTAAAAGAGTCCGGGAATATTCAGACCGCCGGAGATAGCGTCCATTCTCTCTTCCTTTTCCTTGGCTGCGGTTCTGAGCGCCTCGTTGGTCGCCGCCATAATCAGGTCGGAGAGCATTTCCACATCGTCGGGGTCGATGACCTCGGGCTGAATCTCCACCTTAATCAGCTCGGGCTTGCCGCTGACGGTCACCTTGACCGCGCCGCCGCCTGCCGCTGCCTCATATTCTTTGGTTTCCAGCTCCGCGGAAGCCGCTTCCATATCGTCCTGAATCTTTTGTGCCTGACGGGCGAGCTGCTGAATGTTGTTGCTGCCGCCACCGCCGTAGCCCTTGGGTAATCTTGCTTTCATGTTTATGTCTTCCTTTCGTTGGTTTATTCGGTAGTTTTTTCTTTATTGGAAATTTCCTCAACCGGAATACCGCTGTCCGCCAGCCGTTCCTTTAAGAGCTGAAAATTGTCGGTCTTTGCCTGCTCCTGCACGGGCGGACGGTAGGGACCCAGCTTGTAGACTTTTCCGGTCACATCCTGAATCACGCTGCGGATTTCCTGTCTGCGGCTGCTGTGGCGCAGCAGCTCAAACGCCATGGAATTTTGCGTGTCTATCAGCAAATAGCCGCCGCTCTCATAAGCCGCGGAGCCGACAAACGCCGCCGCGATGGAGCGTGAAATCGGCTTGAGTCCCTCAATCACCTCGACCCACTGCGGAAACGGTCTTGCGTTGCGGTACAGCTCCTCCAGGCTTTTCGGCGCTGCCGGAACAGGCGCAGGCTTTGGCGGCTGCGCGGCAGGCTTGGGCGTTGTCTGCGGCTTCGGTTCTTCCTTTTTTGCAGGCACGGGCGTTTCTTCCTTTGCAGGCGCAGGCGTTTCTTCCTGCTTTGGCTCCTGCACAGGCGCCTGCTCCGTCTGCACGGGAACCGGCTCTGTTTGTATGGATATGCCGCGTTTGACGGCGCGCTCCAGCGCGGTCAGGCGTGCGGTAATCGCCTCGTTGGTGCCGTCCAGCTCGGGAGCCGACAGCTTGACAAGCGCCATCTCCAGCTCGGTGCGGTCGCCGGTGCCGTGTCCCATGCGCTGATAGGCACGAGAGAGCACGTCCATGTCGTAGACAATATCGGCGAGCGAGAGATAGTCGCTCTGGGTTTGCGCCTGCTCAAACTCCTCCTCGGACATCACCAAAATGTTGCGCGGAGAGCGAACAGACTTTATCAGCATCAGGGCGCGGAAGTGGGCAATCAGCTCGTCGCAGAGACGCGCCATGTCCTTTGACTCGCCGTAGAGACGGTCAACCGTCTCCATCGCCTTGGCAGTGTTTTTGTTAATAATGCAGGCGGACAGCTCATACAAATATTTTTTGTCCGCCAAACCGGCTGCCTGCCGCACAACAGCTTCGTCCACCGTGTCGCTGATGGCAATACAGCGGTCGAGCAGCGAGAGCGCGTCGCGCAGGGCGCCGTCGGCAACGCCTGCAATCAGCAGCGCCGCCGCCTCGCTGAGCTGCACCTTTTCCTGACCGGCGACATAGAGCACGCGGTCGGCGATTGCCTGCGGCGGAATACGGTGAAAATCAAACCGCTGGCAGCGCGACAAAATCGTCTGCGGCAGCTTGTGCACCTCGGTGGTCGCGAGGATAAAGATGACGTGCTCCGGCGGCTCCTCGAGCGTTTTGAGAAGCGCGTTGAACGCCTCGGTGGTGAGCATGTGCACCTCGTCCACAATGTAGACGCGGAACCGCGCACGGTTGGGCTTGAACTGCACCTCGTCGATAATATCGCGGATATTCTCGATTTTGCGGTTGGACGCGGCGTCCATCTCGACAACATCGAGCACGCTGCCGTTCTCGATGCCCTTGCAGATTTCGCACGCGCCGCACGGGCTGCCGTTTTGGGGATTGAGACAGTTTGCCGCCTTTGCCAAAATTTTGGCGCAGGTGGTCTTGCCCGTACCGCGCGAGCCTGTGAACAGGTAGGCGTGGGTGAGCCTGTTTTCGATGACTTCATTTTTCAGCGTGGTCGTGATATGCTCCTGACCGGCGACGTCCTCAAAGGTTTTGGGGCGCCATTTGCGATAAAGCACCTGATACAATGAATCAAAATCCCCTAAAATAAAGCACGTTTTATGTCTTTTTTCGCGACAATACAAGAAATGCAAGCCGATTCGTTCAAATAAGAGAACGACAGACTGACTGTATCGCATCAGGAAAACTGCTTAATGCTGCTCGGTTCCCCGCCTGACATGGTTCACAGGTCCCAATCGCACAGGGCCTGTCGTTCGCTTATTTGAACGCAATGACAACTTGCATTGCTACATATTATAGCACATCTTTTTGATAAAATCAAGTAGTTTTTTTGAGTTGAGTGTTGAGAGTTGGAGTTGAGAGTTGAGAGTTAAGAGTTGAGAGTTAAGAGAAGGGTCGCTTCGCTCCGATTTATAACGCTGCGTGTGTATGTCATAAGTTGATTGCAGTGACAGGGGTTTACCGTTCAACGGAAAGGTTATATGGTGAGAATTATGAATGACGAATTAAACCGCCGTCCCGACCAAATCTCAACTCTCAACTCTCCACTCTCAACTCTCCACTCTCAACTCTCCACTCTTCACAAATTACCTTCTTCCCGAAAGCTTTCTGTCCAGCTTTGTCGCTCTGAAGATAATCAGCACGACGACGGCGCAGAGAATGCCGAGGAGCATGCCTGCGAGCACGTCGGTCGGAAAGTGGACGTAGGCATAGCAGCGTGAGAACATCATGTAGAGCACCGGCACCAGAAAGACCAGTCCGAGCACCTTGTTTTTTGCGAGAAGCACTGTTCCGAACGCCGCGGCAGCGCAGCTGTGACCCGACGGAAAGCTGAAGCCGCTCGGTTTTTTGACAATCAGCTCCGCGTTGAGAAACAGGTTGCGCGGATCGTCCGTCAAAAACGGGCGCGGACGCGCTACGAAGTTCTTGATGGCAAATTCGCCCAGCACCAAGCCCAGCGTCATGGAAGCCAGTCCGATAACGCCTGCGGCACGGGTCTTTTTGAAAAAGATAAGAATGATGCAGATGGCAATCCACAACAGTCCGGCGTGTCCGATGGTGCTGAACAGCTGCGTCAGCCAATCCAGCGCGTCACAGCGAAAGTGCTCCTGAATAAAATTCAGAACCGAAAAATCCCAGCTAAGTATTTGTTCCATAATCTAATCCCCTTTTCGTTTTTATATTTAACTTCAAAGCTTATACTTCAAAGTCCTTGACCTTGGCATACAATATTTCGTCCACCACCGCTTCGGCAGCCACGCCCTCGGCGGTGTATTCCTCGTGCATCAGCGTACCGCTGCCGCGGATTTCGCTGATTAGCCCTGCGCGGTTGAACGGCACCAGCAGCTTGACACGGCGCATGCGCACCGGCAGGTTGTCGTCTATCGCCTGCAAAAGTCTGTCGATGCCCTCGCCGGTTTTGGCGCTGATTTTGATGTAGGAATTAAAGTCCTGCGCCTGCACATAATCGTCGAGCAAATCGCACTTGTTGAGCACGGTCAGCACCGGCGTGTCGCCGCAGCCGAGAGAGTCGAGCAAATCGCGCGTCACCTGCAAGTGTACCCTTGCCTCCTCGCTCGACGCGTCACAGAGGTTGATGATAATATCCGACTGCGCCGTCTCCTCCAGCGTGGAACGGAACGCCTCCACCAAATGGTGCGGCAGCCTGCGGACGAGTCCTACGGTGTCAATCAGCATAACGCTCACGCCGCTCGGCAGCCTGAGCGCGCGAGAGGTCGGGTCGAGGGTCGCAAACAGCTTGTCCTGCGCCAGCACACCGGCGTCGGTGAGGGTGTTCATCAGCGTGGATTTGCCGGCGTTGGTGTAGCCGACGATGGCGCAGGTGATCACACCGTCCTTTTCGCGGCGGCGGCGCAGCATGGCGCGGTGCTTTTCTACCTCCGCCAGCTCCTCGCGCAGCGTTTCCATACGGCGGCGGATATGGCGGCGGTCAGTTTCGATTTTGGTTTCGCCGGGGCCTCGCGTGCCGATACCGCCTCCCAGCCGCGACATCTCCACACCCTTGCCGGTCAGGCGCGGCAGCATGTATTTGAGCTGCGCCAATTCCACCTGGAGCTTGCCCTCACGGCTGCGCGCACGCAGGGCGAAAATGTCGAGAATCAGCGTGGTGCGGTCAATCACGCGCACATCGGTCGCCTTTTCCATATTCTTTATCTGTGTGGGAGACAGCTCGCTGTCCGCCACAATCAGGTCGATTTCCTGTGCGCGGCACAGCTCGGTTATCTCCGCCAGTTTGCCGCTGCCCACATAGGTGGCGCTCTCGGGCTTTGGCAGCTTTTGGGTCAGCAGGAGCACCGGCTCGGCGCCTGCGCTCTCAACCAGCTCACTCAGCTCGCTCATGGACGCCTCCGCGTCGTAGCCGCCGGTGTCCACGCACACCAGCAGTGCGCGCGTCTGTTTTTCTTCATTACTGATCAGTTCCATTTGGTTTTATCCTCAATACCGGCATTTGATGGTGTCGGCAACAAAATTTCTCCTTTACTAATTTAGCAAGTTGTAGTATAATAATG
>CAMJOD010000091.1 GCA_946407465.1 uncultured Clostridia bacterium
TCACTCCGACGCCTGCCTTTTTGCCGCTGCCGCGGTGGGCAGGGCGCCTATTGACGCGTTTGGTGTAGAGGTAACGTGCATCAACGGCGCGGTTCAGCCTTTCAATTCATAATGCGTTATGATTAATTTATACCTCAACTTTCCCACATTAATAAAAGGCAGTAAAAAGCGCAACTCATGATCCTAATTCGTAGGGGAGACCCTTGCGGTCTCCCGAGCAACGCCTTCCACACCATCAAACATTGCGGTATTTAGATGAAATTCTTCCGCTACTGCCGGACAGCCGCAAGGGCTGTCCCTACGATTCATTCTCATAAGTATTTGCGAATTTGAAGTGGGAAAGTTGAATTAATACTTTAACGCGTTTGCCATAGTATGTTTCACGTGAAACAAAGCCTATCCTTCAATTGTATATCAACATTAATTTGTTTCACGTGAAACAAACTATTCCTCCAATCAATTATGAATTAAGCATTACAAATTATGAATTTAAAAAACCCCCTTTAAAAATACAAAGAACTGTGCTATAATAGATTCATTCTGTTCAAAAAGGTGATTCTTTGGCAAAAATTATAGCGATTTCAAATCAAAAGGGTGGCGTCGGAAAAACCACCACGGCGGTCAATCTGGCGGCATGCCTGGGAGCACAGGGAAAAAAGGTTCTTCTGGTGGACGCCGACCCGCAGGGCAACGCGACAAGCGGTGTTGCCGTTGATAAAAGCAAGGTCAAGCAGTCCACCTACAACATTCTGGTAGACGGAGCAAAGGCGCAGGAATGTATTTTGACAACGCCTTATCAAAATCTGCATGTGCTGCCGTCGAGCATCAATCTGGCGGCTGCCGAACTGGAGATTGCGGACAAGCCGCACCGCGAGGCATTGCTCAAAAATTCCATTCTGCCCGTCAAGCAATACTACGACTACATCATCATCGACTGTCCGCCGTCACTGGGCTTGATAACGGCAAACGCGCTCACAGTCGCAGACAGCTTTATTGTCCCGATTCAGTGCGAATACTACGCGCTCGAAGGACTCTCGCAGCTGATGAGCACCGTGCGCCGCATCAAACGGCAGTACAACTATTCCATCGAACTGGAGGGCGTGCTGCTCACCATGTATGACGGCAGACTGAATCTGACGCAGCAGGTGGTGGAGGAAGTCAAAAAATTCTTCCCCGGAAAGGTATTCGGCACGGTCATCAACCGCGGCGTGCGCCTGTCGGAAGCACCCAGCTTCGGCATGCCGGTTATCTACTACGACAAGAGCTGCAAGGGCAGCCTCGCCTACACGGAACTGGCAAAGGAGATTATAGCAAAGGAGAGACGCTGATGGCAAAAAAAATGGGCGGTCTCGGCAAAGGTCTGGGCGCCATCTTTATTGAAAACGATAACGAAGAAAGCGGCGGCGCCGTCAAGCTGAAAATATCAGAGATAGAACCCAACCGCTCTCAGCCGCGAAAGGACTTTGACGAAGAAGCGCTCGGCGAGCTGGCAGACAGCATTTCAAAGCACGGACTGCTGCAGCCGATTCTGGTGCGTCCACTCCCACTCGGCGGCTATGAGATTGTAGCAGGGGAGAGACGCTACCGCGCCTCACGCATGGCAGGGCTGACAGAGGTGCCGGTGGTGATCCGCGAGCTGACGGAATCGGAAACCATGGAGCTGGCGCTGATAGAAAATCTCCAGCGCGAGGATTTGTCGCCGCTCGAAGAAGCGCAGGGCTATGATGTTCTCATCACCGAGCACGGCTTTACGCAGGAGGAGGTTGCCAAGTCGGTCGGCAAGTCACGGCCTGCCGTCACCAACGCGCTGCGTCTCCTGAAGCTGCCGGACAGTATCGCGCAGTTTTTGAAGGAGGACAAAATCTCCGCCGGACACGCGCGTGCTCTACTGTCGCTGCCGAATGAGGACGTCATGCAGGAGGTCTGCAAAGAGATTATCAAAAACGACTTATCCGTCCGTCAGACAGAAAAGGTCTGCAAAAAGCTGACAGCCGAGGCAAAGCCTGTCAGGCAGGAAAAAGAAAAAATTCCGAACTTCTACAAGGAAGTGGAGCTGACCCTGACCGCGGCGCTGGGACGCAAAATCAGCGTCACCAAATCCAAGGGCAAGCAGGGCGGCGTGCTGCAAATAGAATTTTACTCGGACGAAGAACTGACCGAGTTATCCAATAAATTGAGTTAAGGAGCAAGACAATGATTGACATCAAATTTTTACGCGAAAATCCCGATGCGGTAAAAGAAAACATCAAAAAGAAATTTCAGGATCACAAGCTGCCGCTTGTGGACGAAGTGATTGAGCTGGACGCGCAGAGCCGCGCCGCCAAGCAGCAGGCAGACGACCTGAGAGCCAACCGCAACAAGATTTCCAAGGAAATCGGCAAGCTGATGGCGCAGGGCAAGCGCGAAGAGGGTATGGCGCTCAAGGACGAGGTCAACCGTCAGGCAAAGCAGCTCAGCGAATTGGAGGCGCAGGAAGCCGAGCTGAGCGCCAAGGTGACGGAAATCATGATGCAGATTCCGCAGATTATCGACCCGTCGGTTCCGATTGGCAAGGATGACAGCGAGAATGTGGAGATTGAGCGCTTTGGCGAACCGGTTGTGCCGGACTTTGAGGTGCCCTATCACACCGATATTATGGAAAAGCTCGGCGGCATCGACTTGGATTCCGCACGCAAGGTTGCCGGCAACGGCTTCTATTATCTCATGGGCGACATTGCCCGTCTGCACAGCGCCGTCATTTCCTATGCGCGCGACTTTATGATTGACAGAGGCTTCACCTACTGTGTGCCGCCCTTTATGATTCGCAGCAACGTTGTCACCGGCGTCATGAGCTTTGCCGAGATGGATTCCATGATGTACAAGATTGAGGGAGAGGACCTCTATCTGATTGGCACCAGCGAGCACTCCATGATTGGCAAATTCATTGACACCATCAACAAGGAGGAGGACTTGCCCTACACGCTCACCAGCTATTCTCCCTGCTTCCGCAAAGAGAAGGGCGCTCACGGCATTGAGGAACGCGGCGTGTACCGTATTCATCAATTCGAAAAGCAGGAGATGATTGTCGTCTGCAAGCCAGAGGAGAGCAAGATGTGGTTCGACAAGCTCTGGCAAAACACCGTCGATTTGTTCCGCTCGCTCGACATTCCGGTGCGCACACTCGAATGCTGCTCCGGCGATTTGGCGGATTTGAAGGTGCGCTCGCTCGACGTGGAAGCGTGGTCGCCGCGTCAGAAAAAATACTTTGAGGTCGGCTCCTGCTCCAACCTCGGCGACGCGCAGGCACGCCGTCTCAAAATCAGAGTCAACGGCGGAAAAAACAACAAATACTTTGCCCACACCCTCAACAACACCGTGGTGGCTCCTCCCAGAATGCTGATTGCCTTCCTCGAAAACAACCTCAACGCGGACGGCAGCATCAATATTCCGGTGGTACTGAGACCGTATATGGGCGGCAAAGAAATCATCAAATAACAATATAATATTATTAATAAACAAATCACACCCTGTCTTACAAAAAAGATAGGGTGTTTTTGACAAAAAAGCATTGCAATCATCTGCAAAATAGTGTAAAATATAGACATTGAAAAACTATTGATCCTTGGAGGCATTGCAATGGCAGAAATGTATAAAATCCGCACCAAAAACAAAGACGTATTTCTTCGCGTGGCAAAGGGACATTTTGCGACTATGCACATCCACACCAACTATTATATCGACGTGACCACACAAAAAACGAGACTCTCCGAGGCAAAGGCAGTTGCCAAGGAGCTGGTACACAACTATCGCTCCAACACGATTATCGACACGATTCTCTGTCTGGACGGCACCGAGGTCATCGGCGCCTGCATGGCGGAGGAGCTGACGCGCGACAACTACATGAACATGAACGCGCATCAGACCATCTATGTTGTCTCTCCCGAATTTATCGGCGGCGGTCAAATGATGTTCCGCGACAACCTCACGCCCATGCTCGCCAAAAAGCACGTGCTCGTTTTGGCGGCGTCCGTCACCACCGGCAAGAGCGCCCTTGCGGCGATTGACGCCATCAACTACTACGGCGGCAACGTGGTCGGCGTTTCGGCTATTTTTGCGACCGTGGAGGAATGTGACGGTCATCCGGTTCACTCCATTTTTGACCCCAAGGATTTGGGCGACTATGAGAGTCACAAGCCGCACCACTGCCCGTGGTGCAAAAAGGGCGAAAAGATTGAAGCGCTCGTCAACAGCTACGGCATCTCGATGCTCTGAGCGCCTGTTTTGCCAAAAAACCGGCTGAAAAATTAATTGAACAAAAAAAGAAAAAGGGCTTGACAAAACGGTCTGCTTCGGGTATAATTATAAACGCTGATTTTGGCAGCATAAATGGCGGAATAGCTCAGCTGGCTAGAGCATTCGGTTCATACCCGAAGTGTCGTAGGTTCAAGTCCTATTTCCGCTACCAAACGGCCCGGTGGTCAAGCGGTTAAGACACCGCCCTTTCACGGCGGTAACACGGGTTCGATTCCCGTCCGGGTCACCAGAAAAAGGCTGTCACAAGACAGCCTTTTCTGATTCATCAATCTGCCGGCGTGGTGGAATAGGCAGACACAAGGGACTTAAAATCCCTCGGAATAAACCCCGTACCGGTTCGAGTCCGGTCGCCGGCACCAGTAAGAGTGTTCATAACGGATTTAAGTTATGGGCACTCTTTTCCTTTTTATATTTGTCTATGATTCGGTATCTATAATTATTTGCTTGTCTTTCAGATACAGCGTTGCTTTGTTCAAGCCTAAGTACCCACTGGAAATAATGCGTTAATTCATGAACCAAAGGAGAGCAATAACATATTAACAGGATATATTATTGAATTTTTTTTCGAGGTATGCTATAATATATTATGTTTTTTATGGTTATTTTAGCGGAGGAAAAACGCATAACATATAGCTATGACTGCTTATAGAATTTGTTGATAGGCAAGTGCATGACTAAAACGCTAATACGCAAGGCTGCGGGTAACTGCTTACCAAAATGAGAACAGACGAGCCCTTAGCAATGGACACGTTAGAAAAAAATTGCAACCGCCTTTGAATGTGGGGTTGACAATATTGTAGAGATGTAAGAAAAGTCAAACCTTATTAACTCAAAAAAGAGGTGATTACACGTGAAAAATGAATCAGAAAAAGCAGTGTTTGGTGCTCAATTAAAAGACTTTGCCTCCACTTTAAGGGATTTTATTGCTATGGGTGATGAATGGACTATTAGAGGATTTATTGATATATTTAAAAATATCTACACAATTTCCTCTGACACTAAAATCGTTTCAAAAGTCCTTGAACTACATTTGTTCCCACACTTTTTGACTTTTGCCAAAAGAATTGGTTATGACATTGAACTTGCCAAATATCAAAATTGGTATCCTGACTTGACGTTTATATCAAAGAGTAATCCGCAAATCAAGTTTGCTGTAGACCTAAAAACGACTTACAGAGATGAAGAATATCCTGATTTCTGTAATGGATTTACTTTAGTTTCGCACGGAGAATACTTTGTTAATCGAACAAGCACGAAAAACATACAATATCCTTATGATGAATACAGCGGACATTTTTGTTTAGGAATTATATATTCACGTGCAGTTCTTGACAAAAATGAAGAAACGCGAATCTATTCTATAGGTGAGCTTGCAACAATACCTGCGGTTATAAAAAAATTTCTGTTTTTTGCCGAAGAAAAATGGAAGATTGCAAGCGACAAAGGAGGTAGTGGAAACACTGCAAATATAGGCAGTATTCAAAAGATTGACGACATACTAAATGGTAACGGAGTTTTTGCGAAGGCTGGTGAGGAACTGTTTGATGATTATTGGGCTAATTTTGGAAAAATCGAAATTTGTGTGAATGGAAAGCGTAAAAAACTTTCATCGTTTGATGAATATTTACAATACCGTAATTTGCCTGCTGAACTAAATAACCCCAAAGCACCAAAGAGAAAAGTAAAATGAATGAAAAAGTATATGTACCGCCCATAAAAATACAGGGGATAAAAACAAAACTTGTTCCCTTGATTAGACAAAGCGTTATTATGCAGCCGAACTCTGTTTGGATAGAACCGTTTATGGGTTCGGGCGTTGTCGGCTTTAACATTGAACCACATAAAGCTATTTTTGCAGATACAAATCCACACATTATAGAGTTCTATAATCAAATAAAGTCTGGAATTATAACCTCCTATGTTGTACGCGATTTTTTAGAGAGAGAAGGAAAACTATTAGAGGAAGGGGATGATAATTACTATTATACCGTACGTAAAAGATTTAATAATGAGCACCACCCACTTGATTTTTTGTTCTTAAATCGTGCTTGTTTTAATGGAATGATAAGATTTAATAAGGATTATGATTTTAATGTTCCTTATGGTCATAAACCGCGGCGCTTTGCAAAAGCTTATGTTACAAAAATTGTAAACCAAGTCTCTCACGTTGAAAGTTTATTGAAAACACATTCTTGGGAGTTTTTTTGTCAACCTTTTGAAACAACTATTGCTATGGCTGGTATGAATGATTTTATTTATTGTGACCCACCATATATAGGACGACATGTAGATTATTATGATAGTTGGGACGAAAAATCAGAGCTTGCCTTGCACAAAGCCTTAGTTGATAGTAATGCAAAATTTATGCTTTCAACATGGGATCATAACGATTACAGGAAAAATGAGTATATTGCGACAGTATGGAATGACTGCCAAAGAATAACGCGTGAACATTTCTATCATGTCGGAGCAAAAGAAAAAAACAGAAATTCAGTTATAGAAGCCCTGCTAACTAATTATACTGTTACTGGAAAGCAAAACACGCTGCTTAAAGAAAATGAGCAATTATCTATATTTAATATGATGACCGTATGACGGTATTGTCCACTATCTGTCTGTAGATTTTTAAGAGATAAACAAGCGCGGCAAACGAGCATAGAGAAACGGCTAAAGCTTTGATTTATAAGGGGGTTAGCCGTTTTTAACACTCTCTTTTTTGAGGCTGAGTAACACGCAGTTCGATTCTTGCTTTTTTATCGTTTAATAGTATACCTTCTTCTTTTGGGTTAGGGTGTCCCTAGCGATTTACAAAAGCTTTTAGGCTGCTGTAAGAGAAAATTTGCCGTACAAATTCCCTGCTTGCTATAGCATAAGACAAACCATTGTATTTTACAGCGTAATGTGTTACAATAACTTAAACGGAGGTGTTTTTTATGATGTACCCTTATCTTACCCTTGATGATGAAACCGAGATTGTTCACTCGGAAATGCTTAGTGACAAAACGGTTAAGGTATATATTGAAAAACCTGATGAAAAAGACGGCTTTCACTTTGCAAGCTGTTTTTTGCCGAAATATGAGTGGCGGGAAATATTCGGATCTACTGAGGACGAAATCAAAAGGTATCAGTCAATCATTGAGAATAATGCGCATTTGATTATTGAGCTTTCGCAAAACGGAGGATTTGACAATGCCTCAGGTTTTTAA
>CAMJOD010000092.1 GCA_946407465.1 uncultured Clostridia bacterium
AAATCCATTACTTGCAGAAAATGGATTGTGTCTACTTTTAATTAGGGATTAGTATGAGGTGACAGCTATGGCGTTTGACTACAAAAAGGAATACAAGGAATTTTATATGCCGAAAAACAAGCCGTCCATCGTGACAGTGCCGCCGATGCATTATATCGCGGTGCGCGGTCAGGGCGACCCGAACGCGGAGGGCGGCGCATACAAGCGAGCAATCGAATTGCTGTACGGCGTTGCATACACCATCAAAATGAGCAAGAAGGGCAGCCGGCAGATTGAGGGCTATTTCGATTATGTCGTTCCGCCTTTGGAGGGCTTTTGGTGGCAGGACGGCGTCTGCGGCGTTGACTATGCGCACAAGGAGGCGTTTCAATGGATTTCCGTCATTCGCCTGCCTGATTTTGTGACAAAAGCGGATTTTGACTGGGCAATCCAAGAGGCGGCAAGGAAAAAGAAAACCGACTTTTCCAAGGTGGAATGGCTCGCTTATGACGAGGGCTTGTGTGTGCAGTGCATGCATATCGGCGCGTATGACAACGAGCCTGCCACGGTCGCGCTGATGCACGCCTACATGGAGCAGCAGGGCTATGCCCTTGACATCACCGGCAAACGCCTGCACCACGAAATCTATCTCAGCGACGCGCGCAAGGTCGCTCCCGAAAAACTGAAAACCGTTATCAGACATCCCATCAGGAAACAGTAAAACCCCGACCCGGTGCAGCAAAAGCATCGGGTCGGGGTTTGTGTGTCTTTGTCAGCGTGTGGTATCCGGTGTATGATACAAAAGAAAGTGCCGTTATAGCTTTTCCTTTTTGACTGCATTTCTGGATAAAAATTTAGCATTTTTTATCCAACTTTATTGCTTTTTCTATCAAGTTGTGATAGAATGAAAATGCTACACAAAACCGAATAAACATTGTAATTTGCGTGTATTTTATCTATGTAAAATACAGGCTCTGCCTCTTATACGCATTTTACAATGTAAGGGTTTTGTGTAGCAACAAATGGAGCTGTGTTTTAGTGCGTAGCTTCGTTTGGGGCTACGCATTTTTTATTGTTAGGAGTGTGATAAAATAAAAAATCAGATTAACACCAGTCAAAAGAATTGTTGAACTATTGTATAGAAACGAGGTAAATAATCATGCGAGGCTTTGGTATTTTTCTAATGATTGTCAGCGGAGTATTTGATATTATTTCAATTGCCATGGTTGGATCAAGCAATTTCGAATCTTTTAAGACGGTCATTTTGATTAGTTCCATAACGTTTTTTGTGGGATTTCTACTAACTATATTTGGTGGAAAATCGGCTCCAACGCCTACACCAAGCAATAATACAAATGATACCGGATTTACCCCACCGCCATCAGATGAATCACAGTGGATTTGTGCATATTGCGGAGAAAAAAACACAAATACTCTTAGAGTGTGTTTGAAATGCGGCGAATTAAAAAAGGTAAAAAGTGTGCCAAGTGCCAAAACATACCATTCTCGAGAGCCCAAAGAGAACGAATGGAAGTGCAAAAAATGCGGAATTATCAATCAAAATTATGTCGGCACCTGTAGTTGCGGAAACAGAAAGCAAGACAATGATACTTTTGTTCCCGCAGATACTATTCAGACGAAATCAGAAACTATCGAAGGAGAAACACAAACAGCGTTAAACAACAAAAGCACCGATTTATCTGTGGCTGATGAGATTAAACAGTTTAAAGAGCTTTTAGATATGGGTGCAATTACTCAAGAAGAATTTGACAGAAAGAAAAAAGATCTGTTAGGCTTTTAGTTTTTATTTATCATCGAAAGAGATTACATTCTGCCGCTGTAAAGTCAAAAAAGAGCAAGGTCATTCACGCCTTGCTCTTTTTATATCAATGTTGCTATTTGTTAAATTCAAAAAAGTTCATCTGATGGAAGCCCGTCGGGAGCGGTATCGTACACATATAGATAAAGGCGAAAACCAGCAGGAAGAACGCTATCAGCATGACAGCCACCTTGTTTGGCATGTTCTTAAAGACGTTGACGATGCCGAGCAGGAAGAGCACCAGCGAATAGATGACGCTGACAAGGTTGTAGGAGTCGCCCTTGGTGTTGTCGCGCTGTCCTTCCTCAAGCAGCTCATGTGCGGCGGCGAGCTTTTTTTGTGCTTCGCCAAAGTATTTATCGTTGATGCCGGGCATTTCAAACGGATTGCTTTTGTTGTTTTCCTTCATCCACTTGATGCCCTCGCCCAGCGTTTGACTGACGCTTTGGTTGACAAAGTTCTCGATTTGCGCCTCCAGATGCTTTATCTTAACCTCGTCGCCCTCCGCCTTTGCCAGCTCCAAATCAGAGTTGTAGTCGCAGAGGGTGTTCCACACCATGTAGTCGGCAATGTACATTTGCAGGCTGGAGTTGTATGCGGAGGTGCCCTCCGACGAGGTGTTGTTGCTTTTGGTAAAGTTGATGGACTGAATGCCGCTGTGCAGGGAACCAATCCATGACGACCACGCCGAGAGCAGCGTGGCGATGCCCAAAAGAACCGCCACAACGGTCTCGAGCTTTTTGCTTGTCCAAAAGACCTTTTTGTCCTCGATTGCGTTGTCGGGCGGCGTGATGCTGTCTTTGACGGATTTTTCTTTTGCCATATCAGCAGCTCCTTAGATGGATTGAAATGCAGTCGGGTGAATACGCTTGAGAGGTGTGCGCTTTGCCGTCAGCCTGAACGACAGCTTGCCTCCGCGGCGTGCGGTTACACGCGGCGGAAGCAAGATGACAAACAGATTATGCCAATTCCTGACAAAGCCTAAACGGACGGCGGCGCAGTCCGCACGGCAGACAGGAGGAAGCTCCGCTTAGTCGTCTGCGGCGATACCGCTGAACATCAGAGTAAAGCCGGTTTCGATAAAGAAGATGCCGATCAGCATGCCGATTGAGATGGCAAGGGCAAGCGGACGGAAGAACGAATAGCAGCCGATGATGACAGCAAAAATGCCGAAAATCAGCTCGAGAATCCAAATCTTGGAGCCGAGCTTTCTGGTGACAAGCACCGCGTTGACGATGGTGATGATGCCCATGATGACAAACCAGATGGCGGCAAGAAGCATATACATGTTCTCCGCAACCAACAGAGACGCCGGGAACACCAGCATGGCGATGCCGAGCAGAATACTGAGTATGCTGAACACAAAGCCGACGCCGAATCTTTTGTAGCGAATCGCGCTGATGAGACCGAAAATACCGTAGACCATCACCAGAATAACGATGAAATAACCGACGTCCATAAAGGTGGTCAGCGGCGTGAACATACAGGAGAAGCCGAATCCCACAAGCAGGACACCTAAAATGATGAATAATACTGTCATATTTACACCTCTCATTTTTTTATTTTGCACACCTGCCGGCGACAGAAATCCGGCAGACAGTACAAACGGGAGAAATGTTTTGTGTATTCCGCAAATTATGACGTAATAACACAAAAATCCAATTTAATCTTACTATCTTTTATGGAATTTGTCAATAACCGAAATAAAAAAATTGAATTTGCCAAAACGCAAATATCTTGCTGTAAACAGGCAGAGAACAAACAAAAACTGTGTTTTTTGGCAATAAAAGAACATGTTTTGGATTTATTGTCAGGTGTTCCAAAACGGAACAGCAAAACTTCTTATTTTTCCTTGTTTTTTTGTAAAATATTAGATATAATATATAAAAGTGTCGTTTCGAATAACAAAAAGTTTTTTGAGGCGCCCGAAAACAAGTAGGTAACGGGGACGATGCGGATTCCCCAAAGACGGAGTTTGACAGAATGGGTCTGCTTTTTTCAAATACCCTGAGAAAACTGAGAATCGAAAAAGGGCTTTCGCAGCAGGAGCTGGCGGACAAGGTGTATGTCACGCGTTCCTCGGTGGTGCGGTGGGAAACCGGTATCCGCCTGCCGGACACCGCGATGATTTCGCGGCTTGCCAAGGCTCTGGGTGTGGATGTACACACACTGTTTTTTGCGGTGGCACAGAGCGACGAGTGCCCCAATGTTATCATGGTGGATGACCGCAAGCTGATTCTCAGCGGCGGCCTGCCCATTTTGGAGGAGACCTTGCCGTATGCGACGGTTATGGGCTTTACACAGCCGTCGGAGGCTATCGCTTATGCCAAGACAAACAACGTGGCGCTCGCCTTTTTGGATATAGAGCTGCGGAACACAAGCGGTCTGGAGCTGTGCCGCAGTCTGCTCGAAATCAATCCGCGCACCAATGTGGTGTATCTGACCGCCTACATAGAATATGCCTTTGACGCGTGGATCACCGGCGCCAGCGGCTTTATGCTCAAGCCGATTACCGCAGAGGGTGTGCGCGCTCAGCTGAAGCACCTGCGCTATCCGTTTTGGCTGGGAGGCGAGGACGGGTGAACAGCTGGATGGATGCGGCGGCGTTTGCGCTTGGCGGCGGCATGCTCGCCATCATGGCGTTCGGCATCGTGTTCACCGCGGTTATGCCCGCGCTCGACCGGTGGAACAAGCGCTATTTCATCACGTTGTTTTCGCTGCTTTTTACAAGTGTTGCCGCCTTGTTTATCGACAACATCATATACCGCTTTCCCAATGTGAGGGAAGCGGAACAATTTCTCGTTTTTGTTGAGTTTCTGACGGTATCGGTGCTGATGCCCACGCCGTCGATTCTGCTGCTGCACTGGTGCGGCGAGCGGATAAAAAGCAGCTTGCTGTTTCGTGCGGAGGCAGCGCTTTGGGGCGCGTTCTTCCTTGTGCTTGTCGCCGCGCAGTTTACGGACGTCTTTTATGTCGTCACGCCGAGCAATCAGTTTGTTCGCGGACCGTTGTTCGCGCTGCTGCCGGTTTTGATGCTTTTGATGATGATTCTCAACATTGAGGGCGTTATCAGAAGGCGAAAAAAGCTTTCCAAACGATATTTTGTCGCCATTCTTGTCTATCTGGTGCCGATGACAGCGGCACTGTTTGACTATACATTCAACTATCTCGCGCTTTTTCTTATTTTCGGCATGGTGCTGTGCGCCATGGTGATGTTCAGCATCATTATTACCGACTATATGGAGCAGTATATGCGGCAGCAGCGAAAGCTTGCCGACCAGCGCGCCAGCGTGATGGTGCTGCAAATGCGGCCGCACTTTATCTGCAACACCATGATGGGCATCTATTATCTGTGCGACCGCGACCCGCAAAAGGCAAAGCAGGTCACGCTGGATTTTACCGCCTATCTGCGCAAGAACTTTACCGCCATCGCCAGCAAGGACACGGTTCCGTTTGCCGGTGAGCTGGAGCACACACGCGCCTATCTCGCTGTGGAGCAGGCGCAGTTTGAGGACAGCCTGTTTGTCAGCTTTGACACGCCGCACACCATGTTTCGCCTGCCGCCGCTGACGCTGCAGCCGATTGTCGAGAACGCCGTCAGACACGGCATGAAGTCGAGCGGCGACCCGATTCATATTTCCATCGTCACGCGCGAAACAAACGGCGGCGCCGAGATTGTCGTGGAGGACGACGGCGCAGGCTACAAGCCCTCGGCAGACAGCCGGCAGCATACCGCCCTGAGCAACATCTCACAGCGGCTCAACATGATGTGCGGCGGCAGCCTGACAATCGCGCCGCGCGAGAGCGGCGGCACGGTGGTGAAAATCACGATTCCGGCGGACAAACCGGCGGATTGGTGAGATTGGTTATTGACGGCAGCTTTGCCGTTGGAATAGCAAAAATATTTTAAAAGAGGGGATGTCATGTTCAAATTACTCTTCAAAAACATGAAGGCAAAGAACTGGGTCTCAGTCATCGCGATTTTTCTGCTGACATTGGGCGAGGTTTACTTCATGATGCAAATCGTGAGCTACATCAGCTTGCTCACCGGCGCTGTGCAGAAGAGCCGGGAAAACGGTGTGGCTGAAATCTGGTGGTATGGCCTGTATATGGTCATATGCGCTATTTTGATGGCGGCAATCGAGGTTATTATCCGCTTCGTCGCCAGTGCGACCGCCTCCGGCTGCGTTACCGGTATCAGACAGAAAATGTACGAGAGAGTTAACGAGTTTGCCATTTCGGACTTTGCTTCTTTCTCCACAGAATCTCTGATCACCAGAACCACCAACGACATGCAGAATGTCCATCTTGCGTGGCTCACATTCTTAAAGACCGCGTTCCTGTCACCCGTTGTGATGGTGTGGTCCATCATTCTTTTGCTGCAATACGCAAACACTTCTCTGACGATCGTGACCGGCGTTTGGCTGGCTATTCTGGTCGCTGCCGTTGTCGTGCTGCTGATGATGCTGACGCCCAAGTTCAGAGTTGTTCAGAAGCTGACCGACGCCCTGAACGTCGCCTCCAGAGAAAATCTGACCGGCGTCAGAGTTGTCAGAGCGTTCAACGCCGAATCCTATCAGGAAAGCAAGTTTGAAAAGGTCAATGCCGCTTTCACCAAGGTGCAGATTTTCGCCGGCAGAACCCTGTCCTTCTTCACACCGCTTGTCATGATGGTTATGTCGGGACTTTCCCTGTCCATTCTGTGGGCGAGCGCCTATGTGCTCAACGGCATGAATATGGAAGAGGCGGCGCAGTCGTTCAGCGCGACCAACGCGTTTGTCATGCTCGCCAGCCAGATTATTATGTCCTTCGTTTTGATGGTCACACTGATCGTTATTTGGCCGAGAGCGGCTGTCAGCGCAAAGCGTATCCACGAGGTTATCGTGCATGAGGTTTCCGTATTGGATCCCGCCAACCCGGTTTCGTTCAAGGAAGAGGGCACCATCGAGTTTAAAAACGTCGGCTTTGCCTATCCCGGCTCCGACAAAGAGGCTGTGTCCGACATTTCGTTCAAGGTCAAGAGGGGCGAGACCATCGCGTTTATCGGCGCCACCGGCAGCGGTAAAACGACGATTATCAACATGATTCCCCGTATGGCTGACTGCACCAGAGGCGAGGTGCTGGTGGACGGCGTCAACGTCAAGAACGTTCTCCAGAAGGACCTGAGAGACCGCATCGGTTATGCGCCGCAGAGAGGCTTCCTCTTTAAGGGCATCATCAAGGACAACATCGCCTTTAAGGATCCCGAAATGACGCTTCAGGACGTCAGATGGGCGGCTGAAATCGCGGACGCCGACGGCTTTGTCATGAAGAAGCGCAACGGCTATGATTCCGAGGTTGCCCAGGGCGGCTCCAACTTCTCCGGCGGTCAGAAGCAGAGACTCTGTATCGCGAGAGCGGTTGCCACCAAGCCCGAAATTCTTATCTTTGACGACTCCTTCTCGGCGCTCGACTACAAGACCGACAAGACCGTCAGAGGCCGCATTGCGGAGCAGCTTCCCAACACCACCAGAGTTATTATCGCACAGCGCGTCGGTACCATTATGGACGCAGACCAGATTGTCGTATTGGACAACGGCAAGATGGTCGGTATCGGCAAGCACTATGATTTGGTCAGAAACTGCCCTGTTTATCAGGAGATTGCGTTATCACAGCTTAGTAAGGAGGAGTTAGGATTAT
>CAMJOD010000093.1 GCA_946407465.1 uncultured Clostridia bacterium
CCAGACACAGACGCGTGGTCTCGTGTCCGCCGGTGCCAAAGGCGAGTCCCGGGTCAATCGTCAGCGCGGTTCTGCCCTGTAAATCGATGTTTTCGTACCAGCTCGGCACAATCATCAGGCTCTTGCCAACGGCGAGCGGATGAAAATACTGCTTCCAGTTGTTGCGCCAATCCTCCTCGGCACAGTCGAGCAGCTCGATTTCGTGCGCAATGCCCTCGCTGCCGTAGCGCGCGCTCAAAAACGCGACCGCCTCCGCAGGCGACACATCAGGCTCCACATACATGTGTACAAACGCCTTGGTTCTGTCCTTGCGCAGCAGCTCCTCGTCAATCAAGTCGATATGCGCAATATCCTCCACGACCTGCTCCATGTCGCGGTAATCCTCAATATAAATTCCCGACGGCGCCACCTCGTTGGCGATGTCACCGGCGCGGTCAATATCAGCGGCATTCACCGCAATTTTGATTTCAGTCCAGTTTTCCATAAATTCAGTACCATGATATTCAAAATAAACGTCTCCGCAACCGCTGCCGCGGTGGGCAATCCGCGCAACTGACGTTTGATATTGCGGATAGATTTATTCACGCGTTCTAAAAAGCAATAACCCAAACTACCAAAACAACAACTTCTGACGCGGCGTTGATGAAACGTTATCTCACCATGCTGCTTTCCAAAGCCGCGCTAAAACGCCCACCGGCGTCAGTCGTTGAAGAAGTTTTTCAGTTTTTCGAAGAAGGATTTGTTTTTGGCGTAGTTCTTTTCGCCGGCGGTGCGCTCAAATTCGCGGATAAGCTCCTTTTGGCGGTTGTTCAGGCTCTTGGGAATCTCGACCACAATGCGCACATACTGGTCGCCCCTGCCTCTGCCGCCGAGACGCGGAATACCTCTGCCCTTGAGCTTGAACACGTCGTTGGGCTGGGTTCCCTCATGAATACTGTATTTCACCTTGCCGTCGAGCGTCGGCACAACGACCTCCGCGCCGAGCACTGCCTGCGTGAGCGTAATCGGCAAATCACACCATACGTCGTCGCCGCGGCGCTCAAACAGGCTGTGGGTGCGCACGTTGACAAAAACGTGCAAATCGCCTGCGGGACCGCCGTTGTAGCCGGCGTTGCCGTGACCGCTGACGTTGAGAATCTGCTGATCCTTGATGCCTGCCGGAATCGTCACGTCCACGGTGCGGCTCTTGCGCTGTCTGCCGGAGCCGCTGCACTTGCGGCACGGATTGTCAATCAGCTTGCCGGTGCCGTGGCACGCGTCGCAGGAGCGCTGTGTCTGAATGACGCCGAACGGCGAACGCTGGTTGATGGTCACGCGTCCGGAGCCGCCGCAAGCCGAACAGGTTTTGGGCTGGGAGCCCTCTGCCGCACCGGTGCCGTGGCACGCGTCACAGGTGGAAACGCTGTTGTAAGTAATCGTCTTTTTGCAGCCCTTTGCAGCCTCTTCAAAGGTGATGGTAACGCTCGCCTCCACGTCGGAGCCGCGCTGCGGCATGTTGCTGCTGTTTTGCCGTCTGCCGCCGAAGCCGCCGAAAAAGCTGGAGAATATGTCGTCAAGGTCGATGCCGCCGCCAAACGGACTGCCGCCGCCGGGACCGCCTGCGCCGTAGTTGGGATCTACGCCGGCATGACCGAACTGGTCGTAGCGTGCGCGCTTGTCTTTGTCGGAGAGCACCTCGTACGCCTCGTTGACCTCCTTGAATTTTTCTTCACATTCCTTGTCGCCGGGATGCAGGTCGGGATGGTATTTTTTGGCACTTTGGCGAAACGCCTTTTTGATTTCGTCGTCGCTCGCGCCCTTGTTGACGCCAAGCACCTCGTAGTAATCTCTTTTGTCAGCCATTGTCTATCCTCCGTAAATACGGTATTGTTAAAATTGATATCAAATGTAGGAGCACAGCCGCAGGGGTGCGCCCTTACATATAACATCAAGGGAACAAGCGGAAACAGGGCGACAGCGTGTGTCGCCCTTTTCCTGTCAAAATTATCAGTTGTTATTGTCAACGTCGGTAAAGTCCGCGTCATAGACATTGGGGTCGCCGCCGTTGTTCGGCTGTGCGCCGCCGTTCGGCTGCTGTGCGCCCATATCCGGTGCGCCCTGCTGCGGCGCTGCCTGCTGATAGAGCTTTGCGGAAACCTCATAGACGGTCTTTTGCAAATCATCCTTGGCTGCGTTGATGATGCCGATGTCGTTCTTGGAGATGGCATCCTTGACCGCCGCAACCTTGGTGTTGATGTTGCTCTTGTCGCTGTCAGCCAGCTTGTCGCCGCTCTCGTTGACAAGCTTCTCCGCCTGATAGGCGAGGTTTTCGGCTTCGTTCTTGGCGTCAACCTCCTCGCGGCGCTTCTTGTCCTCGGCAGCATACTGCTCGGCGTCCTTGACAGCCTTGTCGATGTCCTCCTTGCTCATGTTGGTGGAGGAGGAAATGGTAATCTTCTGCTCCTTGCCGGTGCCGAGGTCCTTTGCGGAAACGTTTACGATACCGTTGGCGTCGATGTCAAAGGTAACCTCAATCTGCGGAATACCGCGCATGGCAGGCGCAATGCCGGTCAGCGCAAACAGACCGAGCTGCTTGTTGTCGCGTGCAAATTCACGCTCACCCTGCAGGACGTTGATTTCAACCTGTGTCTGGTTGTCGGCAGCGGTAGAGAAAATCTGGCTCTTTTTGGTCGGAATGGTGGTGTTTCTCTCAATAATCTTGGTCATGACGCCGCCCATGGTCTCAACGCCGAGGGACAGCGGCGTTACGTCGAGGAGCAGCAAGCCGTCTACCTCGCCGCCGAGAACGCCTGCCTGAATGGCAGCGCCGATGGCAACACATTCGTCGGGGTTGATGCCCTTGAACGGCTCCTTGCCGATGAGCTTCTGCACAGCCTCCTGCACAGCCGGGATTCTGGAGGAACCGCCGACCATGAGCACCTTGTCAATCTGACCGATTTGCAGACCGGAGTCGGAGAGCGCGGAACGCACGGGACCCATAGTCGCCTCAACCAAGTCGGAGGTCAGCTCGTTGAACTTGGCTCTGGTGAGCGTGAGGTCAAGGTGCTTCGGGCCGGTCTGGTCAGCGGTGATAAAGGGCAGGTTGATGGAGGAGGAGGTCACGCCGGACAGCTCAATCTTTGCCTTTTCGGCAGCCTCCTTGAGACGCTGCATTGCCATTTTGTCGGAAGAGAGGTCGATGCCGGTTTCGGTTCTGAACGACTGCACCATCCAGTCGATGATGCGCTTGTCAAAGTCGTCGCCGCCGAGACGGTTGTTACCGGCGGTCGCAAGAACCTCCTGCACGCCGTCGCCCATCTCGATGATGGAAACGTCGAAGGTGCCGCCACCGAGGTCATATACCATAACCTTCTGGTCGTTTTCTTTGTCTACGCCATAGGAGAGCGCGGCTGCGGTCGGCTCGTTGATGATTCTCTTGACGTCCAGACCGGCAATCTTGCCTGCGTCCTTGGTCGCCTGACGCTGTGCGTCGGTGAAGTAAGCCGGAACGGTGATAACCGCCTGCGTGACGGTCTCGCCGAGATAAGCCTCCGCGTCAGCCTTGAGCTTTTGCAGAATCATAGCGGAAATCTGCTGGGGTGTGTAGCTCTTGCCGTCGATGTTTACCTTGTAAGCGGTGCCCATTTCGCGCTTGATGGAAGAAACCGTGCGCTCGGGGTTGGTGATAGCCTGACGCTTTGCAACCTGACCGACAAGTCTCTCGCCGTCCTTGGAAAACGCCACGACAGACGGTGTGGTTCTCGCACCCTCCGCGTTCGCGATAACAACAGGCTCGCCGCCTTCGATAACGGCTACACATGAGTTGGTTGTACCTAAATCTATACCGATTGTCTTTGCCATAATAAAATCCTCCTAAAAAATGTGAAATGTTGAATTTGGAATTTGGAATGAAGCGTCGCTTCGCTCCGATTTGTATTTGCGGTGATTCCGCGTTTCTTGTTAATTGATTGTGCTTGTATTTATTGAATATTTTATGCGGATTGCGGAATCAATTCCGAAATGCCGCTTTCAAATTCTAATTCGTGACCTGCACCATTGCGTGACGGATGATTTTGTCACCGAGCTTGAAGCCGGTCTGGAATACGGCTGCGATTTTGCCGGAGCCTAATTCCTCGTTGTCCACCATGCCGATGGCGTTGTGCAGGTTGGGATCGAAGTCGTCGCCCACCTTGCCGTAGGACTCCACCTTGAGCTTTTCAAAGGATTTGTCCAGCTGATTCGAAATCAGCTCGATTCCCTTGATGATTTCGGGGTCGGCGTCCTTGAGATTTTCCAAAGCCATGCGCACGCTGTCCGCAACCGGGAGCAGCTCCTTGACCGCCTTGGAGGTCGCGTCGTCATAGAGCGCCAGCTTTTCGTTGGCGGTGCGCTTGCGGTAGTTGTCATACTCCGCGGCAAGCCGCATATACTTTTCTTTTTGCGCCTCGGCGTCCGCCTCCAGCGCCTTGATTTTTTCTTCCTTTTCGTCCTTTTCTTCCGGCTCCTGCGCCGTTTCCTCAGCGGCCTTTGTTTCTTCCTGCGCCGCCGCTTCCTTTTTCTTCTTGGACATCGGAAATCCTCCTCTATCTTATAGTTCAATCAGCCCGTCAATCAGCTCGCCGACCGTTTCGGCTGTGCATTTCAGGACGGAGAGCGTGCGCGCGTAGTCCGTGCGCATGGAGTCGATAACCGCCAGCACGCCGCTGAGCGAATCGTCCGCCGCGTAACGCGCTGTTATCACCGAGCACCTGCCCAGCTCCGTTCGGCTGTTCTCACCGCCGATTGTCACCGACACACCCTGCGGCGCTCTGCCGAGCATTGCCGCCAGATCGTGACCGTTCTGCAAAAAGTCCCAAATGCGCCGCGCTGTCTGCGGATTGCCGTCCGCCGCGTTAAGCAGCCGGTCATAGCCGCTGTGGCAGACATTCACCTGCGCCGCCTGTGCGCACGCCTCCATGACCGCCATGAGCGGAGAGGTCATAAAGAGCGACAGCTCGCCGAAGCCTGCCGCCGCCGTCTGCACAAACGGACGGTTGACGGAGCTGAGCAGCACGCCTGCAAAGGTATCGTTGAGCGCCTTGTCAAACACATGCAAAATCTCGGGTGTCAGCAGAAATTCACACCGGAACAGCCGCGTGGTAATCGCGCCGTTGGACGCAATCACAACCGCCATGCCGCCGTGGGCGCCGGTGGACACAAAGCTGATGCGCCGCACCCTTGCCGCGTCGCCGTCGGGCGTTGTGGTCAGCGCCACACCGCCGGTGAGCCGTGTCAGCAGTTCCGCCGCGCATTGGAGAATGCTCTCCGGAGAATCCGCGCCTGCGCTGAGCGTATCGCGGATGGTGGCTCTGCCGCGCTCGCTCACGGGTGTGAGCTGCATCACGTTGTCCACATAATAGCGGTAGCCCCGTTCGGTGGGCACTCTGCCTGCCGATGTGTGCGGCTGGACAATGTAGCCCTTTTCGGTCAGTTCAGCCATGTCGTTGCGCACGGTCGCGGACGAAACCTTGAGTCCCGCATCTGTCAAAAGTGACTTGGAGCCGACCGGCTCACCGCTCTGAATATAGCGCTCGACAATCGCCGAAAGGATTTTTTGCTTTCTCGCAGCAGGTTCCAACCCATTCACCTCGTTTTCTTTTGAGGGATTAGCACTCTTGATGTCCGAGTGCTAACTGCTATGGTCTTACTATACCCCAAAAGTCAGAAAAAGTCAAGCGCTTTTTGAAAATTTTTCAAAACAATCATATTTTTCACGGTTCTGTCACATATTCGCAATTCATAATTCTTAATGCGTAATTGGCGGAGCGGTTTTGGTTAACGCCCTATTTACACCTTACGAATGAAGCATTATTCTCCCCTTCTTTTCATATAGTATAACCGTCAGGAGGTGTCTTATGGCAAAAAGAATCTTAAATATTGTATGCGTCATTTTGTCCGTAACGGCGGTGCTGCTCTGCGGCTGCGACAGGGAACAGACGGGCGAGTCAATCATCACGAATTTTAAAGGAGAATTTTCGGCGGTTTACCGCGGCATGCAGCTCGAAGGCAGCCTGGTGCATCTGCGGCAGGGCGTGTTCTCGCTCTCCTTTTCCAAGCCGGAAACGCTCAGAGGACTGCAAATACATAAGAAAAACGGCGTGCTCTCGCTCATCCGCGACAACGCACGCGCCACCGCAGACGAGCCGTATTTGCCGCCGGATAGCTTTCCTCTGCTTCTCGCGGAGCTTCTGGACACCGCAGGAAACAAAGCCCTGTCCGACGGCGGCAACACCTGCACGCTCTCCCTCTCCGCAGGCGAAGCGACTCTCACCGCGGACGAAAACCGCCTGCCGCAGAGCGCGGTGATAGACAGCGCGGCGTTTGCGGTATCGTTTCGGCACTGCGAGCCGCTGCAATGACGCACCAAACCCGTCTCCAAAAATATTATATAATAGCTGTATAAAATTTTTCGGACAGGCAAAAATACAGACAGAACATTTTTGGAGCGTGAAAACCTTGAATATAAAACGCGGAGACATTTATTACGCCGATTTGAGCCCGGTTGTCGGCTCGGAGCAGGGCGGCGTGCGCCCGGTGCTGATTGTGCAGAACAACGTGGGCAACCGGTTCAGCCCGACGGTTATTGCGGCAGCCATCACCAGCCGTCAGTCCAAAGCCAAGCTGCCCACGCACATACCGCTGTATTCCGGCGCGTCCGGCCTCTCCAAGGACAGCGTTGTTCTGCTCGAACAGGTGCGCACCATCGACAAGCGCCGTCTGCGCGAGAAGATGGGAACCGTGGACGAACAGTCGATGTCCGCCATTGACAACGCGATTTCTATCTCATTTGGGCTGACCTGAGAAAAATATTTTTTATTATTCTTTTTTGCAATTAAAACTCCCCCATTATGGTATAGAATTAGTAACGGTAAATTTCATACCTACGTGGGGGTATAGCTCAGATGGTAGAGCGCTTGGTTCGCATTCAAGAGGTCAGGGGTTCGATTCCCCTTATCTCCACCAGAAACGCTTCACTGACGTGAAGCTCAATGAATAGTGAATAATGAATAATGAATAGTGTATAACAGATGAAACTTTATGGCGTTTCTGGTGTATTATTCGTTATTCATTATTCACTATTCTTTATTCATTTAAAATGGGGTTACTCTCTTTTTCTTATCGTGAGTTATGTGTTATACTTTCGGTTAGATAAAACGCAATTTATTTTGGAGGTATCATTATGTCAAAAGACGAAAACAGATTCAAGGTTCTTTATAAGGACGGCTCCCAAATTAAAGATGCCGGTGTACGTCAAATCCTCGTAGATACCGAAACAGGCGTAAACTACCTTGTATGGAAATCCGGTTATGCAGGTGGTATTACTCCGCTGATGGATTCCGAAGGGAAAGTAATCGTCACGAAAGAATAACTTCTGATTAATATGATAATGATTTCTATCTATAATCGAGTAGGGTGAAATTTCTCCGCCCTCTCACACCACCGTACGTGCCGTT
>CAMJOD010000094.1 GCA_946407465.1 uncultured Clostridia bacterium
TCGCCCTTGTCGCCTTTGTCTCCCTTGTCACCTTTCTCTCCTTGCGAGACAGGAAGCTGACTGAAATCAAAGATGGTATGCAGCGCGTCCATGCTGTCGGTAAAAACAAGCTGATAGTGACCCTGCTCATTCTGCGTAACATAGAGTGACGGCGCGGTGGAAGGGTTGCCCGACAGCGCACCGTCGAGAACGTCAAACGCTTTTTCGCTGATGGTTTCGTTTTCAAGGCGCGTCAAATCCTCGCGGAATTGGCGCAGCTGCTCGGCAATACTCCCCTCGGAGTCCGGCGCGGTTTCGGCGTTGTCGAGGACAGACCCTCTCACCCTGACCCAAAGCGGAAACGGCAGCGTGAGCACCTGTTCACCGGCGGACAGACTGACCTCAATGCGCAGGTCGCAGGCACGCGCGTGGACTGCCGCCGCGTCAATCGGAATACGCACCGTGCTGCCCTCGGCAACGCAGGGAACGCTGTCGTGCAGCAGAATTTTGTCCTTGGTGACAAAACGCGCCGTCGCGGTGCAGCCGTCCACCAACACCGGCGCATCGTGGTCACGCAGCAGCAGCTCAATAAATCTTGTGTTCTTGTCGTCAATATGAATGGTGGAAATCAAATCGACGGCAAGCATGCGGTTGATATTATATACAAATTGTATCGCTTTTGTTTGCAAACATCATTCTCCTTTCGCGGAGGAAAAACTCCTCCTACTATACCTGAAAAAACGGAAAAAATTGCATGCAACTATACAACTTTCGGAAATTTTTTTTAAAACAGAGCAATTTCACCTTTTGGGCATAAGAAAACCGCTCTCACGAATGGGAGCGGTTAATGGAATTTCGATATAGAGTGGATATTTGGCAGGCGTCCCATTCTCCTGCATCTCTCGGGTTTCCCCTGTCAGTACCATCGGCGTGTGGTCGGGACGAAATCTACCACCTCAAATATCCACCTTTATCCTACCATTATTATACACGATTTATTCCTTTTTGTAAAGAATTTTTTTATTTCTGATGATTCGATTCCATTCTTTTTCTCGGGTCTTTTGAAAAGTAATAATTGAGTTTTTATAATCATCAGGATCCGCACTTGTTCTCAAACGCATAATTAATCTTGACTTTCCTTTTTCGTCAGAAAGCTCTTTTAACACAAATGCCGTCCAGACTATATATTCTGGAAAAGACAAAAGAAGCCTTGCCACTACGCCAAGTGGAACGAATTCCTTCTCGCAAACGTCCGAAACGCTTAGTGGTACAGCTTCTATAGAAACTATACCACATACATCTAAAAATAGCAACCTTTCTAAGGAAAACAATCTTTCAGGACAAAAATCCAAGGACGACACGATCTTTGTTTGGCTTTTCGGATTCAACAATATAATCAGGAGATGAAACCGCTTCCCGAACGCTCCATATTACATCCTCGACATCAATAAAATCGTTAGGATGATTTTCAAAGATATGCTTAATTTGCTTTTCGGTTATGATTAATTCATCCGTTGAAATATCCTTTGTTACACAACTATACAATTTTTTATCAATCGTACCAACATAACGCAAGCCGTTCGCCACCGTGTTATCTATAGTTGTCAATATTATACCACTATACCAAAAATAGCTTAGAATGATTCAGCCTTATCCCCTGCCAAGCAAAAACCCGAAAACCGCCTGTTGCGGCTGTTTTCGGGTCGGAGAATATATGGATTCGGAGCAGTTCCTCTTATGTCCGCTTTCGAAAAACATGGTTGCAGAGAAAACCCGCTGCGATGGAGAGAACCGGAATCACCGGAATGCAGTAGCGGATATTTTCGGTGCAGACGTACGGGAACTCAAAGCAGAACGAATAGTAGGAAATGACAAAGGTCAGCACAATGACCGCAAAAAAGAGTCTTGTCATCAAGTCCATGCCCGTGCGCTTGCTGCACACCGTCCAAATCAGGGCAACGACGCCGATAACCGTCAGCACGGCTGCCAGAATCACCAGCGCGGTGCTGAACCAATTGAGCGCCCACGGCTCATAAAATTCGTCGAAAACCGAGGTTTTGAGCAGACCTATCATCGGATTGTACTCGCTGTAGGTCGCGCCGTGGAAGGTGAACGCCTCAAAGGGATAGTCAAACTGCCACAGGCTGAAATCAAAGATGCGCTGTGCCGCCGGTATGTGCGCCACGGACATGGCTTCCATCTTGGTGTCCGGCACATAGGTGAGCGGAATGTTGAAGGTGAGCAGGTTGCGCACGCCCCACCACAAGCCGAGCGGCGCACACACAGCGCCAAAAGCCGCAAACTGTCCGATAAACCGCAGCGGCGTTTTGATGTTCCGGATGAACACCCACAAAAACACCATGGCGATTGCCGGCGCGACCATCCATGCCGAGAGCTTTGTCATCATGCCGCAGCCGACGCAGAGCGCTATCGGGAGAATCCGCAGCAGCGTGGGCTTCTGCGCCCATTTGAGCGTCCAAAGCATGGCGAGCAGCACAAAGAGCGTCATCAGAATATCGTTGTTGCACGCGCCGCTCCAAATGATAAAGGTCGGATAAAAGCAGGCCGCGCTCACCGCGACAACCAGTCCGGCGCCGTCCAGACCAACCAGCTTGGCAATGCGCCAGACCGCCGCGATGCACAGCGAGGAATAAATCATCGGCAAAATCTGAATGGCTTCATGTGCCATCGGCAGCGGCATGCCGAAGAAGGTGAATATCCGCATACCGAACGCCATCAGGATATGGTGCAGCGGCGGATGATAGAACTGCCAGCGCGTTGTTACGTCAAAATCGGGCAGCTTGAGTCCGTTGTCATACCAATACTGAATATACGACAAATGGCCGTGTCCGCCGTCGTAGGTGCCGATGTCGTGCTGCATGGTGGTGACGTCGTAGGTGAGGCAATAGCAGTAGCGCGCGACGATGCCGAGCAGCGCGAGCAGCACAATCGCCCTGTCGGCAGTGAGCTTGCCTCTGCGAAACAGCACCGCGCCGATTTGCAAAACACCCAACAGCACCGGCACAAACATATAGGTCGCCGCCAGCTCATTTTGGGCGACAATGACCGAAAAGGCAACGACCAAAACGGTGGAAGAACCGATTAAGCAAATATTCACCTTTTTGCTGCTGCCGGGACTGCCAAAGACAATCAGCGCCGTTGAAGCGACAATCCAGATGGCAGCCTCCAGCACGATTCCCTCTATGCCGATGTTCTCCCACTGCGCAAAGCCGAGCGGCAGCAGCAGCACACACGCCAGCGCCGTAAAAACAAACGGATGACGCAGAATCGTATCAAAAAGGACGTCGATGGCAGGCAGCTTTGCGTTGACGGTTTGCTTGGATTTCTGTTTGGACGTCTTACTCATGACTTGCTTTCCTCATGATATTCCTTCTCCGTGTTGACATTCCAGATATTATCCTTGCCTGTCTCGCCGGAGAGAATGTTTTTGACGGTTTCAAAGGACGTACACATGCTGTGGTCAATATTGTTGTAGCGGTGCTGACCGTTTCTGCCGACGCAGAACAGATTGGGAATCGTATCGAGATAGGCACGCAGCTCGTCCATCTGCGCGTAGGTGTCAAAATATGCCGGATATGCCTTTTTGACGCGCTCGACATGGGTGTCGAGCACCTCGTCCGCACTGCCGATGAGTCCCATTTTGACCATCTCGCCGACTGCCATTTCGGCAAAGGCGGCGTCGGACATCGACCACATCTCGTCGCCCTCGTTGCAGAAGTATTCCAAGCCCATCCAAACGGTGTTTTCAATATTTTTTACCATGTAGGGCGACCAGTTGTTATATATCTGGAAGCGTCCCATTTTGACGTTTCTGTCGTGAACGTAGACCCAGTTGTCGGGCACGATATTGCCCATGGTTTTTGTGTTGGTCTCGTTTTTAAGGTTGAGGTGCGGAATCAGCACGCCCACGGTCATATAGTCGCGGTACGGTAAGCCGGAGGCGATTTTGCGGTACTGCTCGGGCACGTCGTTCATGCCCTCCACCAAATCCCTGATTGGCATGGAGGAAATCACATAGTCGCCGTCTATCGCAACGCGCTCGCCGTCCTTCTCATAGACAAGCCCCGTCACACGGCTGCCGTCCTTGCGGATGCCGACGACCTTGGCGTTTTTGATGATGGTGCCGCCCAGCTTCTCCACATCGGCGGCGGTCAAATCCCAGAGCTGACCGGGTCCGAGCTTGGGATAGGCAAACTCCTCAATCAGCGAGGTCTCGACCTTGCGGTTCTTTTTGTTGAACATTTTGCCGAAGATGTCGCCGAGCACCGCCTTGATAGAGAGTCCCTTGACGCGCTGGGCGCCCCATTCGGGCGAGATTTCGGACGGATGCCTGCCCCACAGGTTCTCGGTATAGTTCTCAAAGAACATGGAGTAGAGCTTTTTGCCGAAGCGGTTGATATAAAAATCCTCGAGCGACTTTTCTTCGCGCTTGTGAAACAGCGTTTTGAGATAGCTGAAGCCCACGACCAGCGTGGTGCCAAAGCCCATATTCTTTATCGTGGCGAATTTGAGCGACACGGGATAGTCAAAAAATTTGGAATTGAAGAAGATGCGCGACAGGCGGTTGCGACGCAGCATAACCCTGTCGGTCTGTTCGGGGTCGGGACCTCCGGCGACGACCGTGGATTCTCTGCCGAGCACCACATCGTCATAAGGCATGGCGCCCTGCGTAGGAAGCATTTTTTCCCACCACGCGTTGACCTCGGGCACCTTGGAAAAAAACCGGTGACCGCCCATGTCCATACGGTTTCCCTTGTAATTGACCGTGCGCGAAATGCCGCCGAAGCGGTCGCTCTCCTCGAGCACAACTACCTCAAAATCACGACTCCTGTCGAGCAGCTCATACGCCGCTGTCAGTCCGGCAGGACCGGCGCCGATTATCAGTACCTTTTGCATTTATATACACCTTTTCTCATTATTTTTTCTTGCGGTAGAGCAGCAGCCGACGTCCTGCATAATTCCAAATAAGAACAATAATGGTAGACACCACCCAAACCAGCATATAGTGCCAGCCGATTTGAATATGGAACAGCCAGAGCAGCAGCTCCTTGATGCCGAGTCCCACCACGCCGACGACGGCATAGGTCAAAAATTCACCTGCCGCGTTGGTTTTTTCGCTTTTCTCCTGAAAGACAAAGAGCTTGGAGAGGACAAAATTCACCACCAAGCCAATCACAAACGCGATTGCCTGCGACGCAAACACCCAAAAGCCCTGTGCCTCCCTAAACAGAAAATGCTGAATCAGCCACAGCGCGCCGCCCTCGGCGACGGTTGCCAAGCCGCCCACAAAACAATAGCGAAAAAACTGAATAAAAATATTATCGGTCTTGCGGTAGAACAATCCCTTGAAATCCAGCTTGCCGATTAACGAAAACAGCTCTTTCATAATGTCTCCTTTGGTTCATAATCCTTTTTATTATAACATTCTTTGCAATAAATTACAATATCCTGATAGCAATAAAAAATTTTTTATCAATCGTTTACATTCTGCCGAAAAATTGCTATACTATAAGTAACAGAAAAGGGAGGCGAAGGCAATGGCAGCAGCCGGAATAACAGACAACAACAAAAAATATTTGCAGCTGTTGGCGGAAAAATATCCGTCGGCGCGCGCCGTCACGCGCGAAATCATCAATATCAACGCGATTCTCAACTTGCCCAAGGGCACGGAGCATTTTATGAGCGACCTCCACGGCGAATATGATGCGTTTTGTCATATTCTCAACAACTGCTCGGGTGTTATCCGCGAAAAGGTGGAGCTGCTCTACCGCGACATTCTGACGCCGGAGGAGATAATGGAAATCTGCACGCTGATTTATTATCCTGCCGAGAAGCTGCGCCTGCTCAAAAAAGAAAAAGAAATTGACGCCGACTGGTACCGCGTCACACTGGAGCGTATGCTCGAAATTGCGCGTGTGCTGTCGAGCAAATATACGCGCTCCAAGGTGCGCAAGGCGATGCCCGAGGACTACGCCTACATCATTGACGAGCTGCTGCACGCCCAAAAGGACGAGGACAACAATCAGGTGCACTACCACAACGCGATTCTCGACACGGTTATCAGCCTGACAGCGGACGATTTTGTGATTGCGCTCGCGGAGCTGATGAAGCGGCTGGCGGTTGACCGGCTGCATATCGTGGGCGATATTTTTGACCGCGGCGATTCCGCCGACAAAATCCTCGACCTGCTGATGACCTATCACGCGATTGACATTGAATGGGGCAACCACGATATTCTCTGGATGGGCGCCGCCGCAGGCAGCGAGGTCTGCATTGCCTGCGCCGTCTACAACTGTCTGCACTACAACGCCGTGCGCACGCTCGAAAGCGGCTACGGCATCAGCCTGCGCAACCTGACGCTCTTTGCGCAGCAGCTCTATCCCGACCGCTCCCCTATGCAGGCGGCACTGGCGGAGATTACAGTTTTGCAGTTCAAGCTGGAGGGACAGCTCATCCGCCGCAATCCGGATTTTGGAATGGACGACCGCATGCTGCTCCACCGCGTCGATTTTGACAACGCCACGATTACCCTCGGCGGCGTGACCTATCCGCTCAACGAAACACAGTTTCCGACCGTCGGACGCGACGACCCCTATGCCCTGACAATAGCGGAACGAGCGGTGATGGACGAGCTGCGGTTTGCGTTTTTGAGAAGCGCCAAGCTGCAGCGGCATATTCAGTTTATCTATGACAACGGCGGCATGTACCGCGTATGCAACGGCAACCTGCTCTATCACGGCTGCGTGCCGCTCGATGAAAACGGCAGCTTTCAGCAGGTGACATTCTTCGGTACAACGTGCAGCGGCAAGGCGTTTTTTGACTTGGCTGACGAGCACGCACGCGCCGCATTTTTCAGCCGTCACAAAAAACAGGCGGATTTGGACTTTATGTGGTATCTGCGCTGCGGTGAAAGCTCGCCGCTCAACGGCCGCAAAACCAAGGGCTTTGAAAACGCCTATCTCAGCGACGCCGCTGTGCGCCACGAGGAGAAAAATCCCTACTACCGCTTCTATTATCAGGAGGCTGTCTGCGTGCGGATTCTCGCGGAATTTGGGCTGTATTCCAAGCTCTCGCACATCATCAACGGCCACACACCGGTGCAAACCGTCAAGGGCGAGCTGCCCATTCGCGCCGGCGGCAGACTGCTGGTCATTGACGGCGGCTTCTGCAAAAACTACCACGCCAAAACCGGCATTGCCGGCTACACGCTCATCTATAACTCACACGGTCTGCGGCTCAAGGCGCACCAGCCCTTTGAAAGCCGCGAAAAAGCGCTGCGCGACAACCGCGACATTCATTCCAGCTCCGAGATTGTCGAGACAGA
>CAMJOD010000095.1 GCA_946407465.1 uncultured Clostridia bacterium
GGTAGAACACATACAGCTCCGCTTTTTCGGCGCTCTCTTTGCCGTTCCAGACGCGGAGCTTGTTTTTGAGGTAGAACACATACAGCTCCGCTTTTTCGGCGCTCTCTTTGCCGTTCCAGACGCGGAGCTTGTTTTTGAGGTAGAACACATACAGCTCCGCTTTTTCGGCGCTCTCTTTGCCGTTCCAGACGCGCTCGTTTATTTCTTCTGCGGAATAATATTTTCCGGCGTTATGAATCAAAAAGGTCAGTAGCTCGGCTTCGGTGTTGTTGAGCCGCAGGCTGCCCTTGTCGGATTTTAGCTCACAGGTGTTGGAATCCAGCTCGATATTGCTGAACTTGACAACCGAATGGCGGTAATCGCTGTTGCGGCGAATCAGCGAATGAAGCCGCGCCACCAGCTCCTTCATGGCAAACGGCTTGGCGAGATAGTCGTCGGCGCCGGTTGTCAGTCCCGAAATGCGGTCGTCAAGCGTCGCCTTGGCAGTCAGCATAAGCACGGCGGTGTGGTTGCCGTTTTCGCGCATATGGCGCAATACCTCCATACCGTCGGCAACGGGCATCATAATATCGAGAATCACCGCGTCAAAATAGTCCTGCTCCAGCGCTTCCAGCGCCTGTCCGCCGTCATAGACAGCCGTGACCTCAAAGCCTTCCATTTTTAATATTTCTGCGACGGCGACCGAAAGCTGCCGTTCATCCTCTGCATACAGTACCTTCATCTTTAACCTCTTTGAATCAAATCTCTGATTGTCTGCATGGACAGGTCGGTAGACGCCATTTCGTCCGCGCAGCGTTTCAGCTCGTCCACAATCAGGGCGGTGTTGCGAATGTTCTTTTTGTATTTCAGTTGGTGTTCCAGGCTCGCCCAGCAGTCCATGGCAATGGTGCGCATCTGGATTTCAGTGTCAATGGTTTCAATACCGCCCACACAAAAGGGCATGGTGAGAATCACGTGCAGACTGCGGTAGCCGTTTGGCTTGGCGTTGGCGATGTAGTCCTTTATCTTTTTTATCTGCCACTTGTCGCTCTGCTCCAACCGTTCCAGCACGGTGTAGATGTCGCCGATAAAGTGTGTTACCACACGGGCGCCCACCAAGTCGGATAGGTTTTGCAGTCCGGCGGCAGGCGTCTGCGGCAGACCGTTTTTGCGCAGCTTTTCCTTTAGGCTTTCGGCGCCCTTTATGCGGCATTTCAAGTGCTCCGCTGGCGCTTTTTCGGAATCGGTGCTGATGCTGTCGAGAATAGCCTGAATCTCACGCAGCATCATGTCGTGTATCTCTTGCAGCTTGGGTGCATACGCACCATAGAATGCCAAATCTTCCTGTTTCATGTCTCCTCCTTGCGGTGATGTGCGTTTTGGGGCATCGTGTAGACAGAACGGTCAAACGCGATAATCGCCGAAAACACATAGGGGATAATAATCATGCCGATGGTAAATGTTCTGCCCTTTCCAAAGCATTTGCAGAGCTTGATGATATGAATAACCTCTGACAGAACGGTGAACACGCCGATAACGCTGCCGAAAAACAGCGCTATCTCCGGAGGCAGCTCGACAATCTCTTCCAGTGTTTCGAGCGTCAATTCTATCACCCAAAAGACAACCTCGAGAATAAACCAAGTGGGCGCCATGCCGACGATCTCGTGGGAGATATAGAGGTTATAAAACGGAATAAGCGATTTCCAGCCCTTTTCGCCTGCCTTTACCAAAATACGCCATTCGGCGATAACCGTGATGATATAGACGATGATTGCATAGATGGTAAGCGCCGTATGCAGCGGTGTTGAAAAGTCAAGAAATTCAAAAAAATCAAAATCCATACCGGTACCTCGTTTTCGTTCGGGCACCTCTGAAAAACACTTGTGCAGAGGTGCGGAGATTTTTTAGCAGAAAAGATGTGCATATGGGCAGCCGAATATTTTTGAGCCGCTCTTGCTATTCTCTTTTGCATACAAATAAAATTATACCATTTTTCTTCTTATGTTGCAACATTTTTTGAGCAAAAGCATTTGATTTTAACAAAATATAATACTATAATTAAAGTCGGAGGTGCGAATGATGAAAATAAAACAATTATTCATTACCGGTTTTACCGTTGCTTCGCTGGTGTTTTCCGCTGTCACCTGCGCCGGCGGCTGCGCGGATACGCTTGAGCAGAAGCCCGAGCTCACCACAGAGTCACTGAGCAATTACAGTCTCGGCTACATGAGCTGGGGAATCCGTCATATGGGTCTCGACAAGCTGCAGGAAAAGCTTGAAAAAAGCGGCAAAGAGCTTCCGGAGGTCAGGGTTGCGGTGCTGGATACCGGCATCAAAAAATCCAACCGTTATTTGCAGGGACGTTACACTGATGACGGCTACAATTTCATTGCGAACAACACGGATTTTGACGACGACCAGTATCACGGAACCGAGGTGAGCGGCATTATCGCCGACGGCACCTCCTCCAATGTCAAAATCCTGCCCATCAAGGTCATGGACGACAAGGGAGACGGCAAGATGGCAGACACCGCCAAGGGCATTTACTATGCGCTCGAGCACGGCGCGGACGTCATTAACCTGAGCTTGAGCGGCGATGACAAAAACCACACATATCACTCGCTGGACGACGCCATTGCCGAGGCGGTCGCCCGCAATGTGGTTGTCGTAGTGGCGGCAGGCAACCAAGGCGGCGACGCGTCGCTGCGCTATCCAGCCAACAAGGACAATGTTATCACCGTTACGTCCGTGTACAGAAACAACACCCTCGGTCTCCTTGCCAACTACGGCGCCCCAATAGACTTTGCGCTGCCGGGTATGAACGTGCTTGTGCCGCACAGATCCATCATGATGCTCGATTCCGGCACCTCGCTTGCCGCACCGCACGCGGCTGCTGCTGCCGCGCTGCTGAAAACATGGTGCAAGGACTTGAACCAAGACCAGATTGTTGAAATCTTTAAGCAGTACGCCGTTGATTTGGGCAACCCGGGCTTTGACACAACCTACGGCTGGGGTATGCTTGATTTGAGCAGCTTTGACATCAACCAAGAGCCGCCGGCTGCACCCTATACCTTGGGCGACGCGAATTGTGACGGCACGATTGATATAAGAGACGTCACCTGTATGCTGCGCCTATTGGCGCTCGTCAATCAGGGCATCTGTGACAAGCGTGCGGCCGATTTGAACTTTGACGGCAAGGTCACGATTGATGATGCGACGATCCTGCAATCCGTTTTGGCGGAATACCGCACGCTATAAAAAATCAAAAATATAACAAGAATGGCTCTCCGGCAAACGTCAGAGAGCCATCAGTTTTATCAAATTATTCTTCCAGCATATTCACCGCGCGGAACAGATAGCGCAGATACAGCAGAGAATAGACCGCGTTGAGCGCAAAGCTGATAAGCGTGACCGTCACGGCAAGAATCGCCGCCGAACGGGTGTTGCGCAACATATAGACGAACACATAAGCAATCAGTGTCGGCAAATAGATGGCGAACAGGAACTTAAAAAGCGCCTTGCCGCTGTCCACCATTCTCAGGTCGCCATAGGTGACCGACAGCGTCACAATGCCCGAAATTGTCGTCAGTGTAATCAGCAAATCAAGAATCTGTTCCATGGAATCAAAGGTATTGGTGAGAATGGGACTGGCGTTCACATTCTCCATAATTCCCGAAACAACCGTCAGCACCAGACCGGCAATTGTCAGCAGCATGGCTTTTTTAAAGCTTTCATTGTCCTTGGAGGCGTTGACGTAGCCGATAATGTTGAGCACATAGGCGACGGTCATCAGCACCAGCGACACCAGCGACAAGATGGTTACCACAACCTCAGCAGGCAGCATTTCGGCGTTATTCTCATTGATTTCTTCCGGCAAAAACTGTATCAGCACCATTGAAACCGCATACGGCACCAGCGCTATCAGCGAAATCAGCTCCGCATAGAATAATTTTTTCAAACCCTTGCAGGCATTCGGAAATCTCATAGCAGCAGCTCCTTTTGCGCGACTATTTCTTGTTCTTGCCTACAATCTGAATGAGCAGGTCAAGAATCTTTACATAAATCCACAAAATGGTGAATGCCAAGCCAAAGGACGCCATCCACTCATATTTCGCGGGCAATCTGTTCTCAACCACATGGTCGATAACGGCGAAGTCGGAAATCAGGAACAGGCAGGCGATAATGAGAGACAAGACCGTCAGACCGATGGAAACCCAAAAGTTGCCGAGAATCGAGCCGACAAAGGGTCTGGTGAGCGGAATCAGGTAGCCAATCAAGCTGAAAAGCGAGATGCCGAGCATACCGAATATCAGCGTCATCAGCACCATCTTGAACTTTTTTGTCACGCGAATCACGCCGGTTGTGTAGAGAATGGACATGGTAAACACCACGACAATCGTAATGGCGAACGCCAGCAAGCCGAGATATTCATAGCCCTTGATGACGGTAAAGATCAAGAAGGAAATGATGAAGCCTTGGCACATGGAATAAATTGTGCCGGTAACGGGAATGCTCGCCGGAACAAACGCGGCAATCAGCTGTGTGATGATGGCGAGAATACCCGCAACGGCGGCATAGATTACCGTCATCATCGAGGTAGTAAAGGTAAAGCCCTTGTATTCAAAGTTGAGCGCTTGCGCCTGTCCCGAAAAAATGAATTGGTTCAGCGCCAGATAAGCCAGCATGCCCACAACCGACATCAGCAAAAAATAGGCGGTTTTGACGGTGATTCTGCCATAGCCGGCTGCCTTTTCGTCGGGTGCGGCGCTCGCGATGTCCATCTTGTTCAGACGGTTCATCACCGGATTGGAGCGAAAGAAGGAGCCGGTCGGTTTTGTTGTTGTCTGGTTGGATGAGAGTATGTTCATATTTGTTTCTCCTAATTGTTGTCGATAAGCCTTACGGCAAAATAGGCAGCCGCCGCCACGCCCGACAGAACCATCAAACCGCCTGCTATTGCCTTGCGCACAAACGGGACATTAAAGTCCAGCGTTGCGTAGGAGGGATTAATCATGCGCGTAAGCAGGGGAGAGAGCAGCTTCCGCTGTCTTTGCAGAACATCTCTTGTGGTGTGCGGTTCGCCGGAGATAACCATCGAAATGCGGTTGTTCTTATCATAGGGCTGCCACTCGAGATTTTCTGTCGAAGGATTACCTGTTCGGGCAAAGTTTGTCCACATCTGCATAACGGTATCAGACAGCTCCTCGTCGGCGCGCTCGCCGGTGTAGATGGTTTCGTCCAGATTGCCGAATACATAGGCAAGCTCCACGGCATGGCATGCCTTGCGCAGCGGCAGGGCAGAGGGCTTTGTCCAATAATACATATACGCCTTGCCGCCGTTTTTGGCGTGTTCCTCCGCCTGATGAATCGCAGGCAGACGGAACATGAGCTCGTTATAAAATTCCGTCATGCGCCACATGCTGTGACCCTGCAGTCCGTCCATAAATAGCTTGACGCGCTTTTTTTCACTGCGGTTCAATGCTTTCATGTCGTTCTCAAACTTGACGGGAATGGTAAAGCGGTAGGGCACCACACCGCCGATTTCACCAATCCAATAATTCATTTCGTCGGAGTTGGTGCCGATCATTATATCGACGCCGACGGTCTCGCCGTTTTCATACGGCAGATAGGGATTGAGCGGAATCAGCTTGCCGTCTCGCTGCGGAAAGTTGTTGAGGTGGTTTATTTTTTCGTTGACCAGCATCAACTCATGCTCGGTCATGTTCATCAAATCCTGCATGGATTTGGCTTTGGTTTCTTTGAGCAGCTGCGCGGTAAAGGCGTGACATTCCTTTTTGGAAAAGGTGAGCGCCACCGAGCCGCTCTCTGCGATTACACGTTTAAACAAACCTGTCGCACTCGGAATAATCGGAAGCAGCGAAACACTTCCGCCGCCGGCGGATTCTCCGAAGATGGTCACGTTGCCGGGATTGCCGCCGAATGCGGCGATGTTGTCCTGAATCCAGCGCAGCGCCTCAATCTGGTCGAGCAGACCGAGGTTCGGCGCGTCGGGAAACGCTTCGCCGCCCTTGACGCTGCTGAAATCCACAAAGCCCATCAAACCGACGCGATAGCCGACCGTCACCAAAATGATGTCGCTCTGTTTGCTGACAAAGCTGTTGCCGTCATAGAGCGGATCCGCCGTGCCGCCCCAGCCGTAGGAGCCGCCGTGAAAGAACACCATAACCGGCTTGTCGGGCGTTTTGTTGGTTTCGTTGAGCCAAATATTGAGATACAGGCAGTCCTCACCCTGCGGATAATAGGACGCCATCTCGGTTCGCCACTCGGTTTGAATCGGCGATTTTCCGTTATAATATGCCTCAAACACGCCGTCGCTTTTTTCCACAGATTGCGGCGCCTGCCAGCGCAGGCTGCCTGTGGGCGGCTTGGCAAAGGGAATCCCCTTAAAAACAATGCTGTTTCCTGCTCTGCCGCCCACAAAGGTGCCGTTTTTGCAGTGCGCCGCAAGTGCTTCGTCATACTCACCTGTGACGGGACGGTTCTCACCATAGCGGCTGCGAATCACAATTTGCGCTTCATTTTTGCTGTTTAGATTCATTTTTTTCTCCCGAATACAGCGGCAATTATATCAAAGAAGCTCATTTTGTTGGAGTTTTGCTTGCGAATCTCGCCGATTGTCACATCTGTTTGTGAGTTATGCGTCACCAAAGCCTGTGCCACACGGACAAAAATGTTTTTGAAGTTATCCATGCTTTCGTCGTCATACAGGCTTGCGGTGTAGTCTATCATCAGAATCAAGCCGTCCTCACCGTCGAGGATTTCCATATCCAGCAGTGTCTGCGACGCCGCCTGGTTCTGGCGGATGTCAATTGTTTCCACATCCATGCCTTCCATGCCGCCCATGTCGCGGATGTCACGCTGATAGAGCAGATAGGCAGCTTCCTCGCCGCCTGCCTGGTCGTGAATATCCACATACGGGTAGCAGCTGTGCTCAATGCCCTTCTGCACCTGCAAATGAATATCGGAGAACAGCTCGCGCAGCGTCATCTCGTTCTTGAGCTTGACGCCTATCGGCAGGTCGCGGAACAGCAGTCCGACGGTGTTCATGGCTTCCATATTCTCGCGGCCGTTATAAATCCAGCTCAGCTTGATGTTGTCCTCTTCGTTGTAGATAGAAATTGCCAGCGCGGCAACGGTGATAAAGAACTCGTTGCGGCTGATTTTATACTGGCGCTCAATTGCCTTCATCTGCGGCTGTTCTATGCCGAGCGGCGCAAACAGCTCGCCCATCTCGTTTTCGCGCGATTCGTGGTCGGTTTTGGGATAGCTCGACCA
>CAMJOD010000096.1 GCA_946407465.1 uncultured Clostridia bacterium
GCGCTTTTAAAAGGCGGATTGGATGCAACGTCACGTTGCGACACGCCGTTTATCAAGCTTTCCAAACAGGAAAACCTTTAAAAAGGCGGATTGGATGCGAATCAAACAATGATTTCGCCGTCTACGGTGCCGGTCAGACCCGCGGCGTTGCTTTCGTCGGTGTCAATGTGCATGGCAGGGGCGTACTTGTCGCTTACGCGGACAACCACGTCGCCGAACACGACTTCTCTGCCGGTGCCGGTGCCGACCTTGACCGAAACGATTTGCTTGTCCTTGAAGCCGTTTTCCTCGGCGGTCTTGGTGTCAAAGTGAATGTGACGCTGTGCGGCAATGATGCCCTGCGCAATCTCGACCTCGCCCTTGGGGCCGACGAGCTTGCAGCCGGGGGTGCCTGCCACGTTGCCGGACTCTCTGATGGGAGCGGTCACGCCGAGCTTTCTCGCGTCGGTCAGCGAAACTTCAACCTGATCCTCGGGACGCTCGGGGCCGAGAATCGACATGGTCATCTCACCTCTGGGACCGACGACCGTAACCTTTTCAAAGCAGGCAAACTGACCGGGCTGGGACAAATCCTTTTTGTTGGTCAGCTGATAGCCCTCGCCGTAGAGCGCGTCGAGGGTTGCTCTGCAAACATGCACGTGATGTGCGGAGGTTTCTACCATAATTTTCATTGTTTTTACCACCATTCATAATTTTTTACCCTAAACAGGTTTTATCTTATTTTACAACGGATTTTCTTTTTTTTCAACCTTATTTTGATAAAAGGGGTCACAAAATGTATCAAACTTGGGAAGAACTCAACACCGCCTGTCTTGCCTGCCACAAATGCGCGCTCTGCCAAACGCGTCACCATGTGGTGGTGGGCGTCGGCGTGCCGGACGCCGAGGTGATGTTTATCGGCGAGGGTCCCGGCGAAAACGAGGATTTGCAGGGCGAGCCGTTTGTGGGCAGAGGCGGCGTGCTGCTCGACAAAATGCTGCTGGCAGTGGATTTGGACAGAAAAAAGAATATTTATATCGCCAATATCGTCAAGTGCCGTCCGCCGCACAACCGCGACCCCAAGCCTGAGGAGCAGGAGCTGTGCATCGGCTGGCTGCGCAACCAGGTCAAGCTGCTGCGCCCCAAAATTATTGTCTGTCTGGGCAGGATTGCCGCGACGCGGATTATCAAGCCCGACTTTCGCGTCACGCGTGAGCACGGCTTGTTCTTTGAAAAAAACGGCGTGCTGATGATGGCGACGCTGCATCCGGCTGCCGTTTTGCGCAATCCGAGCCAAAAGCCCGATGCTTTCAACGACTTTTTGCTGCTGCGCGACAAAATCAAAGAGGTCTGCACACACACCTATGAACAGGAGACGTTATGCCGCTAGTTGAATTTAAAAATGTTTATAAACGCTACAAAATGGGCGAGGTCGTCATCAACGCCGTGGACGGCATTTCTTTTTCCGTGGAGGAGGGCGAGTTTGCGGTAGTGGTCGGCACCTCGGGAGCCGGCAAGACCACGGTGCTCAATATGCTCGGCGGCATGGATAGTGCCGGTGAGGGAGAAATTCTGGTGCGCGGCAGCGACATCAGCCGCTACAGCGACCGTCAGCTGATAGAATACCGCCGCCACGAAATCGGCTTTGTGTTTCAGTTCTACAATCTGGTACACAACCTGACCGCCAAAGAGAACGTGGAGCTGGCGGCGCAGATTTGCCGCAATCCGCTCGACAGTGAGGAGGCGCTGCAAAGCGTGGGACTTTTGGAGCGCAAGGATAATTTTCCGGCGCAGCTTTCCGGCGGTGAGCAGCAGCGTGTGTCCATCGCGCGCGCACTGGCAAAGCGTCCGGCGCTGCTTTTGTGCGACGAGCCGACCGGCGCCCTCGACTACAACACCGGCAGACAGATTCTCGCGCTCTTGCAGGAGACCTGCCGCCGCGAAAAAATGACGGTCATTCTCATCACGCACAACACCGCCATCACCCCGATGGCAGACCACATTCTCGAAATGAAAAGCGGCAAAATCGTCCGCGACGTGTATAACGAGCGTCCAAAGGCGATTAGTGAAATTGAGTGGTGATTTTTGTTAGTGTTGAGAGATAAGAGTTGAGAGTTGAGATATGAGAGTTGAGAGCTGAAAGTTGAGAGTTGAGATAAGGGTCGCTTCGCTCCGGATTTGTAATGCTGCGTGCAAAGGTTGAAAAGCACATTGCAATGGCAGCATTTATGATGTAAAACCATTCATTTCCGTGACAGATACGGTTAAATAGGAAAACGTCCTCGGGCAAACACGTGGGTTTGCCCCTACACTGTAAAGGAGAAGCGGCGAAAACCGACAATCCTTTCCTTCCGGTCAATTATGCATTACGCATTATGAATTACGAATTAAACCGCTTCCTTTGTGATACCGCGGCTTCGGAACCGACGCGCTATCCGTTCCTGCCAAATCTCAACTCTTAACTCTCAACTCTCAACTCTTGAAAAAAGGGTGTTCTAAATTGACCAAATCTTTACTGAAAAATACCTTCCGTGAAATTGCGAACAGCAAGGCGCGGTTTGTGGCTATTATGGCGATTATTGCGCTGGGCGTGGGCTTTTTTGCCGGAATCAAGGCGACGGCTCCTTCGATGTATCAGCTTGCGGAGACCTATTACCGCGAGAAGCGGCTGATGGATTTTCGGCTGGTTTCCACGGTCGGCTTTGCGGAGGAGGATATACAGGCGGTCGCCGAAACAGAGGGCGTGCAGAGCGTTATGCCGTCTTATTTTTGCGACGTGATGACAACGGCGGACGACGGCGGCGATATTGTGCGCCTGATTGCCCTGCCCAAAGCCTATCAAGGCAGCCGCACGCTCAACACCCTCACCGTCAACGAGGGCAGAAGCGTGCGCCGCAGCGGCGAAATTATCACCGAGAGCATTGAGTTTGCCAACGCGCGCCACAAAATCGGCGCGACCGTCACCTTTGCGCCGCTGGCAGGCGACAACAAGCTGGCGGATTTGCTCAACGTCAGCGAGTTCAAGATTGTCGGCAAGGCGGAGTCGCCGCTCTATATCTCCTATCAGCGCGGCACCACCACCATCGGCGACGGCAAAATCGACGAATATATGTATATTTCCGCAGAGGATTTCAAGCTGCCGCGCTACACGGAGCTGTATGTCAAGGCGGCGTTTTCCGACGAGGTTTCCGCTTTTTCGGACGACTATACGGAGCAGGCTGCGCAGATGAAGGAGCGGCTCGAGGCGCTTTCGCACGAACGTGAGGCGGCGTTTGTCACCGAGGTGATTCCAAACGCCGAGCAGGAGCTTGCCAACGGAAAAGCGGAGTTTGAAGCCAAGCGCGGCGAGGCGGAGTCAAAGCTGGGTGATGCGCTGGACGAGCTGAATGCCGGTGAGGAGCAATACAACACCGCCATCAAAGAGGCGGAGGACAAGCTTGCCGCTGCCAAGGAACAGCTCGACAGCGGTGAAGCGGCGCTGGAAGCGGGCGAGGACGACTACGCGGCGGGCATTGCGGCAGGTGAACAGCTGCTCGCCGAGGGCGCCGCACAGCTTGCCGAGGGCGCCGCGCAGCTCGAAGCAGGCAAGGCGCTCCTTGCGGAACAGCTCCAAGCCTATCAGGGCGACGACGCGCAGACCAAGACGACGCGCGACACTGTGGACGCCGTCGGCTCCACACAGACAGCGGCAGGACAGGCGCAGTTGTTTGCAGGACAGGCGCAGCTGGCGGCAGGCAAAGCCGAAATGCTTGTGCAAAGCCTGAGCGGTCAGCTGCAGCTGGGCGCGGCGCGGCAGCAGCTCAGCGCCGGAAAACAGCAGTACGAAGCCGGAACGGAGCTGCTCAAGGAGCAAAAAAAGACCGGCGCACAGGAGCTTGCGGACGCAAGGGAGCAGTACCAAAAGGCGCGTGACCAAGCGGACAAAGAGTTTGCCGACGCGGAACAGAAAATCAAAGACGGCGAAGCGGCGCTCAAAAAGCTGCGCGATATGAAGTCGGAGTGGTATGTGTTTGACCGCGCCGCCAATCCCGGCTACAGCACCTTTGGGCAGAACGCCGACCGTCTCGACGCGGTCGCCTCGGTCTTTCCGCTGTTCTTTTTGCTGGTGGCGGTGCTCGTCTGCGTCACCACCATGACGCGTTTGATTGAAGAAAAGCGCACCGAAATCGCCACGCTCAAAGCCCTCGGCTACGGCAGCGGTTCCATTGTGCTCAAATATGTTATCTATTCGCTGACTGCGGCGGTCGCCGGCAGTGCCGTCGGTATCTTCGCCGGTATCAACACCCTGCCCTTTATCATCTACGACGCCTACCGCATCATGTTCTATATCGGCAATATCGAGCTGGTGCCGCACATGCCGTCCATCGTTCTCGGCACGCTTGCGGCGGTGGTCTGCACCACGGCGGTCTCGGTGATTGTCTGCGCCAAGTCGCTGCACGTCAAGCCGGCGCAGGCGATGCGTCCCAAGGCGCCCAAGCCCGGCAAGCGGATTTTGCTCGAACGCATTGCGCCGCTGTGGAAGCACATGAATTTTACCGCCAAGCTGACGGCGCGCAACCTGTTTCGCTACAAGGTGCGCATGTGCATGACGGTTATCGGCGTGGCAGGCTGCACCGCGCTGATTGTGGCGGCGTTCGGCTTGCTCGACAGCTTTCAGCCGCTCACACACGCGCAGTTCAACGAGATTTTCAAATATGACGCGGTTGTTATTCCGAAAAAGGAGGGCACGGCGCAGGAGCTCGGCTATCTCAAAGCGTCGGCGGACAAAACCGGCAGGGTGCAGAACACGCTTCTCGCGCTGCGCGAGGACGTGACCGTACGCTTCGGCAGCAAGACGAGCGCCGAATATACCTATATCAGCGTGCCCGAAACGGCTGACATGCCGGAGGATATGCTCTCGCTCCACACGCGCGCGGACAAAACGCCGCTGACGCTCTCGGACGACGGCGTGCTGCTCAACGAAAAGCTCGCCTCGGATTTCGGTATCCGCGAGGGCGACCGGATTTTGCTTGACGCCAAAAACGGCAGCGTTTCGGTGCGCGTGGACGGCATCTACGAGCAGTATATCTACAGCTATGTCTACATGAGTCCGCAGTGCTATAAAACGCTGTTCGGCAAGGCGCCTGTTTTTAATATGCTGCAGGTCACGCTGACCGACAAGGAGTCCGCGACAGCCGACGCGTTTAGCGCCGCCATGCTCACCGACGAGCGGATTGTGGCGGTTTCCTATATGAATCAAAACGTCGAGGACTTCCGCAACATGCTCAATTCGCTGAACATGGTGGTTGTGGTGATGGTGGTCTGCGCAGCTGCGCTGGCATTTGTGGTGCTCTACAACCTCACCAATATCAATATCGCCGAGCGGCAGCGCGAGATTGCGACCTTCAAGGTGCTGGGATTTTTCAACCGTGAGACGTCACGGTTTATCACGATTGAAAATATCGTGCTCACGCTGTTCGGCATCGCCGCCGGACTGGCGCTCGGCATTTTGCTGACGAATTTTATTATCCGCACCGTTGAGGTGGACAACGTGATGTTTGGCAGGGACATCTATCCGCCGAGCTTCCTCTACGCCGCCGGTATGACAATGGGCTTTTCGCTGCTGGTCAACGCCGTGATGAGCTTTAAAATCAAGGCGGTCAATATGGTGGAAAGCCTAAAAAGTGTGGAATAAACGGTCGCTGTGCGGCATACTAATGAAAAAGCATGTTGTTGAGGATTCAGCATGAGGGGAAAAGCAGGGGAGAAGTGGGATGAAACTGTTAGCTGAGGGATTGTGGATATTTGTCCTGTTTTCGTTTTTGGGATGGATGGTGCATTGCGTTTGGCAATCTGTCAAAGAAAAACGGCTGGTGAACGCAGGCTTTTTGACGCTGCCGTTTATGCCGTCAATCGGTACGGGCTTTGTGCTGCTCTTTGTCTTTTTGTCGCGCTATGAAAATATTTTTATGTTGTTTTTTGCGTCCGCGCTGCTGCTGACGCTGTCCAAGTATTTTGCCGCCAGAATGTTTGACCGCGCCTTCGGCTTCAAGTGGAAGGCTTATGCGGACAGCAAATACAAGCTCAACAAGTACGTGAGCATCTGGGAGCCGTTTGTTTACGGCATGGCAGGCGTTTTGGCGGTCAGGCTCGCGTTTGTTCCGGTGCATTGGCTGGCGTCGCTCATGCCGCTTTGGGCAGCGGTTTTGATTCCGGCGGTCGCTGCGGCGCTCATCATTGCCGACGCGGTTATCTCCTGCGTGACGGTGGTCAAGCTGCGGAAGAACCTAAAGCAGATGGCGGACATTTCAAAGCTGTTGGAAAACGGCGAAGAGCAGGTTTCCGACGAGGCGCTGCGCAGCGAATACGAGCGCAGAATGCTGGAAAGCTCGCGCTTCCGGCTGCGGCTTATCAGGGCGTTTCCCGATATGGAATCCTTTGATTATGAAAAGCAGCTTGCCAACCTGCAGGCGCATCACAATTTGGTGCGCGAGAGAAACAACGCGGTTTATGAAAAGCGGATTGAGCGCAAGGAGGACAGACCGTTTGCCTACGGACTCAGCTTTTCCAAGCTGTTTTGGCTGTTCGTTATCGGCAGCTTTTTCGGCACCGTGCTCGAAACCTTTTGGGCGTTCTTTGCCGAAGGTCACTTTGAAATGCGCGTCGGCTGGGTGCTGGGGCCGTTCATTCCGGTCTACGGCGTCGGCGCGGTGGCGATTACGCTCTGCCTGTACAAGCTGCACAGCAAGAGCGACGTGATTGTCTATATCGCGTCGGCGGTCATCGGCGCGACCTTTGAATATCTCTGCTCCTATTTTCAGGAGAAGTTTTTGGGCACCATCAGCTGGGACTACAGCGACACGCCGTTTAATATCGACGGCAGAACCAACCTGATGTTTGCGCTCATCTGGGGCTTTTTGGGGCTGGTGTGGCTGCGCAATCTGTATCCGTTCATCAGCAATTTAATCGAGAGGATTCCCAAAAAAGCAGGCAAAATCATCACGCTGATTTTCTGCGTTTTTATGACGCTGAACGGTCTGCTGTCCATCGCCGCCATCAACCGCTGGCACGAGCGCGCCGAAAGCATACCGCCCAAAACCGTCGTCGGGCAGTTCTGCGACGCGGTGTTTACCGACGATTATATGAAATTTATTTATCCGCATATGGGCAACAAGGATACCTTTGCCGAAGAAAGACGGCAAAAGGCGGAAAAAGCCGAAAAGAAACGGCAAATGAAAGAGGAAGAACGCCGCAAGGCGGAGCAGACAACAAAACCGGCAGCGCATTGAC
>CAMJOD010000097.1 GCA_946407465.1 uncultured Clostridia bacterium
TTTTGGATATTCGCAAGCGAAAGAGACGTTCATGGAAGCACTGATTTGTTGAAGCGCCGTTTCCTTTAAACAGCAAAAACCGGTTCCTGTGCGGAGCCGGTTTTATTTGGTTAATTTAAAAAATAAAAAGGAGCATCTTATGACACAATTTGAAAAGTACTGCGATATATACCATTGGGTAGCCAAGCAGTATTCAAAAGATACGATCGAACAACTTGCAAACTTGGTTGAATACCTTCGTCCAACCGAAGAAACGATAAACACCATATACGCGATAACTGCCGAAAAACCGGCAGAACAGGTGTTTTTGAGCAGTCTCAGGGAAGCGTTTCCGGAAGCAAAGATTTAGGAAAAGGAAGCCAATCTGTTCCGTCTGCTACTATTAACAGCAGCTTGCAACAGGGCTCGGCTTCCTCTGATCGGATTGTATCACAAACAAATAAAAAAGCAATACTATTATACGAAATAAAAAAAGAGATTGAACGCTTTTGCAAGAAGGTCAACCTACATGACCGCTTACACAAAAGCAACAATCTCTTTGATATTAGTATATTACAAACGCAATCCATTGTCAAGAGATAAAATTAACTCCTACTTCCACAGCAAGGTCGGCAGCGCCAGCCATTCGCGGACGGTGTAGGTCGGAACGAACACCCAGTCCGTATCGGCACAGACCGCGCCGAGCCTGCCGCTGACGCCCTGCTTTTGCGCGATCAGCTTGGCACGGAATTGATGAAAGCCGTCCGTCACCACCGCAATGTCGGGGGTTAGTCCGTTCTGCTCAATCAGCTGCATGGAAAACGCAAAATTCTCCTTGGTGTCGGTCGCCTTGTCCTCCTTAATGAGCCGCTGCGGATCAATGCCGTCGGCGACCATCTCGTTGTACATACAGTCCGCTTCGCTGATTTGCTCGTCGCTGCCCTTGCCGCCGGTCAGCACCGCCTTGGCTTCGGGGCTCTCCTGCAAATAGCGCTCTGCCGCTTCGATACGCGCGCGCAGTACCACGGTGGGTCGGGTACCCCTGACCTGTGCACCCAGCACCACCGCCGTGGCGTTCGGCGCCGGTGTATTGTTGCACGTCAGCAAAATGGCGCCTGTGACAACCGCGCCATAGAGCAGAAAAATCGCGCAGCATACATTTATCACCCGAAAAATCCGGCGCGTCACGGCAAACCGTTTGAACAGACGCGGCAGCGGCGTGAGGCAGAGCACCAGCATCCAGCCGCACAGCGCAAAGCCGGTGAGATTGCCGATGTTGAGCAAGCCGTATTTGAACACCGGCGCCGCAAACAGCACCAGCCCGACGGCAGCCGCGACGGTGCCGAGAATCCTGCATACCACTTTAAAAGCCTTCATAACTCCCCCTATTCAAAATAAGGAATACCAAAAGCGGTATTCCTTAAATTTTTTATTACTTATGTGTTTTTCTCGGTGATGTATTTGTCAATCGACCTTGCCGCTTCTTTTCCCTCACCCATGGCAAGAATAACAGTCGCCGCGCCGGTAACCGCGTCGCCGCCGGCAAAGACGCCCTCGCGCGTGGTTGCGGTGGTTTCGTCTACGATAATACCGCCCCATTTTTGAGTCTCCAAGCCCTCGGTGGTGGATTTGATGAGCGGATTCGGTGAGGTGCCGATTGCCATAATCACGCAGTCTACCTCCAAGGTGAACACGCTGTCGGGCACCCTGACAGGACGGCGTCTGCCGCTCGCGTCCGGCTCGCCCAGCTCCATACGCTCACAGCGAACCGCCTTGACAAAGTCCTCCTCGTTGCCGAGAATCTCAACGGGATTGGTGAGCATCATAAATTCAACGCCCTCTTCCTTGGCGTGATGCACCTCCTCACGGCGTGCAGGCAGCTCCTCCTCGCTGCGGCGGTACATGATGAACACCTTTTCCGCGCCGATACGCAGCGCCGAACGCGCCGCGTCCATCGCCACGTTGCCGCCGCCGACTACCGCCACCTTTTTGGCGTGCATAATCGGAGTCAGCGCGTTGTGCTTGTATGCCTTCATCAAATTGGTGCGCGTCAAAAACTCGTTGGCGGAATAGACGCCGCAGAGGTTCTCGCCCGGAATGCCTATAAACCGCGGCAGACCGGCGCCGGAGCCGATAAACACCGCCTCAAAGCCGTATTCGCCCATCAGCTCGTCGATGGAGAGCACCTTGCCGATAACCATGTTGGTTTCGATTTTGACGCCCATCGCCGTGAGGTTGTCCACCTCCTTCTGCACAATGTCCTTGGGCAGACGGAACTCGGGAATGCCGTAGACCAGCACACCGCCGGCGAGGTGCAGCGCCTCAAACACCGTGACCTCGTAGCCCTTTTTGGCGAGGTCGCCGGCACAGGTCAGTCCGGAGGGACCCGAACCGATAACCGCCACCTTGTGACCGTTGGGTGCAGGCAGCTTGACCTGCTGCTTGGGTTGGTTGTTGTGCCAATCGGCGACAAAGCGCTCCAGTCTGCCGATGCCGACAGGCTCGCCCTTGATGCCGCGCACGCAGACCTTTTCGCACTGGTTCTCCTGCGGACACACCCTGCCGCAGACAGCCGGCAAATTGCTTGCGTCGGCAATAATATCATAGGCAGCACTGTAGTCTCCCTTGACTACCTGCTGAATAAAATCGGGAATCTGAATGTGTACCGGACAGCCGCTCACGCAGGGACGGTGCTTGCAGTTGAGGCAGCGCGCCGCCTCCTCCTGCGCCATCTCCTCGGTGTAGCCCTGCGACACCTCCAAAAAGTTGTGCGCGCGCACCTTGGGATCCTGTGAGGGCATGGGCGTTTTGCGCGGATTCATATTCGGCATGTCACTGCACCTCCTTGTTGAGCAGATTGCATGCGGCTTCGTAGGCGTGGCGCTCAAATTTGCGGTACATCGCCGTGCGCTTCATCGCCTCGTCAAAATCGACCTTGAAGCCGTCAAAGTCGGGACCGTCCACACAGGCAAATTTGGTCTCGCCGCCCACGGTCAGGCGACAGCCGCCGCACATGCCGGTGCCGTCAATCATAATCGGGTTCATCGAAACCGTTGTCGGAATGCCGAACGGACGCGTGGTTTCGACCACAAACTTCATCATAATCAGAGGACCGATGGCAATCACCATGTCGTATTGCTCGCCGGCCTCAATCAGCGCCTTCAGCGGAGCGGTCACAACGCCCTTTTCGCCGTAGGAGCCGTCGTCGGTCATCAGAATATATTTGTCGGAGCAGGCGGTAAACTCCTCCTCCAAAATCACAAAATCACGGTTGCGGAAGCCGACAATGCTGTGTACCTCGCAGCCCATCTTGTGCAGCTTCTGCGCAATGGGCATGGCTATGGCGCAGCCCACGCCGCCGCCGACAACGCAGACCTTTTTGAGTCCGTCCAGCTCGGTCGGCTTGCCGAGAGGACCTGCAAAATCGGCGAGGGAATCACCCTCCTCCAGCGTGTTGAGCTGCCGCGTCGTCGCGCCGACAATCTGGAAAATAATGCAAACCGTGCCGCGCTGCGTGTCTGTGCCGGAAATCGTCAGCGGAATGCGCTCGCCGTCTCTTGTGGCGCGCAAAATGACAAATTGTCCCGGCTCCGCTTTTTTGGCAACCAGCGGCGCTTCAATCTGCATCAGGGTGATATTGCGGCTCAGCGGCCTTTTTTCCACGATTTTGTACATAAACATCCTCCTCGGGGAGCAGAATAAATCAAGTATTCTGTCTGTTATCTTTTCTATTTTATCATATATACAGACCGTTTTCAACTGTTTTTTTATATGGGTTATTTTGCAAAAAAGTCTTTACTATTGCAGAATTATTTGGTACAATGTGTATAGCAGCTTATGTATTCCGCGTCTGTAAATACTCTACCTTGAAAGGAAAGTGACAATATGTCAAATTTAAAAAGAAAAATTGTGCTGGTGGGCACAGGTATGGTCGGTATGAGCTTTGCTTATGCCGCGTTGAACCAGAGCGTCTGCGACGAGCTGGTGCTGGTTGACCTCAACGAAGTACGCGCCAGAGGCGAGGCAATGGACCTCAACCACGGCTTGGCGTTCTCCAATTCCAGCATGCAAATCTACTTTGGCAACTACTCCGACTGTTCCGACGCGGACATTGTGGTGATTTGCGCCGGCGTTGCCCAAAAGGAAGGCGAAACCCGCTTGCAGCTGCTTTCCCGCAACTATAAGGTATTTGAATCCATTGTGCCGCGCGTGGTTTCGTCCGGCTTCAAGGGCATTTTCCTCGTAGCCACCAACCCCGTTGACATCATGACCAGAATCACCTATGAGCTGAGCGGCTTTAACTCCGCCAAGGTCATCGGCAGCGGCACCACCCTCGACACCGCGCGTCTGCGCTATTTGCTGGGCAGCTATTTTGAGGTAGATCCGCGCCATATGCACGCCTATGTGATCGGCGAGCACGGCGACAGCGAATTTGTTCCGTGGAGCCAGGCGATTATGGCGGTGACGCCCGTTTATGACGTGATTGCCGACAACCAGAACCGCTACAAATTTGAGGATCTCGACCGGATTGAGGAGGAGGTACGCACCGCCGCCTATCAAATCATCAAGGCAAAGGGCAGCACCTACTACGGCATCGGCATGGCGATTTGCCGCATTGTGCGCGCGGTTTTCCACAACGAAAACAGCGTGTTCACTGTTTCGGTTCGCCTGCGCGGCGAATACGGTCTGCGCAAGGAGGTCTTTATCGGCCATCCCAGCATCATCAACAGCAACGGCGCCAACCGTATTCTCGAGCTGAAGCTGTTGCAAAAGGAAATCGACCAGTTTAAAAAGTCCTACGAAATTCTCGACGAGAGCTTTTTGTCCATTTCCAAATAAACAACCAATAAAGCAAAAAGCGGGAAACTCACTTCCCGCTTTTTTCTGTGCAAATTTTTAAATGGAAAACCGATAACAATCCGCCGCGCCGCGTCCAAACGCGAAAAAAATCTCTCCGCACTATCAAGTCCAAACGCGGGAATACTTTCTTCCATACCATCAAACGTCAGCAGCGCGGATTGCCCACCGTGGCAACGGTCGCGGACTGCCCACCGTGGCAACGGTTAGACGAAGTCGATGTCACCCTCGTATTTGCTTTTGAAAATATCGAACAGCTTATCAAGCAGCGCCTCGTCGTCGATGCTGGCATATTCTTCGGTTTCGTCGTCAATTACGTTAATCTTGAGAATAACCACCTCGTCGGCATTCTCGTCGTTTTCAATCAGAACGATGTATTCCTCGCCCTCATACTCTACAACGTCGAGAAACTCAAATTCAACCTCATTGCCCTCTTCATCCTCCAAGGTAATCAGAGCACCTTCGGTGTCCATTTCTTGCATGAGTTCTTCGTCAGCCATAACAATCTCCTTTCCGAAAGAGCATGCTTTTGCGCTTCTTTCAATATATCATACAGTATATCATAAAAAAGCAAAATGTCAATAGTTTTTCGAACGGCAAATTCCTGCCAAAAACCAATATCCGCTAAATCTTCACCCTGAAATTGTTGCCGCACTTGGGACAGCGCACGCCGTGCTCGCCCTTTTGGTTGCGGACGCGCAGCTGTGCCTTGCAGGACGGACATTTGAGATATTTGTATTCCTTGCGTTCTTTGAACTTTTTGATTTGCAGCCTGACCCATTTTGACACTGGGTCATACACCTTTTTGAAGCGGCGGTTTTCGAGCGCACGCATGTTAATGTTTCGCGAAAGAGCGCGAAAAACCACCAGCGCCACCAAGCCCATTTCTATCGCCAGCAAAACCATGCTGGCAATGTGGTTCCACACAAATACGTTCACCAGCCACAGCAAGACCGAAAGCACCAGCAAAAAGCCGCTGAGCGTGTCAAAGCCGTATCTGCCTATCATAAACCGGCGAAATTTTTCCAAGAATCCCATAGCTGCCTCCTGTGAATCAAATAATATAATCGGCGCAAAAATATAAAAACTGCATGTCCGCCACCACTGCCGAATGTTCAGTCTTGACAACAATAACCTTGCTCAGCTGTGCACTCAATTTGGCGGCTTGGTCGGCTATGTCAAAATCGCCGTCGCCGCGGTCAAAGCGGCCGCGAAACTCTTCCTCCGTCATCACAACGGAGTTGTAGCCCTCAAACACGTGCAGCTGCTCCCAGTCAATCAGGTGGTATTCCTGCCGCACGAGCTGAATCCCAATGTCGGCGTTGCGCATGCTGCCGATATAGTAGGGCGCGTCGCCGAGGAACATGCCGACCTTGAAGGAGCCGATGGACACGGTCAAATCGGAATTGACGGCAATTGCCGCCTCGCCGGTGTCGCCGTTGACGCCGCTGTTGATGTCGGCGCTGATGATGTAGGCGGAGCAGGTGTTGATCAGCTCGATTGCCTCGCGCATTTCGCCGCGCACCTCGCCCGAAAAACCGGTGCCGAGCAGGCAGTCCACCACAATATCATAGCCGGTGAACGGCGCCGGTACACGGAGATTGCCCTCCTCGGCGCCCTTGGACATAGCGGATTGATAGTAGAACAAACCGTCCTTGGAGAATTTTTCGTTCACGCGAAAGATGGTTGGCGCGATACCGTTTTCGAGCAGCACGCAGGCGAGCGCATAGCCGTCGCCGCCATTGTTGCCGGAGCCGCAGACAATCGCAATCTTGCCCACAAAACGCACCGCTTGAAAGATACCCAGCGCCGCGCGGTACATCAGCTCCGCGGAGGTCACGCCCGAGGCGATGGTCTGCGCGTCGCTGTCGCGCATATTTTGAAGCGTTACGACATTTGGCAGAGTCATTGTGTTATCCTTTCATCCTGTGCCGCGTCATATGCGACCTGCGCGGCTTCGATATCCTTGTTGCAGGTAAGTAAAATCAGCTTGGACGAGCTGAACAAATCATTGTACAAGCCGAGCAAAATGCTCATGGTCTCTTTGGTTTTCGGCATCAGCGTCGCTTCCAGCAGCTGCTTGAGAACAACGCCGGGACTGATTTTTCGAGCGCTGTTCTGCTCTCCCCTTTGGAGCACATAGACAGCCCGGATTGGCGCCATGCGGTTGCAGCCGATGTCGCTCTTGCCCATCCACGGTGTGCCGCAGACGCAGAACCTGCCGTCAATTTTGCGAACAATCGGCTTGTCGTCGTTAATCATGGTGATGCGGTCGCCGAACAGCCGTCGCCAGTTGCGCGTGTGCGTGGACTTGCCGGTGCCGCTCAGCGCGGTAAAGAGGTAACCCTCGCCGTCCAGCTCCA
>CAMJOD010000098.1 GCA_946407465.1 uncultured Clostridia bacterium
TCATATGCGGATACAGAGCGTAGTTCTGGAATACCATTGCGATATCTCTGTCCTTGGGAGCAACGTCGTTTACGAGGGTGTCACCGATGTACAGCTCGCCCTTGGAAATATCCTCGAGGCCTGCAATCATTCTCAGGGTTGTGGACTTACCGCAACCGGAGGGGCCTACGAAGATGATAAACTCTTTGTCAGCGATTTCAAGGTTGAAATCCTTAACGGCGGTTACATTGCCGTCATAAATTTTGTACACATTTCTTAATGATAAACTTGCCATTTAAAAATACCTCCGTAATTTGTAATAGATTTATTACATATATAAATATAGCACTTTTCGCAAGTTTTTACTATACTGATTTTAACTAAATATTTCGTCTTTATTTTATTTAAAATATTTACAAGGTAAAATTTTAGGTTTAATTTTAGTGTATATTGCCGAAGAAAATCCGAGATATTTCCAAATTTGTCAAAGATTTGCAGCTTCCTATGGGCAAATTGCTATCAAGATACAAATTTCCGACAGATATTCGTTGAAGGTGCACAACTTTTCTCCCACAGACAGCAAACATTTTCTTGACCTGATGGAACTTTCCCTCGCAAATGCCGACCAGTGCGGTGCATTTGTCACCTCCGTCCGCCACGCGAAGCTTTGCCGGCATACAGCGCGTGCCGTCCGCAAATATAATTCCGTCACGGAAACGCTTCACCATCTCCTCCGTGACCTCGCCGTCAAGGTGGGCGACGTACTGCTTTTCGACGTGCTTCTTGGGAGAGAGCATCCGGTGCGCAAAATCGCCGTCGTTGGTAAGAATCAGCAGTCCCTCGGTGTCCTTGTCGAGTCTGCCTGCCGGAAAGAGTCCGCGGTTTTTCCATTCATCCGGCAGGATGTCGATAACGGTTTTGTCGCGCTTGTCCTCGGTGGCGCTCACCACGCCCGCGGGCTTGTTGAGCATGAGATAGACAAAGCGCTCGCCGACAGCCTGTCCCCTCACCAGCACCTCGGATGATTCACTGAGCTTTGTTTCGGGCTTTTTGCAAACGGCGCCGTCAACCGTGACAGCGCCGCTCTTAATCAGTTGCTGCACCTCGCGGCGGCTGCCTGTGCCGCGCGAGGCGAGATATTTGTCCAGTCGTTCCATAATTATCCCAAAGGCAGCAGCTCGCTGCCGTATTCTCCGTCTGTCATATGACCGCCGATGACGCGGTTTTCTTTTATCAAAAGCACCGCATAGCGCACCGCGGCGTTTTGCAGCTCAAAGGTGAGCTGCTTTGCCTGCAGGCCGCGATAGGGCGTCAAGTCAAGCCCTGCCTGCTTTTGCAGTTCATTGTAGCGCGTATATACCTCGTCAAACTCTCCCGGAATGCGGACAGTTTTTTCCATCACCGGCGTGTCACCGGCTTCCAAGCCAAGCTGCCGAAAAAAAGCGCCGCAATTGTTGCCGTCGGTTTGAAGCGAAATGGTTTTTCCGCCGGATACGGCGGTTTCGGGAGGCTTGTCTGTCAGCCGCACCACGGCGATGACACACACAACGGCAAGCGCCGTCAAAGCCGCGCACACCACTGCGAGCAGCCTTTTTGATTGTTTTGACGAAACAGAAAGCGCAAACATCACATCACCCGTCCGATAAGCATATACTTATTTATATGCAACGGACAGATGAATTATGACAAGCTATCAGCTGTTCAAAAGCGTAAGAACATCTGCGGGCGTTTTGGCAAAGAGCTTTGCGCCCTCCTTTTTCATATCCTCCACGGTGCCGTAGCCGTATTCCACGCCGATAAAGTCGATGCCGCACGCCACAGCGCCTCTGGTGTCAAACCATGTGTCGCCGAGCATAACGGTAGCTTTTCGGTCGCGTTCAAAATTACCGCCGAGCGACTCGACCGCGTAAGGAATCAAATCGCGCTTATCCTTGCGGCTGCCGTCCAGATTGGAGCCGCACACCGCGTCAAAGTACTGCGAAAGCTCGAGGATTTCCACAATTTCCTTGGCAAACGGCTCATATTTGGAGGTGCAAACCGCCAGCTTGCAGCCCATGTCTTTCAGCGCGATCAACAGCTCCTCTATACCGTCATAAGCATAGTTGAGGTGTTTGCCGCGCCTGCGGTAGTAGCTGCGGTACAAATGAGCGCCAATCTCCGCGCGCTCGTCGTCGAGACCGACCAAATTCTTGAAGGTGTCGATAAGCGGCGGTCCGATATAGGTGGTATAGTCGTCCAAATCCGGCATCGGCACTTCAAGCTGCTTGATGGCGTGCTCCAGCGAAGCGCGGATTCCTTCGGCGCTGCGGCTGATGGTGCCGTCCAAATCAAACAGCACATAGGTGTAACGGTTAAACTTGGTGTCCGCTTTTTTCTGGAAGGACTTCGCCTTGACGCTGACGCGCGTGTGCGTGCCGCGTGCAATCTCGCCCTTTTGGTCGGCGGCGCTCACTTCGAATTGAAAGGTTCTGCCGTCCTGTGCAGTCAGGCGTGCGGTCGCCGTGACCTCGGCGCCGACGGGTGTGGGACTGGTGTGGTCAATCGCAATCCGTGTGCCGACGGTTGTCAGCTCCTTGTTGCCCAGAAGCTCGTCGGCAAGCGATGAGGCAGCGTATTCCATCAGCGCCACCACGGCGGGCGTCGCCAGCACATCCAAGCTGCCGCTGCCCATGGAGCTGGCGAGCTGCGGCTGTTCAATTTTTTGAAAAACAGTTTTTTCAGTCGTCATACAATCACCTGAAAATATATTTTTGTTGGTTATTCTTCACTTTTATCATACTATATATCGACATATTTCGCAAGTGTGAAATCTTGCGGGCAAGGTACGAGCTTATGACAAAGTATCAAACATCCTCCTCGTCATCATCGTACCTGCCGGGAGTGACTTTTGAAGTTGTCAACGACAGCCGGTATGCGGTCGTCTGGCGGTATACCTCGCCCTTTTTAAGCACCGTGGACGGAAATGCCGGATAGTTTGGCGAGCAGGGATAGTGCTGCGCCTCCAGACAAAAGCCGCCGTGCCGCGGATAGCGCACACCGTTTTTGCCGTGAGCAGCCGTGTCGTTTTGAATAAAGTTGCCGGTATATAATTGTATAGCAGGCTCGGTGGTATAAGCTCTCAGTACAATGCCGGTCTTGTCGCTTTTTGCCGTGGCAAAATGGCGCAGAGCGCCGGAGCTGCCGTTCAGAATCAGGTTATGGTCATAGCCGCCGCTCTGTGTCAACTGCGCTATGTCCGCACCGATTGGCTTTTGCCTGCGAAAATCAAGCGCAGTGCCGTCTACATTGTTAATTTTCCCTGTAGGAATTAAAAATTTATCCATGTCGGTATAGCTGTCCGCGTCGATTTGGAGCAAATGGCTGAGCACATCGGAGCCGTCCTGTCCGTTGAGATTGAAATAGGAGTGGTTTGTCAGATTGACAACTGTGTCCGCGTCGGCTGTCGCCGTGTAATCAATCACAAGCGCGTTGTCTGATGTCAGGCTATAGCGCACCTCGCCGGTAAGCGTGCCGGGATAACCCTCCTCGTCCGGCGGACTCACATAGCGGAACACCACGCCGTCCTCTGTCGCCTCTCCGTCAAAGACGCGGCGCGCAAAGGTGCCGTGCAAATGATGCGGACCGGCGTTTGGACGGAGCTGAACCTGCTTGCCGCCGAGCAAAAACGACGCGTTTTTGATACGGTTGGCATACCTGCCGACAAACGCGCCGAAAAAGCAGCCGCCCTCTTCATAGCCCTCCAACGTGTCATAACCGAGCACTACATCGCGCGGCACGCCGTTTTTGTCGGGAATCTCCATGCGCTGCACCGCGCAGGCATAGCTGAGCAGCTGCACGCTCATGCCGTTTTGGTTTTCTAATGTATATTGTGTCACCGCTCTGCCGTCAACGGTCACGCCGAACGGACGCAAGGAAACTATCGTCATGCCCTGCTCCTCACTTTTTGCGCTTTTTGTTCTCGATGACACGGTTGACATAAGGGAGAAACGCTTCCTCCCTGCCGACGGAAAAAGCGCCCTTTTTGAACGCGTAGACCATCTTGTCATCGGTATAGACCCAGTAGTAATTCTTGGTTTCAAATGCCTTTTTGAAGTGGTCGAAGGACGCCTCAATCGGCTTCTCGCGGTCGGAGGATTCGCTGATGAGCTTGCCGTCGCAGAGCGTCGCCGTGACGGTGATGGTTCCCTTGTTGTTGGTGTCCTCGGCAAAGCGTGCCTGACTCGTTTTTATCGCAGAAAAATAGCGAAAAAACATCACGAACAGCACGATGCCGCACATGGCAAAAATCGCCATATTCGCATAGAGGAGTCCGAACAGCAGCACCGACACCAGATTGACAACGAGCACGACGCCCAAAATGATAAAAACCGCCACGATCATCGGCGCGGTGAGATAGAGATAACGGTACAGCTCCTGTTCGATTTGGTATTCGCGCGGAAACTGACTGACAAAATCGGGATTCATAAACATGCCGCCTATCTATATAATATGATATAACGAGCGTCAGCCTGCAAGCCTGACGATCATATAGTAACACAACTGGATACAACTTGCAAGAATCAGCGCCGGCTCAAAACCCGTTTGAGCCGGCGCCGGTGGAAATGGATGCATTAAAATGAAAAGGTGAAGGACATTCTAATACACTGTGATCAATATTCGGCACAAACAGGGGCATTCGCCTTGGCTGACTCCTCGTCATACCAAATCAGGTTGTTGCCGGTTTGCTCGTCAAACAGCTGGATCAGGTCGGGAGCTACGTCAAAGTTGACGGTCTTGCCCATGGAAACATCCGCGCCGAGACCGATGGTCGGGATGACCATCACGATGCTGTCATCGCCGGAGGCGGCATGGATATTGTACTCGGTGCCCATCATTTCGCTGACTTCGATCTTGGCGGACAGCTTGCCGCTGCCGACAGTGATGTGCTGCGGACGAACGCCTGCTACGATGGAGGCAGGCTTTTGATCCTTGGACTTGAGCGCCTTCTGCTGGAAGTCGCTGAGTTCAAATTTGACACCGCGGATCTCTGCATAATACTTGCCGTTCTCAAGCAGGAGCTTGCTGCCCTTGAAGAAGTTCATAACGGGCATGCCGATGAATCCCGCAACAAAGAGGTTGACAGGCTTGTTGAACAGATCCTGCGGCGTACCGATCTGGTTAACGTAGCCGTCCTTCATAATAACGATGCGGTCGGCGAGCGTCATAGCCTCGGTCTGGTCGTGGGTAACGTACATAAAGGTGGTGTCGATACGTTTTCTGAGCTTGATGATCTCCGCGCGCATCTCGTTTCTGAGCTTTGCGTCAAGGTTGGAGAGAGGCTCGTCCATCAGGAAAACCTTGGGGTTACGGACCATGGCACGTCCGATGGCAACACGCTGTCTCTGACCGCCGGAAAGCGCCTTCGGCTTGCGGTCGAGGTACTGGGTAATGCCGAGGATATTGGCGACCTCGTTTACCTTTTCGGTGATCTGCGCCTTGGGCGTTCTCTTGAGCTTGAGCGCAAACGCCATGTTGTCACGTACCGTCATGTGGGGATACAGCGCGTAGTTCTGGAAAACCATCGCAATATCTCTGTCCTTGGGGACGATATCGTTCATCAGCTTGCCGTCGATATACAGCTCGCCCTCGGAGATGCTCTCCAGACCCGCGACCATGCGCAGGGTGGTGGACTTTCCGCAGCCGGACGGACCTACCAGCACAATGAATTCCTTGTCGGCGATCTCCAAGTTGACGTCGTGGACCGCAGTGACCTTGTTGTCATAGATTTTCTTGATCCCTTTTAAGATAACTTCCGACATAAGCCAGACTCTGACAGAATGGCCTCCGCCAAACTGCCTCGCGGGCAATTGCGCTGAATCACTCCGCATTACGACAGGTCTCCACGCTGCCGCACCGTGAGTCTAAACGGGGTTGACATGACCTCCTTCTGGATGTACGCCGCTCATACAGTGGAGTGAAACGGCGCCATAGAGATGAAATATAACCTTACCCATTTGTGCATTCCGCATAAGGTTGCTTTTAGTGTAAACGAAAAATGCAGAAATTTGTATGGAACAATGTCAGTAATACATGGATAAATGTTATCTATTTCATTTCAACAAATATGTCATTGTGTAATATTCCCAATTTGCCTTATGTTGTTTTATGCATATTTACGAAATGTTGACTGCTATTGTTAAAATTTTGTCAGCCCTGTCAAACGCAAATGCAGAATCTCAAAAAGCTATTATCATATTTGGTTATTTTTGGGAAACCTGCCAATTATTCCACCCTAACAATTTCTCTATTTTTTATTCATAATGAGAACAGATTTTAATAAAGTATCATAAATGATAAATGGATTTTTGACTGAATATATCGCTTTTTTGACCTAAAAACGGAATAATTCTAACATTTTGCCATGTTTTGCTCACATTGCTCTATAGCAAAATGTTATATTAGAGTGTAGAATAAACTTGTGATGCACTAATGTAGCTAAGCTTAGTGCAAATTGCATAACAATAATATTATAGGAGGAAATGCAATGAAAAAATTAGCAGCAATCATTCTCGCAGCAATGATGACAGCAACCGCTCTCACCGCCTGCGGCGGCTCCGGCGGTTCCGACGGCGCCAGCAAGGATTCCGGCTCCAAGTCCGGCACCATCAACATTAACATCTGGGACTCCAACCAGCAGAAGGGTATTCAGGAGATCGCCAACAAGTGGACAGAGACCTCCGGCGTTAAGGTAAAGGTCGAGGTCGTTGACTGGGACAACTACTGGACGCTCCTCGAGGCAGGCGCTTCCGGCGGCACCATGCCCGACGTTTTCTGGATGCACTCCAACACCGCGCAAATGTACATGGAGAACGACGTTCTGCTCAAGCTCAATGACTACATTGAGAAGGACAAGATCGACATGTCCAAGTACTATGAAGGCGTAAAGAACCTCTACACCCGTTCCGACGGCAACATCTATGCGCTGCCGAAGGATCACGACACCATCGCACTGCTCTACAACAAGGCTATCTTTGACAAGTACGGCGTTGAGTATCCCACCGACAAGTGGACCTGGGA
>CAMJOD010000099.1 GCA_946407465.1 uncultured Clostridia bacterium
GTGCTTGTACAATCTGTAAACTATGTTACTACACTATACACCCATGTGTTCGCCCTGCCACGCTTTCCTATTTGACCGTATCGACCAAGGAAACAAATCCTTCCTGTCCCGGGCGCACACGCGGGTGCGCCCCTACACCGAAAGGAAAGGTTTGTGTCATTACAAAGTACTGCCGCAACTCCGAACGCGAGACGCAAACACCCAACATCCCACCGCGGCAGCGGTCGCAACGGTGGCTTGACTATTTTAAGAGAAAATGTTATAATTTTAACAAGAAACGACAAAATTCGACACGGAGGTATCGTTATGCAATATATTGAAATCCGCTGCTTCAGCGGTTATATCCGCAACTGGAAAAAGCTTTGCGGCGAGTTGGGCATCGACCCGACGCTCAGCCGCGCAGAACGCGAGGAGGCACTGCTCATTGCCGCCTACCAAAAATGGCAGATGAAGATGATGGAGCACCTCTACGGCATGTTTGCCTTTGCCGTTTGGGACGCAAACGCGCAAAAGCTGTTTGTCGTGCGCGACCAAGTCGGTCAGAAGCAGATGTTCTACACCGTCGCCGGCGGCGAGCTGCTCTGCTCCGGCGACATCAACGAGCTTGTCGCCGACGCACGCGTCGAAAAGCGTCTGAACAAGCGCATGCTCCAGCAATATCTGTTCTACGGCTATCCCATCGGCGCAGAGACCTTTTATGAGGGCGTTTTCAAATTGCAGCCCGGTCACTATTTGGAATGGGACGGCAAGACCGCAAAAGTGCACCGCTATTTCCGTCCGGTGTTTGAGCCGGATTATACCAAGTCCGCCGACGCCTTCTCCGAAGAAATCAAGGCGGTTGTCGAAGAAATTTTGGGCGAGGAACGCGGCGACACAGCGCTGCCCTACAAGGAATCCTTCCTCTCCGGCGGCGTAGATTCGTCCTATCTTTTGGCGGCGAGCGACGCGCAGGCGGCAAACACCGTCGGCTATGAGGAATCGGGCTTTGACGAGTCCGCGCCGGCACGGCAGACCGCCGAGGCGCTGGGCAAGCCGATCAACATCAAAATCATTACGCCGCAGGAATATTTTGACCGCATCCCCACCGTGATGGAAAAGATGGGACAGCCCTTGGGCGACGCGTCGGCGGTGGCGTTTTCGCTCGGCTGCGCGGCGGTGCGCGAGCACGCCGAGGTGGTGTATTCGGGCGAGGGCATTGACGAATTTTTCGGCGGCTACAACGCCCACAAGCGCGAGCTTCCCTCCGACTGGACGTATCTGACCTGCTCGCACATCATGTCGGAGGAGGTCGTCAAGTCGCTGATGAAGGACTATTCGGCAGACGTCAGGGCGGTTGACCCGGTCGCGCCGCTGTGGCAGGAGGTGCAGGGACAGCATCCGCTGGCGCAAAAGCTGACAATTGACATTTCGCTCTGGCTGGAGGGCGACATCTACCTCAACACCGACCGCACCAGCACCGCCTGCGGCGTGGAGCTGCACACACCGTTCAGCGACCTGCGCCTGTTCAATGTGGCGCGCCGTATTCCGGCGGAATATCAGTTTGAGGGCGAACAAAACAAGATGACCTTCCGCAAGGCGGCGAGCAGCAAGCTTCCCTATGAAGCCGCGTTCCGCAAAAAGGTTGGTTTTCCGGTGCCGATTCGCACATGGCTGGCTGACGAGCGCTACAACAAGCCCGTCGCCGAAAAGCTCTTTGGCGCGTCCTCTCAGCAGTTCTTCAACCAAGAGGCGCTGCGCGATATGTGGAACCGTTTTATCGGCGGCGAAGCCCTGCTCTGGAACCGTATGTACGCCATCTACGCCTTCCTGCTCTGGTACGACATCAATTTCGCAGCGGCAGCGTGACGTGGCAGCGTGACGCTGCACCCGGTCCGCCTTTTGAAACGTTTTTCGGATTGGAAAGGTTCATCAACGGCGGGTCGGAACTTGATGATGTTTAGACGTTTTTTCTCTCTCGGCGAGTAGGAATATAATCTTTTTTCTCGGCGAGCGGGAATTTGATCGTGCATAAAAAAGTTTTTTCCTCAGTGAGTAAGAACATGATCGTGCAAAAAACTGTTTCTCTCTTGGAGGGGCAAATATGAAAAATCGGGCTGGCTCAAAAGTGAGTCAGCCCGTTGTATTATTGTGCGGCAGGATATTTGGTGTGATCCCACGCAAAAATCGACATTTCCTTATCGGTCACGTTGCAGTATTCGGTAACGGTGACGGGTGTGGGGTCAAAATGGCGCCAACCGTTTGCCGTCTTTGCCAGACACCATTTGTGATGGGTGTTGCCGTAAATGGTAACGGTGCCCGACACATAAATGGTATCGTAGCCAATCCTGTCCAGCAGATAGCACATCAGCGCCGCGCGCTGGTAGCAGGCGCCGCGGCGGTATTGCAGCGCATATGCAGCCATTTCTTCCAAGCCCTGTTCGTTGATGGAACGGTAGGCGAGCTTGTGCAGCACAAAATCAAAGATTTTTTTGGTGTTGAGGTTGCAGTCAAAAATCAAGTCATCGGCGGCGGCAGGCAGGGTGCTCACCGTCACGGTGGTGCAGTTCGTCGTCACACCGAGCGCCTTGTTATAGATCCAGCCGCAGTGTTCTCCGTACTGCGCCTTGATCCATCTGCCGTCTGTGCTGGTGCCGAACGCCGTCACCCGGGTGCCCTTGGGCAGAATCACGATATTGGAAGCCTTCCACGTGGAATCGCGGCGCAGGCCTACGGCCGATGTCGTGGTTTTTGTCACCGTTCCGGCAGAAGCCAACACGTTGACCTGAACCGATGCGGTCATGCCGTTATAGGCAGTCGCGGTAACGGTCGCCGTGCCGACGCTGTTCGCCGTCACCATACCGCCCTCGGTCACGGAAACGACCGCTTCGTTGTCGGTCGTGTAGGAAGCATGGAACAGCGCCTCGTCGCGGCTGAGCGTATGCAGATAGAACTGCACGCTTTCGCCTGTCAGCATGTTGACGGTCTTGTTGCTGAACGCTACCCTTGAGGGCGCTTTTTTTACACTGACATAACATTTGGCTGTCAAGCCGTTATAGGAGGTCACTGTCACCGTCGCGTAGCCTACGCTCTTGGCGACCAGCTCGCCCGTTACGGGATTGGCGGACAGCACAGCCGGATTATCGCTTACAAATTTGGCGCCAAAGCCGACGCGGCTGCCGTCATAGAGCGCATGCAGCGTGCAGGTCTCGCCGACACCGAGAGAAGGCGCAGGCAAATTGACGCCGAGCTTTTGGGGCGCGTTCCATACCGTCACGGTACACGCAGCCGTCATGCCATTTGACGCCGTGGCGGTAACGACCGCCGTACCGGCGCCGGTTGCCGTGATTTCTCCGTTATCATCCGCAACGGCGACATTTGGGTCGTCGGAGGCAAAACTCACGGTGCCGTCCTCCTCTGTGTAGGAGGTCGTCAGCGCAAAGCGTTCGCCGATGTCCAACGTGAGCTCCGTGTCGCTCAGCGTCAGCTCCTTTGGCACAACGGGCGCCCACGCGTCAAAATCGGGAATATATTCCGCGAGATACCGCTGGATGATCGTCACATCATTCACATCGACCGCATTGTCGCGGTTGACGTCGGCGGCAACCGTGTCAAACGGCTCCGTTTGCATTTCCGCCACATAGCGCTGCACGGCGGTTGCGTCGATGGTGTTCACCTCACCGCTTGTGTCCGCGTCGCCGATAAGCCGCCCCGTTTCGGCAGCCAACACCGCCGGCGCTGCGCTCAGCAGCATGGCGCCGGACAGCAGCACCGCTGCCGCTTTTTTTATTGGAATCATACGTTCCACTCCTTTCAAAAAATATTCTATCACACACTGCTGCAAAAAGCAACGTTCCGGGACTATTTCTTCCAAAAAGGATTCGGACGCCCCGACTGTTGCCGGGACGTCCGAGGAGAGAGATTATTTTATTATAAAGAAAGGAGATGGAAATAATTGGAATAAAAATGTTTAAAAAGATGTGTTTTATTAATTATGTTTAAATATACCTTCAAACTTTATGCGCGCCGCTTTTGGCGCACGTCCATGGTGTAGATATTGCGGTTCTTATCGACCATGGTAATGGAAATTTCGGGTGCCAGCTGATTGAATCTCACCAGAAAGCTTTCCTTGCCGCCGTCGTGTACGCCTGCTACGATTTGCAGGGCATTGCTCGCCCTAACAAACTTAGCTGCTGCCTTGGGAGCGTCGCTGCTGAATATCACGGTCATATCCGCACCTGCGCGTTTGGCAACGCGGTTGAGATATTCCAGCTGATCGCTGATAAGCGCGTAGTTCTCGGTCGGCATCAGCACACTCATTACGTGAAGCTCACAGTCATACTCTGCGGCAAGCTGTTCCGCTTCTTCAATTATCCGGTCACATTCATATTGGCTTGTTACACAGGCAACTACCGACGGCTGATTGCTGAACATCGTGTTCACCTCCTTTGTTTGCTGTGACTATATACTACCCCTTTTTTATGAAGAAATTATAACGATAATGTGAAATCAATGTGAAGTTTTGTTTAAGTTTGTGTGTTTTGAGGGCAAATAAAGATTGCAATCTCACCTGATTCGTGATATAGTAGTGTTTAGCTAGCGTAAAAAATAAAGGAGTTGGTTAGATGGAGAGGGAGAGCTTTCAGTCCCGTCTCGGATTTATTTTGGTCAGCGCGGGCTGCGCAATCGGTATCGGCAATGTATGGAAGTTTCCGTATATAGCCGGACAAAACGGCGGCGGTCTGTTTGTGCTGGTGTATCTGCTGTTTTTGGCGATTATGGGCATTCCGATTCTCACAATGGAGCTGGCAATCGGCAGAGGCAGCGGTCTGAGCATTGTCAGGGCGTACAAAAAGCTGGAGCCAAAGGGCAGCAAATGGCATATTCACGGCTGGTTTTGTCTGGCAGGCTCCTATCTGCTGATGATGTTTTACACCACGGTTTCGGGCTGGATGCTCGATTACGCGTGGAAGTTCTCCACAGGCACGTTTGACAGCATCGCGCCCGAGCAGACGGACGCGGTCTATGCCGACATGCTGCAAAACCCGTGGGAAATGCTGGTGTTTTTGGCAATCACGGTGCTGATTGGCTTTTTGGTCTGCTTTGGCGGCGTCGAAAACGGCTTGGAGCGCGTCAACAAATGGATGATGCTGGCGCTTTTGGTGCTGATTGTGGTGCTGGCGGTCAACAGCCTGTTTCTCAGCGGCACCGCGGAGGGCTTAAAATTCTATCTGATGCCGAACTTTGAATCCTTCCAAAAGGTCGGCTTGCTCAAAATTGTCAGCGCCGCCATGAGCCAGGCGTTCTTCACGCTGAGCGTCGGCATCGGCTCAATGGAAATCTTCGGCAGCTACATGTCGCGCGACAACACCCTGACCGGCGAGGCAATCCGCATCACGGCGCTCGACACCTTTGTGGCGGTCATCAGCGGCCTGATTATCTTTCCGGCGTGCTTTACCTACAACGTCGCGCCCACCGAGGGACCCTCGCTGATTTTTGCGGCGCTGCCCAAAATCTTTATGCACATGCCGCTCGGCCGTCTGTGGGGCAGCCTGTTCTTTATCTTTATGAGCTTTGCGAGCCTGTCCACCGTCACGGCGGTGTTTGAAAATCCCATTTCGGCGTGTATCGACAACTTTGGCTGGTCGCGCAAAAAGTCCGCCGCCATCAACAGTGCGCTGATGTTTGTGCTCAGCCTGCCCTGTCTGCTCGGCTTTAACGTGTGGTCGGGTGTGAAGCTGTTCGGCAAGGACATTCTCGGCGCGGAGGATTTTTTGGTGAGCAATCTGCTGCTGCCCGTCGGCGCGCTGGTGTTTTTGTTCTTCTGCTCCTACCGCTTTGGCTGGGGCTTCGACAGCTACCGCAGCGAGGCAAACGCCGGCAGGGGCGTCAAAATCGGCAAGGGCATGCGCTGTTACTTCCGCTATGTGCTGCCGCTGCTGATTCTCTTTATTCTGGTAATGGGCTTGGTTCCGCAGCAGGGCTGACGGCTCCGGGACTTTCAAAAATCGCTTGTGAGTATTCGAAAGAATATGAGCGTATTTGGGCGTATTCATGAGATTTTACCGAGCTAAATTAAATATTTTCAAAAAAGTGTTGACATTCGTCCAAAACTATACTATAATCATAAAGCACGAAAAAGTACAGGAGGAATGAAAATGTCAACATTTTTAGCAAAACCCGCCGAAGTTGAGCGCGCTTGGTATGTGATTGACGCAGCAGGCAAGCCCCTCGGCAGAGTTGCCGCTCAGGCGGCTGTGCTGCTCAGAGGCAAGCACAAGCCCACCTTTACTCCCAATGTAGACTGCGGCGACCATGTGATTATTATCAACTGCAAGGATGCTGTTCTGACCGGCAACAAGCTGACCCAGAAGAAGTGGCAGCGTCACACCGGCTATATCGGTCATCTCAAAGAAACCCGCTACGACACCCTCATGGCGACCAAGCCCACCAAGGCGATGGAGCTGGCTGTCAAGGGTATGCTTCCCAAGAACACGCTCGGCAGAAACGCGCTGCTCAGACTCAGACTCTTTGAGGGCGCCGAACACAACCATCAGGCTCAGAAGCCCGAAGCGTTTGAAGCTTAAGAAGGAGGCATAAAGAATGTACGATAAGACACCTTATTTTTACGGCACAGGTAGAAGAAAAAGCTCCGTTGCCCGTGTAAGACTCTATCAGGGCACCGGCAAAATCACCATCAACGACCGCGACATCGACGATTATTTCGGTCTTGAAACCCTCAAGCTCATCGTTCGTCAGCCTCTTGCACTGACCGAAACCGACGAGAAGTTTGACGTAGTTTGCCGCGTTGCAGGCGGCGGCGTGACCGGACAGGCAGGCGCTATCCGCCACGGCATTGCCAGAGCGCTGCTCCAGTATGACACCGAAAACCTCAGAGGCAAGCTCAAAAAAGCAGGCTTCCTGACCCGTGACCCGAGAATGAAAGAGCGTAAGAAATACGGTCTCAAAGCAGCCCGTC
>CAMJOD010000100.1 GCA_946407465.1 uncultured Clostridia bacterium
TAATAATTGTAAGAAAAAGCGCGATAGCAGTTGATTTTGTCCGCCGATTCATGTAAAATAAAAAAGCACACCGCGGCGAACGGCGGTGCCGCGGCATGAGGAGAGGGTTCTATGAGGTTCGTAAAAAAATGTTTGCATATCTATAATGCTTCAAGTCTGATTGTGCGTATCCTAATCGGCATCGTCATCGGCATCGGACTGGCGTTTTTGGTGCCGCAGGCACAGTGGATTGGCACGATAGGCTCGCTGTTTGTCAGCGCGCTCAAGGCAATTGCACCGGTTTTGGTGGCTGTGCTGGTGGCAGGCTCGCTTTGCCAGGGAAGTGCCAAGTTGGACAGGCGCTTTGGACTGGTGATATTTTTTTATTTGTTATCCACCTATCTTGCGTCGTTTGCCGCTGTGACGGCGAGCTTTTTGTTTCCGCAGACCATCACGCTGTCGTCCGCTGTGCAGGAAGCGAATACCGCTGCCGCTCCGGACGGTATCGGCGCGATTGTGCAGCATCTGCTTCAAAATATTTTTGCCAATCCCATCGGCGCTCTCTCAGAGGGCAATTATCTGGGCATTCTGTTTTGGGCAATCGTAATCGGCCTCGCGCTCAACCGCTTTGCCGGTGAGACGACGCAGGAAGTCATGCGCAATCTCTCGGACGCGATTACGCAGGTCGTTCGGTGGATTATCAACTTTGCGCCAATCGGTATTCTCGGTCTGGTCTACAGCGCCGTGTCGGAAAGCGGATTTGATATTTTTGTGACCTACGGCAAGCTGATGCTGCTGCTCGTTTGCACCATGCTGACGGTCGCGCTGGTCATCAATCCGCTGATTGTCGCCGTTGCGCTGCGCCGCAACCCCTATCCGCTGGTGCTGCGCTGTCTGCGCGAGAGCGGACTGACGGCGTTTTTTACACGCAGCTCCGCAGCGAACATTCCCGTCAACATGAGTCTCTGCGAAAAGCTCGGGCTTGACCGCGACATGTATGCGGTTTCGATTCCGCTCGGCTCGACAATTAACATGGACGGCGCGGCGGTCACGATTACGATTATGGCGCTCGCCACGGCGCACACCCTCGGCATTGAGGTTTCGCTGCCCACGGCGCTGCTGCTCTCGTTTTTGTCGTCGCTTGCCGCCTGCGGAAGCTCCGGCGTAACCGGCGGCTCGCTGCTGCTGATTCCGATGGCGTGCTCACTGTTTGGCATTCCCGATTCCGTTTCGATGCAGGTGGTGGGCGTGGGCTTTATCATCGGCGTGATTCAGGACAGTATGGAAACCGCCATCAACTCCTCCGGCGACGTCCTTTTTACCGCCACGGCGGAATATGTTCACTGGAAAAAACAGGGCAAGTCCCTGCCGACCTTTTTGGGAGGCACCACCAAAACAGAATAAGCGCATGCTTTCCCGGCTCGGCACACGCCCTGCCGGGTTTTTTGATAATAATTTTGATAATAATATTTGCTTTTGTCCTTATTTTGTCCCACTCGGTTTGCTATACTATAGCCACAGTCAAGGGAGCAAACCCAAGTAACGACAATCAAAACCAAGGAGCGTTATCACCATGAAAAAGAATAGAAATAACCTGAAGAAAAAAGTTGTGGCAACCGTTTTGGCAGCCGTCTGCGCTGTTTCGGCAATCGGAGCCGCCTCGGCTGTTTCGGCAAGCGCCGCAAGCGTGAGCACCGGCAGCTCGGTCGCCGACTCCGGCAAGGCCTGCCGCTTTGATATGTACGGCACCAGCTGGAGCTACCGCACCTCTATGGGCTATGTGGCTGTTTCGTGCAACTACGACTGGCGCACGCAGCATGCACAGTTCACCATCAAGGGCGTCAGCGCCGGTGTGGAGGACGTGATTCTCCTCGCAAAGCGCAGCGACGGCAAGTGGAACTGCGTGCCCGTCCGCTTTACGGTGGACAAAAACCTCAACGTGACCGGTCAGCAGACAGGTCCGATGTATCTGCGCGATTCCGCTAACTTTTAAGCAATTGAGCTTTTGACAATTCCCGGCAGCACGCCGTTTATATAAACCTTTCTTTCTGAAAATTTCTCTCTGAAATGCCGTCCGCAAAGGGCGGTATTTTGTTTTTATTTAGTTTTCGTATTAGTTTTATCTTGACGGTTTTTGTGCGGTCTGTTATAATAAAATTGGATAGATTTACACATAAATCTGATTCGGTAAAACAAAAAAGTAAGGAGGCATATCATGAAATCTACCATCAAAAAACCGGTTGCAGTGCTGCTCGCTTTGCTGCTGACATTCTCCACTGTCATGCTTTCAGCCGTAACCGCCTTTGCTGCGTCGGACAACGCGCTCACGGTCACCGCGACCTCGAATGTTTTTCCGGCGGAAGCAACGGAAATCACCAACTTTGCTCCCTATCAGGACACGGACGGCGAGGCCTATGTCGCGGTTGAATACAAGCTTTTTGGCGCCGACAAGTATTTGATTAACTTCCAGGGCGTTTTGACATGGGATAATACTGTTTTGGAGTTCAAAGAAGCCTACAACACCACCGCCTTCGGCTCGCGCGAGGTGCTCAATGTGTTCCCGTTCGCTGTATCGCAGGGATGCGGAACCGGCATTGTGAACACCTTTAACGACGGCAACACCGGCAGAATCGCCTGCAACTATTCGTCCGTTGTTCCTGCCGCCTACGCCAACGAGGAGGACGGCACCGCGGTGACGGTTGTAAAAACAGTTTTCCGTGTGCTGAACAGAAACGCGGAGACAACTGTGGACTGCGCCGTCAATACCATGGCGCTCTGCGACGACTCTTTGTCCAACCCCTACGCCCAGTATTTTTTGGTCAACAACAACGTTGCCGATGAAAATCCCGAAGCGATTGCCACCTGCACCACGGTAATCGAAAGCGCTGTGGACGCTCCTGTTCACGAGCACACCTATGACTTTGTGAACGGCGTTTTGGAGTGTACCGACTGCGGCGAGCTGTTCAGCGGCGAATACACCGACGGCAAATTATACGCCGACGGCCTGCCGGTGCAGGGCTGGATTGACGGCGCCTATTACGCGGACGGCAAAAAGGCAACCGGCATTACCGAGATTGACGGCGTTTATTATACCCTTGACGAAAACGGACACTCGCTCGGCACATACACCGGCTTGCTGGACTTGGACGGCGTGAACTATTACGCAGACAACGGCGTGCTCACCTCCGGCTGGTTTGAGATTGACGGCGACTGGTACTACTTCCTGCCCGACACACTTGCAGGCGCAAAAGGCACTGTCAAAAACGAGAGCAACGTTCCGCTCACCTATGAGAACGGCAAGCTGCTCGACGGCGCGTGGGAGCTGACTATCGGCAAATACAGATATTGGTACGGTCCGTCCTACTACAAATCCGACGCCGCCTTCACCTATCTCATGCAGGAAATCGACGGCGACACCTATCTGTTCAACTCCGGCGGCTACAGAGAAACCGGCATGGTTTCCATTGAATCCGCCGACGGCGCCACGCTGAGCTGGTATGACTGCGGCACGGACGGCAAGGCTGTCAAGATGACCGGTCCGCAGCTGCTTGACGTCAACGGCAAGCGCTACTATCTGAACGAAAACGGCGAATCCGTCTGCGGTTACGGTCTGGTAAAGTTTGACGGCAACTACTATTATGTGATTTATGACGGCTCCGTCAAGCTGAACGGCGACCGCACGGTAACCGAGGATTTTGCAAACGGTCTGCTGCCCGCAGGCACCTATCACTTTGACGAGACCGGCAAGATGACCGACGTGCCGCTGGTTGCCGGCATAGACGCTGACGGCTATTACAGAGAAAACGGCGAAATCGTTCCCTACAAGGGCTTGGTTCTGATTGACGGCGATTACTATTTTGTTGTGTATGACGGCAGAATCAAGAAGGACGGCGACCGCACCGTTTTGGAGGAAAAAACCAACGGTCTGCTGCCTGCCGGCACCTATCACTTCGGTCCCGACGGCAAGATGACCGACGTTCCCTCGCTCGACGGTATCGGCGCCGACGGTTATTACAGAGAAAACGGACAGATTGCCGCGGACAAGGGTCTGATTAAAATCGGCGATGACTACTACTTTGTCATCTATGACGGCAGAATCAAGAAAGACGGCGACCGCACCGTTGTGGAGGGAAAAACCAACGGTCTGCTGCCTGCCGGCACCTATCACTTTGGCCCCGACGGCAAGATGACCGACGTTCCCACACTCGTTTCCGACGGTATCGGCGACGATGGCTACTACAGAGAAAACGGCGAAATTGTCCCCGACAAGGGCTTGATTAAAATCGGCGACGACTATTACTTTGTCATCTATAACGGCAAAATCAAGAAGGACGGCGACCGCACCGTTCTAGCAGAAAAGACCAACGGTCTGCTGCCTGCCGGCACCTATCACTTTGGCGCCGACGGCAAAATGACCAACGTTCCCTCGCTCTATCCCGATGGTATCGGCGACGACGGCTATTACAGAGAGAACGGTCAGATTGTCCCCGACAAGGGCTTGATTAAAATCGGCGACGACTACTACTTTGTCATCTATGACGGCAGAATCAAGAAGGACGGCGACCGCACCGTTGTCGCGGAAAAGACCAATGGTCTGCTGCCTGCCGGCACCTACCACTTTGGTCCCGACGGCAAAATGGTTCGCTAATACATTAAATTCCTATCGTCGGCGCTGTCTGCACAGGCAGCGCCGACTGTGTTTTGACAGAGAGGAACCGGAAAACCTCCCGCAGCGCGTCAGGGGTTTTCAAAAAAGCGCTAAAAAAGCATCTGTTATGCGTGACAACATAACAGATGCTTTTATACTGTGTTTTTGGGATTCATTCTATACTTCGCTTTTTGCCTGCTGATAGACCAGATAATCGACAAACTGCTGCGCGGTGCGTCCCGAGATACCGCCGTGCGACATCTCCCATTTGACGGCTTCGCTGCGCAGGGTGGCTTCGTCCATGCGCACACCGGCTCGCTGTGCCAGTGTCACCACGATATTGCCGAACTCCTTTGGCATGGGCTTGGAGTAGCCGATAGTGATGCCAAAACGGCTGACGAGCGAAAGCTTTTCTTCCACCGTGTCGGAATGATGAATATCCTCCTGCGTGGTGTGGTCGTTTTTGTCGTTCCACGTCTCCTTGATGAGGTGCCGCCTGTTGGAGGTGGCATAAATCAGGATATTGTCGGGACGCGTTTCGACGCCGCCCTCAATGACCGCCTTGAGAAACTTGTATTCAATTTCGTTGTCCTCAAAGGACAGGTCGTCCATGTAGATGATAAATTTATAGTTGCGGTTTTTGACGGTCGAGATAATGGCGGAAAGATATTTGAACTGGTGCTTGTATATCTCAATCATACGCAGTCCCCTGTCGTAATACTGATTGATAATCGCTTTGATGCTGGTAGACTTGCCGGTGCCGCTGTCGCCGTAGAGCAGCACATTGTTGGCGCGCACACCGCTGACAAACGCCTCGGTGTTCTCAACGAGCTTTTTCTTTTGGCGTTCATAGCCGACAAGGTCGTCGAGCGTAACAACGTCCATATTGTTGATGGCGACAAAGCGAATGGCGCCGTCGGGCGTCACCTCCACACGGAACGCCTTGTTCAAGCCGAACAGACCGACGCCGTAGTCGTGATAAAAGCCGGTGACAGCCTGATAAAACGCATCGCCGTCCGCCGCTGCTTCGAGCTTTTGGGAGAGCGCCTGCACCTTTTCGCTGACATTCCAGTTATAAATCTTTTTGCTCTTTTTGACCGCCTGATAGTGCGAGAGAACCGAAAAGCAGTTGACGCCCAACGCCTGCTCCACTGCGGAAAAATCATAGAAGAAAATGCGGCGGATATGCGCAAAATCCTCTTTGACAATTGAGGTGACGGTGCCCTCGCTGACAGCGCTTTTTTCACAGACCAGCGAAAACGGATTTTCATTCATCAAAAGAAAGAACGCGATATAGTTGTGCCACAAGTTATTGTCAAAGCCGTAGTCGGTTGCAAGAACAAGGAGCCGTTTGAGCTGCACCTTGATGTCGCGGATAACCTGCTGCCGGTTGTAGCCGCCGCTTTCCATCACCTCAAAAATCTCGCCGAGGCGGTATAAAATGCTGTTCTTGTCCAAATCGCCGTACATAAATAATTCTGCGATCTCTCTGTGCATAGCCATTCCCCCGTTTCGTACTTATTATACAACATTATTTTTGCAAAGTAAAGGGTTGACCTGCGCCGCATGTGCTCGGGTCAACCCTAAACAATTGAATCAGTTTTTATTTCTGCATAAAGAACGAACAAAACGCCCTGTATGCCATATATACGTCGGTTTTGGAGACAATTTCAAAGGGCGCATGCATGCTCAGCACCGGCACACCGAGGTCAATCACGTCCACGTTCATATTGGCGACATACTTGGCAATCGTGCCGCCGCCGCCGAGATCCACTCTGCCCAGCTCGCCGATTTGCCACTGCACGTTGTTCTCCTCAAGCATGCTTCTGACGGCTCCCATATATTCTGCGGAAGCGTCGGAGGTGTCATATTTGCCGCCGTGGCCGGTGTATTTGGAAATCACCACGCCGCCGTTGATGTAACAGCTGTTCTTCGCCTCAAATGCGGAAGCATAGGTCGGGTCAAAAGCCGCGTTGACGTCCGCTGACAGGCAGGTGCTCTGCGAAATGGCGCGATAGCCCTCCACGCCGTCGAGCTTGGCGAGGTCATAGAGGAAGTAGCGCAGAAAATCGCTCTGCATGCCGGTGTTGCCGTCGCTGCCGATTTCCTCCTTGTCGGTCAGGTAGGTGATGCAGGTCTGCTCCACCTCGTCCGCGTCGAGCGCCGCCATCAGCGCCGGATAGGCACAGACCTTGTCGTCGTGACCGTAGCCGCCGATCATGCTGCGGTCAAAGCCGAT
>CAMJOD010000101.1 GCA_946407465.1 uncultured Clostridia bacterium
CTTGCGAAAAATATCCTCGCAAAATATTAGTCTACTTTCTATCAGGAATTAGTATGAGCCGGTTTTTTTCGCGATAAAAAACAGGGTTCAGTCCGGCGTCGGACTGAACCCTGATTTGGAATATTGCTTGCTAAATAGTGCCCAGCGCGTAGTAGGCGCCGGCGATAAGACTTTGACAGGTCGCATCCTGTGTTTGGGGACTGCCATGATAATAATGCGTCTGGCTGCCGGTAGGACCCACAGTCAGCTTGATAACCTCATTATTGCATACATAGTAGCGGTATTCATTATAGTTGCTGTGGCGGTAGATGAAATAGAGTTGGTGGTTTTCGTCGTAGAAATACCAAACCTTATCCTCATCGTCATCATGGAAGCTGCCCTTGGTGCCAATCCACAGGCGGTTGTCGTCGCAAACCACATAGTCATAGCTGCTGCCGGAGCGTGCTTGGCTCATTCTGTCGTCCGCTTCATTCCATCGCCATACAATGTAGTCCTCAATATAGTCCTTCACTCGCTGCTCCGACCAACTGTTAGACGACTGTGGCGGCACTTTTGTGGTTGTTGGTGGCGGTGGTGCAAAAGTGCTCGGTACAATAGTGGTCGGGACGATAGTGGTTGGCTCAATAGTGGTTGGCTCGACGGTGGTGGGTATAATGGTTGTCGGCTCTACGGTTGTTTCCACAGATGTAATTGTCATAGCGGTGGATTCCGACGCAAGCGTTGACACATTGGCTTCGGTATCGTCACCGCCATTGCCCTTCAACAGCATGAAGAGCAGCACGCCGCAAACAATGAGAACCGCGACAGTCGCGATGACCAGCGCTACCACAATGGGTGTGTTGTTCTTTTCGGGAGGTGTCGGCGGAACCGGCGGAATGTAGCCGTCTCCTTTATTAATTTCGTCCTCCGCGTTTTGGGTGAGGTTTGGGTCAATCGTGCCGTTAAATTCACGCATGAGCGTTTCCATATCGGGACAGCGCACAGCGGCGTTCGGCTGCAAGCCGTGCAAAAGTGCCTTTTCGTGAACAGGGCTGATGCGCACACCCTTTGCCGACGGCGGCACCAGCGTGTCATAGCGCGAGCGGTCAAGACTGTTCGCGGGCACCGTTCCCGTGATGCAGGTGTAGATGGTCGCGCAGAGGGCATAGACGTCCGTATAAGGTCCCTGCTGGCTGCGGCTGCTGTACTGTTCCACCGGTGCATAGCCCTGCTTGAGCATCACCGACAGCTCGGAGTCCTGGTTGAGAAAGTACCGCGCGGAGCCGAAATCCATCAGCTTTAGCTTGCCGTTGTTTGTCAGCATGATGTTGTCGGGGCTGATGTCGCGGTGAATAAAGCCGGTGCGGTGCATCACCGACAGCGATTTCATCACAGGCTCCATGAGCTTAATCAAGTCTGACGCGTCAAAAACGCCCTTGGTTTTCAGCAGCGCCTTGAGGGTGTTGCCTTCAAGATATTCCATCACGATATAGGCGGTATTGTTCGCCTGAAAGGTGTCGAGCACATCCACAATGCCGTCCTCGGACGAGAACGCCGCAAGGCTTCGCGCTTCCTGCACAAAGCGTTCCACGCCCCTGCGGTACATGGGTTCCTTTCCGCGCGTAATAATCACATCGCCCGAGACGACCGAGGCGCGGTGTGCGGCGCCGGCAGGATAAAATTCCTTGACCGCCACACGCTTGGCGAGTACCTTGTCAAGTCCGATATAGGTGATGCCAAAGCCGCCCTCGCCGAGCACGCTGCCAATCAGATAGCGGTTTTGCAGCACCGTGCCGGGCTTTAGCTGATAGGGGCTCATATCGGACGATTCCCTTAGATTTTTGCCGCAGTACCGGCAAAAGGTGCTGTCTTGTCCGACAAGGGACATGCAATTGTAACAGTATTGTTCCATATAATCACCGTTAGCAAAAATTAGTAGTCAAATATTATCCGAACAGCTGTGTTTGACGGAACGTGCTGCCCAGAATCCAGCAGTTGCCGAGTGCATCCTGCATGGTGTCGGCGCTCTCGCAAGCCGTCAGACGGTTGTCGCGGCTGACCAATGCGCCCTGCTCCACCGAAAACCGGTCGGCAGGAATGTAGAGCGCCTTGTAATAATCCGCTGTGTTGTTGCGGTAGATGTAGGCGATGTAGGCAATGCCCGTGTCGGAGCGCTTGGTGCAGTAATAGACGTTGTGCAGCTCCATGACGTTGCTGAAGCGCGCCTGTGCGTCGCTTTGCACCACGTTGTCAAAGAAGAAATCCTTCAGCTCGTCAACGTGCTGCAACGCCTCTGTCTCCGTCAGCGGCGCTGTCCAAACCGGAACGGTGGTCGCCTCGGTCGGCACATGTGTGGGGTATTCGGAGGGATGCGTCTCAATACCGGAGAGCAGTTCTTTGATATTGATGGTCGTTTCCGCCGGCGCAGTGGGCTTGTCCTGCTTTTTTTCGCCCTTTCCGGCAAGCAGCACCGAGAACACAATCACGCCGGCAACGGCGACAATCAAACCGCCTGCCAACAGAATAGTCGGCAGCTTGGGCTTGAGCGATTGAAGGAACGGGCGCAGACGGTGCGTCGTTTTGACGTAATCCTTTGTTGTCGCCTCGGCGCTGTCCTGCTCGTTGTTTTCATATTTGCCGTCAGGCAGCGGCTCCCTGCGCACCACCGTTTGCGTTGTCTCGCGGCTTGCGGTGCGCACGCCCAGCGTCAGCTCCGCAATCAGGGCGTCCATATCGGGCGTGCGGTCGGCGGCATGCACGGCGAGTCCGTGCATCAGCGCCTTTTCCTGACTGGGGCGTATGTCCGCACCCAGCTGCGAGGGAAAGGCAAGGGTATCATCTACGCTGCGTTTGAGTGCCGGTACGGGCACCTTTCCGGTAATACAATAATATATCGTCGCACATAGCGCGTACACATCGGTAAAGGGCCCCTGTTCGCCGTCGCGGAGATACTGCTCCTCCGGCGCATAGCCCTGTTTGAGAATAACCGTTTTGGGGCTGTCCTCGCCGGAAAAATACTTGGCGGAGCCAAAATCCGTCAGCTTGAGCACACCCTTGGTGGTGAACATAATATTGTCGGGGCTGATGTCGCGGTGAATAATGCCCTTGCTGTGCATATTCCGCAGCGCGCGCATCACCGGTGTGAGCAGTGCAAGCAGCTTGTCAAACGAAAATCTTCCGTGATCGGCGACATACTGACAGAGGTTTTTGCCGTCGAGAAAGTTCATCACAATATAGGCGGTGCGGTTCTCCTGAAAATAGTCCTGCACGTCCACAATGCCGTCCTCGTCGGTAAACGCCGCCACGCTCTTGGCTTCAAACAGAAAGCGCTCCACACCTCTGTCAAAAAACTCTCTTTTGTCGTCGGACACCTGCACGCCGGCGGAGACAGCGCTGTCGCGCACGGCAATACCGGCAGGATAAAACTCCTTGATCGCAACGCGCTTGGACAGCGTGGTGTCCATGCCGATATAGGTAATGCCAAAGCCGCCCTCGCCCAAGGCTCTGCCAATCACATAGCGGCCGTGCAGCTGTGTGCCGCAGGGCAGGTGATAGACCGGGCTGTTGACGGGTACGCTGTTGTCGTGACCGCAAAAGCGGCAGACCGGCGAGCTGCCGAGAGGGTTCATGCAATGAAAACAATATGGTTGCATCATACAAATTCCTATAACAAATCGGTGTTCAGCGGTTTATCGCCAGCCCATCTCGGTCTGATAGTTGGTGATGAGCTTGACGTTGTAGATTTCGTATTGATTGAGAATACTGTCGTCAAAATCCTTTGCGGCGATGGTGGGTTTATACCAGCTCTTGGAGCGGAAATATTCATTGATTGTCGGGTCGGAGAATTTTCTGCCGTGTCGCGCATAGATTTCATTGAGCACCAGATTCAGCGCGCCGCGGCTGAACCGGTTGAGGTCGCTGCGTGTCAGCTGACGCGAGGCGGATTCGGGCAGCAGATAATCACCGGCGTTTAAGGTGGCGACGGGCGCCGTGGAAGCCGGTTGGGTCGTTTTGGCGGAGGGAACGCGCGTGGTGGACTGGATTATCTCATTTTCCTTTCCCTTGGAGAGGTAGACAATCGCCTCCTCGCTGCGCGGAAACGCCGAAGACGCCTCCGGATACTGCGACACCACGCAGTTAAACGGCACGTCGGCGCTGTAGACGCGCGTGACCTTGTAGCGCACGTCCGCTTCGTTGAGCAGCTTGTATGCCTCCGCTTCTTTGAGTCCGAGCAAATCGGGCATGTAGACGGTCTTTTCCACAACGGTTTCCGTCTGCTCCTCAGTGTAAAGGGTTGTTTCCGTCACTGCGGCAGACGGCGCGGTTGCCCTTGCCGCTTCCTCGCTCTCCTTGTGCGCAATAAATATATACACCAAAAAGGCGATAACCGCAACAGCCAAAACAGCCGCTACCGATACGGCAACCGCCATGGCTGCTTTGCCGGTGCCGGAGGACGCGTCGTCCTCCTCGGGCAGCTCCTCTGTTATCGGCTCCTCGGGCGCGGGCTTGGGCGGCATATTGTCAAAGTAGTGCTGACGGCGTCTGATGGGGTGCGGCGGTTGTTCAAAGCTGTTGTTTTGAGGCGAATCCTCTTGGGGTGTGGTGGGAATGTCACCGTCCGCGACAACCGTTTGCAAATCGTTATCGTTGTTCATTTCATCACTCCTGCATATGATTCCATTCTCCCAAGTCTAATTGTATGACAAATTAAGAATTTTGTCAATGAAAAGCGAATAATTGGACATATAAAACCTCGTTTGCGCCTGTTTACATTTGCAAAAAGGTTGATTATAATAAGAGTATAAGATGTTTTGTCATAAAATGAAAGGAAGCGACGGAAAAATGATTCAGGTTGATTTGATTACAGGCTTTCTCGGCTCGGGAAAAACCACCTTTTTGAAGCGCTATGCGCGGTATCTGACGGCGCAGGGACAAAAAATCGGTATTCTCGAAAACGACTACGGCGCGGTGAATGTAGATATGCTGCTGCTGCAGGAGCTGGAGCGCGAGGGCTGCGGTCTGGATATGGTTGCCGGCGCCTGCGACGCGGACTGTCACAAGCGGCGGTTCAAGACCAAGCTGATTGCCATGGGTATGAGCGGCTACGACCGTGTGCTGATTGAGCCGTCGGGCGTGTTTGATGTGGACGAATTTTTTGATGTGCTCTACGAGGAGCCGCTCGACCGCTGGTATGAAATCGGCAGTGTGATTGCCGTTGTGGACGCCAATTTGGAGGACGGCTTGTCAGAGAGCGCCGACTATCTGCTCGCGTCGCAGCTGGCAAACGCCGGCACCGTGGTGCTCAGCAAGACGCAGCTCGCCACAGAAGCTGAAAAGGAGGCGACCGTCCGCCACATGGAGCAGGCGCTCTTGCAGGTGCAGTGTCAAAAGGACCTGCGCGGCAGGCTGCTCGAAAAGGACTGGGACGTGCTCACAGACAGCGATTTTGCGCGTGTGATGCGCAGCGGCTATGACAGTCAAAGTTTTGTCAAGCGCGGCACCACCGACGACAGCGGCTTTCGCTCCCTTTATTTTATGAACAAGCCCTACACGGCGGCGCAGCTGGAGACAGCGGCAAAGCAGGCGTTTGCAAGCGAAGCGTGCGGCAAAGTCTTCCGCGTCAAGGGCTTTGTGCGCAGCGGCGACGGCTGGCTGGAGTTTAACGCCACACGCAAAAGCACCGCCGTGACGCCGATTGCGGCAGGGCAGGACATCGTGATTGTCATCGGCGAACAGCTCAATGAAGCGGCGGTCGCGGCGCTGTTCGGCTAAAAAAGCGCTGCTTTGTTTACGCCTGCGGCTTTTCGTCAAGCTGATAAATTCCGGCAGGGCGTCAGGCTGCGGTTTGTGCCGGAGCTGTCTTGACAGAAGGAGCGGTTTTTGCTAAACTAAAGGCGTGCGGCACAGATGTCCGCACGGAGAGATTTTTTGTTTTGAAGGAGATTATATTATTATGAAAATTTGTGAGTATTGCGGCAGGGAAATTCCCGACGGCGAAGTCTGCGACTGTCCGGACGCCGCAGCGCGCCGCGAAAGGGACGCACGCAGACGGGCGCGGCGTGCCGCTCAGCAGACGCAGCAGCCAAAGCAGGAGAGCGAATTGCCCGAGGCGTATCACGGCATTCCGATTCCCGACGACACCCTGTCCGAAAAGCTGATGAGGTCGCTGCACACCGCCTTTCAGAATCCCAAGCAGGCGGTCGCTGATTTGGTCAAGGAAAAGAACCTCAAGTTTCCGCTGATGTATATTGCCGCGCTGTTCGCGGTCATGCTGATTACCTGTAACTGCATCTACGGCGTACACGCTGCCAAGGGCGTTTTGACGCCCGGCTCGGAGCTGGCAATCGGCGGCGGCGCGGTGTCATACAACTTCTTTTTGGCGCTGTTTGCGGCAGTTTTGCTGACCTGCGGCATGGCGGTGCTCTATGTTGCCGCCCGAACCCTGATGCTGACGCTCTGCTGCACCAAAAAGCAGCCGCTCGCAGAGCGCGTCAAGGTGTCGCTCACCTCGTTTGCCGTGAACGCGTTGGTGCCCATGTGCCTGATTTTGCTCGGCGGTCTGTTCTATCTTGCGTCGAGTATGGTCGGCTGGTTCTTCTTTGTTTTGGCGATTATCTGGTTTGTCGTTTCCGGCGTGACCGAAATTTGGAACGCCCTCGACAGCAAGCACACGCCCTTTATGCGTCTGCTGCTGACCGCCGGTATTGCCGGTTTGGCAGTGGCGCTCTATCTCTGGCTCTATATCGGCATGTTCGCCATGAACGTACACATCGTCGGCGACCATACCACACAGTACAATATCATGATGCAGACCCTCAAAGCCGTCGGCTTCAGCGGTTTCTGATAAC
>CAMJOD010000102.1 GCA_946407465.1 uncultured Clostridia bacterium
CGAGCTGCACCAGCGCCGCGATGACCAGAATAAAGACGATCGTCTGCAAATATTCAAGGTGGTTCGGCACCAGAATCAGCATTTGAATGGGATAGGTCGCGGCGGTCGCCATCAGCATGACGAAGATAACCGCCAGACTCATGCCGGTCGCGGAGTCGAGCTTTTTGGAAACGCCGAGGAACGGACAAATGCCCAAAAACCGCGACAATACATAGTTATTGACAAAGACGGCTGAGAGCAGGATTACAATCATTTTTGTCATTTCGCAGCCACCTCCGCTTTCTCTTCACCGCAGCCGCCGCAGTCCGCTCTGCCGCAGGCAGCCGCCTGCGGACAACCGGCACAGCCAAATTCCTTCTTTTGGGGCTTGTGCTTGCCGAACTTGTTGACGATGGCAATCAGCAGACCGAACACAAAGAAGCCACCGGGCGCCATGGTGAGAATCGCAATCTTGTTATCGACCAGAACCGGAATTTCCATTCCGAAGAAAGTGCCGTTGCCGAACACCTCGCGAATCAGCGCCATCAGGCTCAGCGCCAGCGTAAAGCCTGCACCCATGCCGAGTGCGTCGATTGCGGAATCGATGACGGTGTTTTTGTTGGCGAACATTTCCGCTCTGCCGAGAATGATGCAGTTGACGACAATCAGCGGCAGATAGATGCCGAGCGCCTGGTCGAGCGCAGGCGCAAACGCCTTGACAAGCATCTGCACCATGGTGACAAAACCGGCAATCAGCACGATATAGCAGGGAATGCGCACCTTGTCGGGAATGATTTTGCGCAGGGCGGAGATAACCATATTGGAGCAGAGCAGCACCACGGTCGCCGCGGCGCCCATGCCCAGCGCGTTTATGATACTGGTCGAGGTGGCGAGTGTGGGACAGGTGCCGAGCACCAGAACAAGCACAGGGTTTTCTTTGATTAAGCCCTTGGAAAAGTTTTGCAGTTTATTCATCACTTCGCCTCCCCTGTCAAACTGTTGTATGCCTCAAACGCCGCTTTGACGGCGCTTTTGTATGCCTTGGAGGAAATCGTCGCACCGCTCAGCGCGTCCACGCTCTCGTAGGTATCGGCGGTTTTTCCCTCATAATTGTGGCGGTAGTCGCTGTCGTTGCCCACCACGCGCGAGCCGATTCCGCTGGTTTCGCTGTGGTTGAGCGTCTGTGTGCCCTCGATTGTGCCGTCGTTTTTGATACCGCAAATCAGGTCAATGTCGCCGCCGTAGCCCTTGACGGTCAGCGAGAACACATAGCCTGCGCCGTTTGACGCCTTGACCGCTTTTTTGACCTCCTTGGGCAGGGTAACGCCGGTGATTTCTTCAAAGGAATCCGCCTCGGCGAGCACCTCATGCTGTGCCTTTGCCTCCGCCTTGGCGTTTGCTTCGGCGATAATCGGCGCGGTGACGGAGTTGATGTAGGCGAGCAGCGCCGTGACCACCAGACAGATGGCGCCGAGCACCGCAATGGGTTTTATGATGTCCTTCACGACTCGTCCACCTCCCCTACCAGCGGCTTGGAGCGCGTGAGCTTTTCAATATAGGGCGTGAGAATACTCATAATCAGCAGCGCAAAGCTGACGCCCTCGGGGAAGTTGCCCCAGAAACGGATGAGAATCGTAATCAGACCGCAGCCCACGCCGTAGATAATCTTGCCCCATTTGGTGGCAGGCGAGGACGAATAGTCGGTTGCCATAAAGAACGCGCCAATCATCAGACCGCCGGAGAGCACCTGCGCGAGCACGTCCTGTCCGCAGACAAGCGACATCAGCGCGACGGTTCCGATGAACGAAACCGGAATATGCCAGGTGATAACGCCCCTGAACAGCAGGTAGAGTCCGCCGAGCACCAGCGCCAGCACGCTTGTCTCGCCCAGACAGCCGCCGGTGTTGCCGAGGAACATATCCAAATAGGACGGCAGATGGGTGAGGTCGCCCTTTGTCATCAGCGCCAGCGGCGTGGCGCCAGTGGTGGCGTCGGGAAGAAAATTGAACGCCTGCGGCACAGCCCAGCTCGTCATGGTGCCGGAGAATGCCGTCATCAGCACAATGCGCGCGGTCGCGGCAGGGTTGGCAAAATTTTGACCGATGCCGCCGAAGAGCTGCTTGATGACGACAATCGCAATCACAGCGCCCAGCGTTGCCTGCCACAGCGGCACGTCCACCGGCAGGTTCAGCGCGAGAATCACGCCCGTAACAACCGCCGAGAGGTCGCCGATGGTGTTTTCTTTTTTACATATTTTTTCAAAGCCCCATTCCGAGAACACGCAGACCGCCACGCAGTCCACAAGCACCAGCAGGCTGCGCAGTCCAAAGAAGATGACGGACGCAATCACAGCCGGAATCAGCGCGATAATCACATCGAGCATAATGGAGCGCGTGGTACGGGGACGGTGAAAATGCGGTGAAGCGGTGGCTATCAGCTTGTTCATTTTGTCCCCTCCTTTTTCGCTTTTTGGGCGGCGTCATAGGAACGCACCACCGCCTTGGCGAGCTTGTTGGTCTGCACCAGATGGCGCTTTGCCGGACAGACATAGGAGCAACAGCCGCATTCCATGCACAAATCGACACAGAGCGCCTTGAGCTCCTCCGGCTCATTCTTTTTGTATGCCTTCGCAATCGCGCGCGGGTCGAGCCGCAGCGGACAATTTGTCAGACAGGCGCCGCAGTTGATGCACGGCGTTGTTTTGGGAGGACGCGCCTCCGCTTCGTCCATCACCACAATCGCGTTGGTGTTTTTGAGAACCGGCGCGCTGAGGTCAGGCACCGCGATGCCCATCATGGGACCGCCGTAGAGCACCTTTGCCGGCTCCGATTTGCAGCCGCCTGCGCTCTCGAGCACATCGGCAATCGGCGTGCCGATCGGCGCGATCACATTCTTCGGCTCCTTGACGGCGGAGCCGTCCACGGTCAGACACTTTTCGACCAGCGGCATGCCGGTTTCTATATATTTAGCGATAAACGCCAGCGTGGTGACGTTTATCACGACCACGCCCACATCAAGCGGCAGACCGCCCTGCGGAATAAGTCTGCCGAGCGTGTTGTAGACCAGCACCTTTTCGCCGCCCTGCGGATACATGGCAGGCAGCACCTGCACCTCCACGCCCTCGGTTTTGGCGGCAAGCGCGCGCGCCTTGGCAATCGCGTCGGGCTTGTTGTCCTCGATGCCGATTACGTAGCGCGGCACGTGCAGATATTTTTTGAGCAGCTCAATGCCGGCGAACACATCGTCCGCTCGGTCGAGCAGGGTGCGCGTATCCGAGGTGATATACGGCTCGCATTCGGCGGCGTTAATTACCACCGCGTCCACCACGCTCAAATCATTGTTGAAGCTGAACTTGACAAAGGTCGGAAAACCGGCGCCGCCCAGACCGACGGAGCCGCTGCTCTTGACAGCCTCCACAAAGCTAGTGAGGTCGCTGACCTCCGGCGGCTTGACCTCCTCGCTTATCTCCTGCATGCCGTCGGACTCAATGACCACGACCTGCACCTTGGCGCCCATCGCGGTCACCATTTCATCAATTTTTTGTACCTTTCCCGAAACACTCGCGTGTACCGGCGCCGAGATGTAGCCGTCCGCTTCCGCAATCAGCTGCCCCACCTTGACCAAATCGCCGCGCTTGACAATCGGCTTTGCCGGTCTGCCGATGTGCATGGACATCGGAATCGTCACCAGCTTGGGCACGGGAATACGCTGCGGCGCACTCGCCGCGGTGTGTTTCTTGTGCGGTACCCTGATACCTTTTAGTTTCATAGTTATCCTCCGCATAAATAAGCTGAAAGAAAATACGCATATATCATTATTTTATCACATTCCGATTTTTTATCCAATATGCACATTCAACAACTATTTGCACTTATTTTGTTCAAATGTGCTACTTAGCGGCTGCTAACCGCTTTTTTATTCCTGTTTCTTTCCATCTGTATCGAAAAATGCGAAAAAACTGTTGCATTTGCAAAACTATATGCTATAATAGACAATTAGCAAACAATCCCCCAAACACAGGAGAAACAAAATGAACGATTACCATGAGCTGCTGCAGGGAGAAAATATGGACCTGCTCCGCGCCAATCCGCTGCTGAAGGGACTCACCGACGGCGAGATTGCCTTGTTTTTGCATCACGCCGCGCCGGACTATATGGAGCTGGAGCCGGAGCAAAACATCACGATTCTGCCGGGCGGCTCGCGCAAAATCGGACTGGTGATAAAGGGCAGCGTCACGGTCTGCACCGTCGATTACAGCGGCGCCAAAACTGTGCTCAATGTGCTGTACAATCCGGGATCCCTCGGCGGCATGCAGTTTATGATTGACCGCTACAACATCGTCTACGAAATCACGGCGAACACCGCAGCGCAGCTGGTCATGCTCAATCCCGACTCGCTGCTCGTCGCCAATCCCGACATTATTCTGATTCAGCACCGCATTCTCGTCAACACCATGCACTCGCAGCGCATTCTGTTTCAGCGCGTATCGGAGCACCTGCTCTGCCTGTCGCAAAAGAGCATACGCGGCAAGCTGCTGCGCTATTTGCAGCTGAAAAGCGAAGCCGCACAGAGCTATGAGTTTGATATTCCGCTGTCGCGCGAGGATTTGGCTGCCTATCTGGCGGTTGACCGCGCCTCGCTTTCGCGCTCACTCGGCGAGCTGAAGCAGGAGGGTATTATTGAATTTCGCAAAAACCATTTTAAGATACGCGACACAAAGTTTTTTCGCTATGAATAAAGGAGAAGGATCGCACTATGACAAAAAAATCCTTTCGGCGCGCTTTTCGTGACAGTCTGCCGATTATGGCGGGCTATCTGGCGCTGGGCATCGGCTACGGCGTCCTGCTCCAAAGCAAGGGCTACAGCTTTTGGTGGGCAATTTTGATGAGCGTCACCATGTTTGCCGGCTCCGGACAATATGCCGGCGTTGACTTTATGGCGAGCGGCGCTTCGCTGCTGACAACCGCCTTTATGACGCTGATTATCAACTGCCGCCACTTTTTTTACGGTGTTTCGCTGCTCGACAAATACCGCGGCACCGGCATCGTCAAGCCCTATCTGATTTTCGGACTGACCGATGAAACCTACTCCATCACCGCGACCGTCAAGCTGGAGGACAACATCAGCCCCAAAAAATACTACTTCTTTCTCACCGCACTCAACCACAGCTACTGGATTACCGGCTGCGTGCTCGGCGCGGTGCTGGGCATGTTCCTGCCGTTTTCGGGCGAGGGCGTGGACTTTGCCATGACCGCGCTGTTTATCGTGATTATGGTGGAGCAGTGGCTCGACAACAAAAATCACCTGCCGGCAATCTTGGGCGCGGCAACCACGGCGGTTTGTCTGGTCATTTTCGGCGCGGAGTTTTTCATCGTGCCGTCGCTGTTCCTGATTGCGGCGGAGATGGTGGTTTTTCGCAAATGGCTCGACCCTGCGGCAAAGGAAACGGCAAGCGAGGTGAGCGGCAATGACTGATTTGCATCCGCTGTGGCAGGTGCTGATTATGGCGGCTGTCATCGCTTTTACGCGGTTTTTGCCGTTTTTGGCATTTCCGGAGGGACGAAAAAGACCGGCTGTGATTACATATTTGGGCAAGGTGCTGCCATATGCTATAATCGGAATGTTGGTGGTGTACTGCTTCAAGAGCGTGTCGGTGTTCACCTATCCCTACGGTCTGCCGGAGCTGATTGCGGCGGCGTTTGTGGTGGGCATGCACGTCTGGCTGCGCAACACCCTCATCAGCGTATTCGGCGGCGTTGCCGTCTACATGCTGCTGGTTCAGCTCGTTTTTTAAAGAGGGATTCAAATGGAAATATGGGAATTATTCTTGGTTGCCGTGAGCCTTTCCATGGACGCGTTCGCGGTTTCGGTGTGCAAGGGTCTGTCGGTCAAAAGGCTCCGTCCGCGCCACTGCGCGATAACCGGCTTGTATTTCGGCGGCTTTCAGGCGCTGATGCCGCTGCTCGGCTGGCTGCTGGGCAGGCAGTTTGAGAGCCTCATCAAAAGCGTTGACCACTGGATAGCCTTTGTGCTGCTTGCGCTGATCGGCGCGAATATGATTCGTGAGGCGCTCGGCGGCGAGGAGGACGCCAACGATTCCTTCTCCTTCAAGACGATGCTGCCGCTCGCAGTCGCCACCAGCATCGACGCGCTGGCGGTCGGCGTGACCTTCGCCTTTTTGGAGGTGCAGATTTTGCCGGCGATTCTGCTGATTGGCTGCACCACCTTTGCCCTCTCCGCCGCAGGCGTCAAAATCGGCAACGCCTTCGGCTCCGGCTTCCAATCCAAAGCCGAGATAGCCGGCGGCGTCATTCTGATATTGCTCGGCACAAAGATTCTGATAGAGCATTTGTTTTTCGGAGGGTGAGGGGCTAATGCGTAATGCTTAATTGATGGAAGAAAACGTTTCCTCTCAATTAATTACAAACTAAACCTTATGCGTTTCGTTTTTCTCTCACTTCGACACTTCTGCGCAAAATAAAATGGACGCACCTCTCAACGCTTATACAAATTACTGTCAAACGAATCGGTTTTTTCATTTTGACTTTTCCGTCTGAATATGATATGTTATTTATAGAGCCACGTTGGTTTTCCCCCACCGGCAATTGGAGCCTATTAAGGGAAAGTCATGTGGCTGTAATAAAGATATGGTCGCTTTCCGGGGCGCTTGTCGTAAGCAAGTAAGCTTTGGAAGGATCGGCTGTATCTTTTTTATTACCCTTAAAACTACAAATCCGGAGCGCAGCGACCCGCATCTCAACTCTCATACTAATACCTAATAAAAAGTAGACAATCTTTGCGGTCTATTTTCCGCAA
>CAMJOD010000103.1 GCA_946407465.1 uncultured Clostridia bacterium
TACGCCTCGGTGGACTTTCACCACAGAGCATTGATATGCCCGTCATACTAAAAAAACGGCTGTCACATCGGGCAGCCGTTTTTTATAATGTTTTCAACAGCTTCAAATACCGTCCGTATGCATCCTCTCCGGCGAACAAAATCCGGTCAAAGCCTGCTTGCACATACAGCCGGACGGCGGCGTAATTGTCCAAATCAACGCCGACAGACAGTTCGCAAAAGCCCTGCTGCTTAGCAGTCTCCGCCGCATAAGCGACCAAGCGCCTGCCGATTCCCTGCCGTCTGTGCGATTCCCTTACAATCAAACGCGACAGGCAGATGCGTCTGTCGGGTATGGTATAATCCGGGTCGTCCATCTGCCTGACGAGGGAAACTTCTCCGATAAAAGCGTTGTCAATGGTATAGACAAAGGTGGTCTGATTGCCCGACAAAAGGCGCTGATACAGCTGCGCCGCCAAGTCGCTTTGGCGCTGCATATCCCAAATATTGCCGCATTTTTCGTAATCTGATAGTTCTAGCCGGATAATTTTATGCTCCATTTTCCTCTCCTAATCAAAAATCTCCCTGTGCCGTTGCAGAGGGAGATTTGTTATTATGCGGTTTTTTCTTCCGTCTTTTTCGCCTGCTCGGCTTCGAGCTTCTTTTTCAGCTCTTCCCTGCCGACGGCGAGCATCAGCTTGATGCGGTTTTCCTGGTTGACCTTGGGCGCACCGGGGTCGTAGTCGATGGTGACGATGTTGGCATTGGGCATGACTTCCTTGATTTTGCGGATAGCGCCCTTGCCGTTGATATGGTTGGGCAGACAGCCAAAGGGCTGCGTGCAGACGATATTTTCGTAGCCGGTCTCGGCAAGCTCCAGCATTTCCGCTGTGAGCAGCCAGCCCTCGCCCATCTTGCTGCCGTAGCCAATCACGCCCTTGACAAGCTCCTTGGTGTGGGCGTAGCAGTGCGGCGGCACAAAATGGAACCGCTCCGCCGACTCAATCATCAGGGTTTCGAGGCTGGTCACATAGTCGAGCAGCCGCTTGCAGAACTCGTATTTGATGCGGTTGCCGCCGAACATTTTGTAATCCTCGATGCGGTTATCGACCTTGAAGCTCGCAAAGCCCATCAGTCCGGGCAGGCAGACCTCACAATCCTGCTCGGCGAGGAAATCCTCCAAGCCGTTGTTTGCCATTTTGGAATATTTGACGTAGATTTCGCCCACGACGCCCACCTTGACCTTGGGCACGCGGTTGAGCGGAATCTTGGAAAAGTCCTTGGTCAGCTTGTGGAGGTTTTCGTCAACCTCCTCCAGCGAATAGCCCTTGCCCTCAATCAGCATAGCGGAGATTTTGTCGCTCCAGCGCTCCACCAGCGCCATGGTTTCTCCCTTGTTGACCTCATAGGGCTTGGTCTGGTTGGACAGCAGCATCAGCTGGTCGCCGTATACCAAGCCGCCGACAAACCGCCGAATCAGGGGCAGCGTAAGCGCAAAGCCGCTGTTTTTCTCCATGCCGAAGCTCAGCGAGATGACCGGCACAAAGCCGAAGCCTGCCTTTTTGAGCGCCTTGCGCAGCAGATGGATATAGTTGGACGCACGGCAGCCGCCGCCCGTCTGGGTCATCATCAGCGCGACCTTGTGTACGTCATATTTGCCGCTTTGGAGCGCGTTGATAAACTGACCGATAACCAGCAGCGCCGGATAGCAGGTATCGTTGTGCACATACTTGAGTCCGGTCTGTGCAATCTCGGGTCCCGTTGTCTCCAACAGCTCGCAGTTATAGCCAAAGCTGCGGAACACATTGGCGAGAATCCGAAAATGAATCGGCGCCATATTCGGCATCAAAATCTTATATCCCTCGCGCTTCATCTGCTTGGTAAACATCAAGCGTCCGGTTTTTTTGTCATATTTTAACTCAGCCATAATCTTATCCTTTTTTGTCCGGCAGCGTGGCGCTGCACCCAATCCGGCAACGTGACGTTGCATCCAATCCGGCAACGTGACGTTGCATCCAGTCCGCCTATTGAAGCGTTTGGTTTGGAGAAAAACACCTGCAACGGCGTGTCAATACCTTGCTGTAAGCTTGCTGTTATCCTTGAGAGACGGAAGTACCCCTACACTGTCCGTCCCGACCGAATCTCAACTCTCAACTCTTAACTCTCAACTCTAAATTAAACGTCAATCGCGGCGAGCAGGCTTCTGATTCTGATTTTCACCGCGCCGAGGTTAGTGATTTCGTCAATTTTGATTTGCGTATATATCTTATTTTCGGCTTCGAGAATTTCGCGCACCTCGTCGGTGGTAATCGCGTCAACGCCGCAGCCAAAGGACACCAGCTGCACCAGCTCCATATCCTTGCGCGTCGTCACATATTTGGCGGCGGCATAGAGCCGTGAGTGGTATGTCCACTGATTGAGCACATGGGTCTTGAACGCGCTGACACGCGGCGACACCACGTCCTCGCTGACAATTGCCACGTCAAAGCCGGCAATCAGCTTGTCAATGCCGTGGTTGATTTCGGGGTCGATATGATAAGGTCTGCCGGCGAGGACAAAGATTTTTTTGCCCTCCTTTTCGGCTTGGGCAATAATCTCGTCACCCTTGCGGCGCACCTTTTCCATATGGGCGGCGTATTCGTCATACGCTTTTTTTGCCGCCACGCGCACCTCGTTGAGCGTCAGGTCGGGGAAATAGAACGACAGCCGCTCATATGCCTTTTTGGGGAAGTCCTTGGGACGGTGAATACCAAAATATTCCTTGATAAAGTTCACCTTGCGGACGTCCTTCATATTATTTTTGATAACCTCGGGATAGTACGCAACCACCGGACAGTTGTAGTGGTTGTCGCCGAGATGCTCGTCAAAGTTATAGGTCAGGCACGGATAAAAAATATTCTCGATGCCGTTGTCAATCAGCGTCTGCACATGACCGTGCATCAGCTTTGCCGGGAAGCAGACGGTGTCGCTGGGAATCGTCTGCTGACCGCGCTGGTAGAGCTTGCGCGAGGACGCCGGCGAATGATGTACCTCAAATTTCAGCTCCGTAAAAAATCGGTACCAGAACGGATACAGCTCATACATATTCAGTCCCATGGGAATACCGAGCTTGCCGCGCAGACCCTCCACAGGCTGATAGCTGTTGATCAGCTTTAGTTTGTATTCATATATATTCAAATCCGAGGACGGCGCCTTTTTGGTGACAGGGCGCTCGCAGCGGTTGCCGGCGATAAAGCGTCTGCCGCCGCCGAACGAATTGATTGTCAGGCGACAGTTGTTGCTGCACAGTCCGCAGTTGGTCACTTTGATTTCATGCACAAAATTCCGGAGTGCCTCCGCGTCGGCGAGCTTGCTCTTTCCCTCGCCGCCGGATTTGCGCTTGGCGTAGAGCGCCGCACCATAGGCGCCCATGAGTCCGGCGATATTCGGGCGCACCACCTGCGTGCCCATCTCCATTTCAAAGGCGCGCAGCACCGCGTCGTTGAGGAAGGTGCCGCCCTGCACGACAATGCGCTTGCCCAGCTCGTCGGGACCCGACGCGCGGATAACCTTGTACAAGGCGTTTTTGACGACGCTGAGCGACAGGCCTGCCGAAATATCCTCAATCGTCGCGCCGTCCTTCTGCGCCTGCTTGACGCTGGAATTCATGAACACCGTGCAGCGCGAGCCGAGGTCTACGGGACGCTTGGCAAAAAGTCCCAGCTTGGAAAACTCCTCGATTTCGTAGCCCAAGGCGTTGGCAAAGGTCTGCAAAAAGCTGCCGCAGCCCGAGGAACACGCCTCGTTGAGAAAGATATTGTCGATAGCGCCGTTGTGAATCTTGAAGCACTTAATATCCTGACCGCCGATGTCGATGATAAACTCCACATCGGGCATAAAATATTTGGCGGCGGTAAAGTGGGCGATTGTCTCCACAATACCGTAATCCACATCAAAGGCGTTCTTGATGATGTCCTCACCGTAGCCCGTCACGGCGGACGAAACGACGTTCAGCTGCGGATTGAGCGCATAGACCTCCTCCAAAAAGCCCTTGATAATCTCAACGGGATTGCCCTTGGAGGGCAGATATTTGGAATAGAGCAGCTCGCCGTGGTCGTTGAGCACCACACCCTTGACGGTGGTGGAGCCGGCGTCCATGCCGATATACGCCTTGCCGGTGTAGCCCTTCAGCTCCATCTGCGGCACATTGGCGGCTGCGTGTCTGGCGGAAAACGCCTCGTATTCTTCCCTTGACTCAAACAGAGGACGGTTGAACGCAAAGTTGCCGGAGCCGCGGTAGTGCTTCACCTTTTCGATAACCGTGCGAAAATCAATCGGCTGCTCGGCACAGAGCGCCGCACCTGCGGCAACATAATAGAGCGAATTGTCGGGACAAATGCCCTTGGTGTGCAGCGTGCGGTCAAAGCAGCGGCGCAGCTCGCTCATAAAGGTGAGCGGACCGCCGAGATAGACAATCTGTCCCTCAATCTCGCGTCCCTGCGCCAGTCCGGCAACGGTCTGGCTGACCACCGCGTTAAAAATACTCTCCGCAATATCGCTCTTGCGCGCGCCCTGATTGAGCAGGGGCTGAATGTCGGTTTTGGCAAACACGCCGCAGCGCGAGGCGATGGTGTAGGTCTTTTCGTGTTGCTTGGCGAGCTCGTCCAGCTCCTCCAGCGGAACGTTGAGCAGCGTCGCCATCTGGTCGATAAACGCGCCGGTGCCGCCTGCGCAGGTGCCGTTCATGCGCACCTCCAGACCGCCGCTCAAAAACAAAATCTTCGCGTCCTCTCCGCCCAGCTCAATCACCACGTCGGTGCCCGGAATAAAGGTGTTTGCCGCCACTCTGGTTGCAAAGACCTCCTGCACAAACTCGATGCCGCAGTCCTGCGCCACGCCCATGCCGGCGGAGCCGGACAGCGCCAGAGGAGCGTTCTCGACTCCCGGAATTTCACCGCGCACGCGGTCGAGAATCTCGGCAATTTTTTCGGTAATCTGTGAAAGATGCCGCTCATATGTGCTGTAAATCAGCTTGTTGTCGTCGTCGAGCACAACGCACTTAATGGTGGTTGAGCCGATGTCAAGTCCTGTTCTCACAACGCAGCCTCCGTCAAAAAACTCATCATAAGGCGCACCGGAGCACACGCCCCCAAAATGCACCATATCAATTAATTATAAACCGTTTCAATTTGTTTGTCAATCTTTTTTCTGCGTACAAAACACGGAGAATGTACAGATTTTCGCAGTTTTTCTTTTCGAATAGGATATTGACACAGCGCCGAACATCTGCTATAATAACAAAAGACGCGCCATTAGCTCAGTTGGTCAGAGCTACCGGCTCATAACCGGTTGGTCCGGGGTTCGAGTCCCTGATGGCGCACCAGAAACGCCGTAACTGACGTTACGGCTCAATGAATAGTGAATAATGAATAGTGAATAATGTATAATCAGATGACCTTTTCCGGCGTTTCTGGTGTATTATTCGTTATTCATTATTCACTATTCTTTATTCATTAAAATTGGGGAACGATGAACGCTATGAAAGAAAATCCGCTGCTTGAAAAATCTCTGCATTTTGCCGCTCGTATCGTAAAACTCTATCAGCACCTTTCTTTGATTAACGATTGCTTGGAGATTAAAAGAATATTAATTGCTTCGTTGAAAACTGCAAAAGCACCGAAATAGTTTCGGGAGTTCAAGTCCCTGACGCATATTCGACGAAAAATCTTTTATGTAATACATAGACATATTTTTGCTGAATTTATTCAGCGCAGAAAAGTCCGATTTTGTCGGGCTATTTTTGTTTGCTTTTTTTCGGACAAAAGCAAACGTAACGATGCGCAGTTTTTATAGTGAAAACAAAACCGCATGTGAATCTGCATCGTATAATTTTTTTGTGAAAAACCGCCAAAACTATAGGCTGTAATTTTGTATTGCGCAATTGTTGCAATGGAGCAGGAACAGTGCTATACTTAAAGTGTTATATAATATATCTACAAGGAGGTCTGTTTATGAAAAAACTATTCAAACAATCACTGGCCGTTTTGCTTTCGGCAATGCTGCTGTTTACGGCGGTTCCGTTTGCGTCATCGGCGGCGGAGATGGCGCCGCAGGAAGAGAGCGTCGGGGCGGAAAGCGGCAAAACGGGCGACTGCACATGGACGCTTGATAATACCGGCACGCTCACCATCAGCGGCAATGGTGCAATGAAGGATTATACAGAGTATAACCCTAATTATCTTTTGGATTCATCGCCGTGGGTGCCGTGGAAAGGATTAACTGTCAAAAAAGTTGTCATAGGGGACGGCGTGACGCATATCGGTGATTGGGCGTTTGAGGAGTGCACCGGCTTGACAAGCGTGACGATTCCCGACAGCGTGACGAGTATCGGTGATTATGCGTTTTACAACTGCACCGGCTTGACAAGCGTCAGCATTCCCGACAGCGTGACGACTATCGACAAGGGGGCGTTTTTCTTCTGCACCCGCTTGACAAGCGTCACGATTCCCGACAGCGTGACGAGTATCGGTGATGAAACGTTTTACGACTGCACCCGCTTGACAAGCGTCACGATTCCCGACAGCGTGACGAGTATCGGCGGTTCTGCGTTTAGTGGCTGCAGCGGCTTGACAAGCATCACCATTCCCGACAGCGTGACGAGTATCGGCGGTTCTGCGTTTAGTGGCTGCACCGGCTTGACAAGCATCACCATTCCCGACAGCGTGACGAATATTGGGAGATATGTGTTTGCTGGCTGCACCGGCTTGACAAGCGTTACCATTCCCGACAGCGTGACGAGTATCGGCGATTATGC
>CAMJOD010000104.1 GCA_946407465.1 uncultured Clostridia bacterium
GCCTGCCACCTATGCCACACAGCCCTTGACCGAGCCGACGGAAGCAAAGCCCACCGTGCCTGCCACTGTGCCTGCTACGCCGCCGCGTGAGGAAGTGCTGTATTATATGGGAAGAATCATCTTTCTCGCCGAACAGGGCAGTGCCTTCGCGGACAGCGCGTCCGTCCGTGTCACGCTGTCGCAGAGCGGTTATGCCTACAGCAACCTGACGGTGCCGCTGCGGTCTGACGGCGCAGGCGGCATGCGCGGCGTGCTGCCCATCTATGAAGAAGCAATTTTGCTCTACACGGACAGCGCCTGCACCGTCACCGTCAGCGGCAGCGGGCGCACGATTTCCAAAACGGTATTTTTGACCTTTGGCAACGACGTGATTATCAAATTGTGAGGAGGTAATCTTATGAAAAAACGTTTATCCATTCTGTTGATTTTGGCTTTAGCGGCAGGCTTGCTCGCATTTCCGGCGCATGCTGCCGAAAAGCCGTATTATGACAGGTATTTGGCGCAATACTTTGGAGGCACGGAGCCGTATACGTATGATGATTTGGGCGTGTATTTTTATGAGGTGCCGTATGTGCACCGGACAAACGGCAGAACCGACTGGGCGCTGGTGCACGCGGACAGCGGCGTGCATCAGGAGGTGCTGCTGAACGCTGTCCGTCTGGGCAGGTATGTTTCGGCATGCGACGTCGCCTATCCGTTTGAGGTCTGCTACGGCGTTTATGACGCGGAGCGCGATTGCTTTTATGATTTGCGTGAAATAGAGGACGAAAGCCGCTACCCCGATTTGCAGGAGGTTTTGGACACATATCATGTGGGAAAACGCCTCGGCGACGAGCCGCTGTTCAAGGATGCGTTTTACCGCTTTGCCTCATGGAAGCCGGAACCGCCCTATGACGACGTCACGGCATACAGCGAGCTTGCCTATCACAGCGACCCGTTCGGCGGTCTGCGCTGGGTGCTGGTGCAGGGCGACACCAACATGCGCGAGTGTACCCTGTGCTATGAGGTGATCGGAGACCGCGTATTCCGCGACAGTGAATATCACGTGCCCTTCGACCTCACCTACGGCGTCTACGATATAGAGGACAGCTGTTTTTATGACCTGACGCGTATCAGGGAAAAACCTTATTACGCGCAGGTATGCGCCGAGCTGGACAGGCTGAACCTCGGTGAAAAAATCGGCGACGTCAACCGCGACGGCAGACTGGACATCGGCGACGCGACAGAACACCAGCGCTGTATCGCCGAATACAGCGCCTACCCCGACAACGACGCTGTTTCCGCCGACGGCTATCAAACCCGTCACAGCCAACCCCAAGCCTACCTGACCGACATCAACCGAGACGGCAAACGCGACATCAACGACGTAACCGCCGTGCAGCGTATGCTGTGTTTATAAATGGTTGGAAGTTTAAGGGTGTTATGAAATGCATAATTCATAATGTGTAATGCATAATTGGTTGGGAGGATTTTCTGCTTTTAGCAAACCGCCTGTTATCGCAATTCACTTTCGATGTTACTATCACCAACAAGCGAACAGCCTTCTCTGTGCGAGAGGGCTGTTTTTAATATGAAGAATTACGCATTACGAATTTAAAAAATAGTTGTCAAATATTTGGCTGTGGTGTATAATATAGATAACTATATACAAAAGGTGATGTTATGCTGAAAACGTTGGCGGTACATATCAGGGGCTTTGTCAGGGAATCCGTTGCGACGCCCTTGTTTATGATACTGGAAGTATTGATGGAAATGCTGATTCCGCTGTTGATGAAGTCGATGATTGACGACGGAATCGAAAATCCCGCAGGCGCCGATATGGGACATATCGTGCTGATGGGCGGACTGATGCTGCTCTGCGCGCTGTTGGCGCTGCTCGGCGGCGCCATGGGCGGTGTGTTTGGCGCCAAGGCGTCGGCAGGCTTTGCGCGCAATCTCCGCAGCGCCATGTTTGCCAATATCCAAACCTTTTCGTTTGCGAATATCGACAAGTTTTCGACCGCCGGTCTTGTCACGCGTATGACGACCGACGTGACCAACCTCCAAAACGCCTATCAAATGATACTGCGCATTTGCTTCCGCGCACCGGTCAGTCTGGTGGTCGCCATGACCATCACGCTGATGATTAACGCCAAGCTCGCCAGCATCTATCTGATTGCCGTCGCGTTTTTGTCGGTGGTGCTGTTCTTCCTGATTCGCAAGACGCACAAGTATTTTATGCAGGTCTTTGACAAGTACGACGAGCTCAACGCCAGCGTGCAGGAAAATGTCAATTCCATTCGCGTCGTCAAGGCGTTTGTGCGCGAGCACCACGAGATTTCCAAGTTTGAGCGCGCGACGCTCAACCTCTATACGCTGTTTTTGAAGGCGGAAAAGCTGATGGTCTCTGTGTCGCCGCTGATGATGCTGACGATTTATGCTTCAATTATCGCCATTAGCTGGTTTGGCGCCAATATGGTGGTCGGCGGCGAGCTGTCCAAGGGCGACCTCACCAGCATGCTGACCTACTGCATGAATATTTTGATGAACCTGATGATGATCGCGTTCATCTTTGTCATGCTCACCATGAGCATGGCGAGCGGCAAGCGCATTGCGCAGGTGCTCACGGAAAAGGCGACGATTGCCAATCCCGAAAATCCCGATTATGACGTGCCCGACGGCAGCATTGACTTTGAGGACGTGGAGTTCAGCTACAGCGAAAAGAGCGAAAAGCCCGTGCTCAACAACATCAATCTGCATATCCGCTCCGACGAAACCATCGGTATTATCGGCGGCACCGGTAGCTCCAAAACCAGCTTGGTCAACCTGATCGGCAGGCTCTACGACGTCAACAAGGGCTGTGTCAAGGTCGGCGGCAAGGATGTGCGCAGCTATGATTTGGAGGTGCTGCGCGACAAGGTGAGCGTGGTGCTCCAAAAGAACGTGCTCTTCTCGGGCACGATTCTCGACAACCTCCGCTGGGGCAACGAGAACGCCACCGAGGAGGAATGTGTGCGCGCCTGTCAGCTCGCCTGCGCGGACGACTTTATCCGCGATTTCCCCGACGGCTACCACACGCGTATTGAGCAGGGCGGCACAAATGTTTCGGGCGGTCAGAAGCAGCGCATTTGTATCGCCAGAGCGCTGCTGAAAAAGCCGCTGATTCTGATTCTCGACGACTCCACCAGCGCGGTCGATACCGCCACCGACGCCAAAATTCGCCGTGCCTTTGCGGAGGAGATTCCCGACACCACCAAGCTGATTATCTCGCAGCGCGTTTCGAGCGTGGAGAACGCCGACCGCATTGTCGTGATGAACGACGGCTGCATCAACGATGTGGGCACCCATGACGAGCTGATGCAGCGCTGCCCGATTTACAGCGAGACCTATATTGCCCAGACCGTGGGCAACGGAGATTTTGACAAGAAAGGAGAGAAGTAAGATGGCGGCACCGATGCCCGGAAGACGACGCGGACCGCAGCCGCGCGCCAAGATGGACGATCCAAAAAAGAGCTTCAAGACCTTTAAGCGTCTGCTGGGGCTGATTTTCAAAAAATACAAGGTGCATATGATTATCGTATTCGTATGCATTCTGGTCAGCGTGCTCGCCAGCGTGCAGGGAACGCTCTTTATCCAAACCCTGTTTGACGACTACATCTCTCCGATGGTCGCGCAGGCGGCAGCAGGCAAGGCGGCTGATTTTACACCACTGCTCTTCGCCATAGCCCGTGTTGCCGTGTTCTATCTGATTGGCGCGGCGGCAACCTACGCCCAGTCACGCATCATGATTTATGTGACGCAGGGCACCATGCGCGATTTGCGAAACGACATCTTCCGTCACATGGAGAGCCTGCCCATCAAATATTTTGACACCCATTCCCACGGCGACATCATGAGCGTCTACACCAACGATGTGGACACCATGCGCCAGATGATTTCGCAGAGCATGACGCAGGTGTTCAACAGCGTGATCACCATTGTGGCGGTGCTGGTCAGCATGCTTTCGCTGAGTATTCCGCTCACGCTGCTCTCGCTCGCCATGGTGGCGGTGATGATGAAAACCTCCGGTACGCTCGCCGGCAAGAGCGGCAAGTATTTTGCCGCGCAGCAAAAGGACCTCGGCACCGAGAACGGCTACATCGAAGAGATGATGAACGGTCAAAAGGTCGTCAAGGTGTTCAATCACGAAAAAAAGAGCGTGGAGGAGTTCAACGCTCTCAACGACCGGCTCTTTGACAGCTCCTACAACGCCAATATGTTCGCCAATATCATCATGCCGATTAACGGTCAGCTCGGCAACGTCAGCTATGTTTTGTGCGCGATTGTCGGCAGTGTGCTGGCTGTCACCTGCGGCGGCATTCCCGTGCTGAGCCTCTCGCTCGGTTCGCTCGTGAGCTTTTTGACCTTCAACAAGAGCTTCTCCATGCCGATTAACCAGGTCAGCCAGCAGTTCAACAGCATTGTCATGGCGCTTGCCGGCGCGGAGCGTATCTTTGCCCTGCTCGACGAAAAGAGCGAGGAGGACAACGGCTATGTCACGCTTGTCAACGCCGCGTACAAGGACGGCAAGCTCTGCGAGACAGAGGAACGCACCGGCATGTGGGCATGGAAGCACACCCATCAGGCGACAGGCGAGGTGGAATACAAGCCCCAGCGCGGCGACTTGGTGATGGACGACGTGGATTTCGGCTACACCGACGAAAAAATGGTGCTGCATAACGTGAGCATCTACGCCAAGCCCGGACAAAAAATCGCCTTTGTCGGCTCCACCGGCGCAGGCAAAACGACGATTACCAATTTGATTAACCGTTTTTATGATATTCAGGACGGCAAAATCCGCTACGACGGCATCAATATCAACAAGATAAAGAAAGCGGACTTGCGCCGTTCGCTCGGCATTGTTTTGCAGGAGACCAATCTGTTCTCCGACACGATTATGGAGAATATCCGCTACGGCAGACTCGACGCCACCGACGAGGAGGTTATCGCGGCTGCAAAGCTTGCCAACGCCGACAGCTTTATCCGCCAGCTTCCCAACGGCTACAACACCGTCATCAAGGCGGACGGCGGCAGCCTGAGCCAGGGACAGCGGCAGATGCTCGCTATCGCCAGAGCCGCCGTTGCCGACCCGCCGGCGCTGATTCTCGACGAGGCGACCAGCTCCATTGATACCCGAACCGAAAAGATGGTGCAGGAGAGCATGGATAAGCTGATGAAGGGCAGGACGACCTTTGTCATCGCGCACCGCCTCTCGACCGTCAAAAACTCCGACTGCATCATCGTGCTGGAGCACGGCAGAATCATCGAGCGCGGCACGCATGAGCAGCTGCTCGCGCAAAAGGGCAAATACTATCAGCTCTACACCGGCAAGGCGAGCTGAACAAACGGAAAAAACCATGAAGCAGAGAATTTCTACAACCGTAAAAATGATACTTGCCTGCGTTCTCGCGCTCGCGCTGTTTTGTGCCTGCACCGTCACAATAAATTTCGGCTGTGCAGACACGTCGGCTGTGCCCAACACCGAGGGCAAGCTGATTGTGCATTTTCTTGACATAGGGCAGGGCGATTCCATTTTTATTGAGCTGCCAAACGGCAAGACCATGCTGGTGGACGCCGGTGAAAACTACCACGGACAGGGCATTATCGACTATGTGCAAACTGTCGGCTACAAGCAGCTGGACTATGTGGTGGCGACGCATCCGCACGAGGATCACATCGGTTCTATGCCGTATATCGTGCGTAATTTTGAGGTCGGCAGCATCTATATGCCCGATGTGACCGCCAACACCGCGACCTTTGAGTCGCTGCTGAAGGCAATCAAGGCAAAAAACCTGCGCATCAAAAACGGCAGAACAGGCGTGCATGTCATCAGGGACGGCGAGCTGACCGCCGATATTATCGCGCCGGACAAGCCCGACGAGAGCAACCTCAACAACAGCTCCATCGTGATGCTGCTCACCTTCGGCAATGTTTCCTTTCTGCTCACCGGCGACGCCGAGACCAAGGAGCTGAACGCCATTCGCGCCGACATGCACGCGACGGTGCTCAAGGCAGGTCATCACGGCAGCAAGACCTCCACCACGCAAACGCTGCTCAAAAAAATCAGCCCCGACGTGACCGTGATTTCGTGCGGCAAAAACAACGACTACGGCCATCCGCACGCGGAGGTGCTGAAAATGCTCAAGAGCGCCAATTCCACCGTTTACCGCACCGACCGCGACAAAACGGTCATCATGACAACAGACGGCAGCTCCCTGACGGTCAGCACCGGCAATCCATCGATAAAGGCGGCAAAATAATGAAACGTTTTACAGTAGACAGATTTGAGGGAGACAAGGCGGTTCTGGAATGTGAAAACGGTACTATGGCAAGCTTTGACCGCGCCTCTCTCCCCAAAAACATCAAAGAGGGCGATATTCTGTACTTTGAGGCAGGCAGCTGCTACCTCAACGCCGAAGAAACCGAGCAAAGAAGAACCAAAATGAAAAAGCTGCTGGCGGAGCTGATGGAATAGTTTTTTTGAGAGTTGAGAGTTAAGAGTTGAGAGTTGAGAGTTGGTCGGGACGGGGAACTGCGGTGGCTCCGATTTCGCGGCGTCCCGAATGAATCAGTAGGGAGCAGCATTACAAATTCGGAGCAAAGCGACCCTTTACTTAACTCTCAACAGTTAACTCTGGTAACACGACAAACGCATGAAAAAAATGTAATTAAAGATTAAAGAAATGAAATAAAAA
>CAMJOD010000105.1 GCA_946407465.1 uncultured Clostridia bacterium
CTCGATTTTATTATACATAAATCAACTCTGCATTAACGATTTCCGTTGCACGGTTACGGATATTGTTCATTCGCTTCACCCACAGCATTTGATTTTCTGCTTTGAGCTGCTCAGTCACACCTTCCTTTTCGGCAAGTTGTTTTACCAACCGAAAGAACATCTCCTCTGCCTGCTCGTCAATGTCGGCGAGGTAAGCGGTCAGCTTACAGCTTGTCAGCAGGTTTGTATATAAGATTGGGCGGCGATGTTTGATATATTTCAAATGTCGCTTACCCCAAATACCAATTTTAACCTTAGGCTGTTCGGGTAATTTCAGATTGGGTAAAAGGTAATCGCCTTGTTTTGTATATGTAATCTTATTTGTCATAATCTTTGTCCTCCATAATTGTCGAAAAAGTTACCTTCAAAAAGTCAATGTTTATGCGGCTTTGCAATAGCGGGTTAGAGGGGGTTAAGGTATTATCATTACCACTTTCAAAAACCACAAAAATACTGTTTACGGGCATTTGCTGACCACATTGATTTTCTTAATTTTTGCGTTGGCTGCCTTAATCATCACTTCATCAACAAGGTCTGTATATTTACCCTCAGCAATCAGCCTATTTCTCAAATCATTCAGGCTGCTAATCAACAGACACCTTTCTTCGCTATTAAGGTAGATGTGATATTTCATTCTTCTCATTTGTAAAACCTCCGTAAGTTTAGATTATATCCTACAAATCCAACTATCCGACTGTTTTATAAAAGCCAAAGGGAGGCAACTTCCTTACGAAGTGCCTCCCTTGGGCGCCTTTTTTTGGAGCGGATGATGTGTGTCAGATTGGCAGGAGACCTCCAGCGCCGCTTGCCGTGGCGTGAGCAGCGACAAAGGAGCAGCAGCGCTCTCGCTAAAAACAGTCCGCCGGACTGTTTTCTTAACGCTCGCCTTCGATTCCCAATCCGCTTAGCCAAAAAAAAGGCACCCGTTGGGCGCTTTTTTTGGAGCGGATGATGGGAATCGAACCCACACGATCAGCTTGGAAGGCTGAAGTTCTACCACTAAACTACATCCGCATTGATGCAACATAAAGATTATAGCACTTCAAGACCGCGTTGTCAAGGGAAAAATTTTACTAAAATAGAGGCGGCTTATATCATTTAGCATTATTGCTAAAAACAATGGTAGTTTATTGTGCATATAGCAGATTGCATAAAATTGAAAAATTTGTTATTATTAAAGGGTAAACAGGCAATTATTGCTTGATACGGTAATTTTATTTAGGAGTGAGAAATTTGAGAAAGAAACTGACAAGTATTGTGCTTGTGCTGTGCATGATTGTATCATGTGTGGCAGTCGGCAGCTTTGCCACCGCAGCGGCGAGCACAAACGACAACAGCGTATCCGCATCGGTTGACTCCGGTTCCGTAGAGGCTGACTACGGCTTGGCAAGCAAGATTGAGGACGGCAACATCCTCCACTGCTTCGACTGGAAATACAACGATATCAAAGCGGAACTCAAAAACATCGCCGAAGCCGGCTTCACTGCCGTGCAGACTTCGCCGGTGCAGACGCCCGACCCGCTGGGTCAGTGGTACGGTCTGTATCTGCCGCGCGAGTTCAACTGCACCTCCGGTCCTCTCGGCTCCAAGGCTGAGCTGCAGGCGCTCTGCGCTGAGGCGGACAACTACGGCATCAAGGTCATTTGCGACGTCGTTGCCAACCACCTCACCGGCGACCATGCCAACATCCAGAACGACCTCAAAGACCGTCAGTACTGGCACGATGAGTTTGATGTAAGCGACTGGAACAACCGTTATCAGGTCACCAACGGCAAGATCGGTATGGCTGACCTCAACACCAACCACAGCTATGTGCAGCAGGTCGTCTTCAATTACCTCGAGAGCCTCAAGGCGATCGGTGTGGACGGCTTCCGCTTTGACGCTGCCAAGCACATCGGTCTCCCGTCCGAGGGCGACGGCTTCTGGGCAAAAATCGCACAGACCGGCGTTTACCGCTACGGTGAGATCCTTGACAACCCCGGCGGCGATGCTGATAGTGTCATGAAAGAATATGCCAACTATATCGGCGTCACCGACAGCGTGTACAGCGGCACCATTATGGGCGCTGTCCGCGACGGCAACGTTAACCTTTCCTACGGCGGCAACTGGGTCAACAGAGGCATCGCGCCCGAAAAGATCGTCTATTGGGCAGAGAGCCACGACACCTTCTCCAACAATCCGCCACCGGCTGAAGGCGGCTGGACAAAGTACATCGACCAAAACAAGGTTGACCGTGCTTATGCCGTCGTCGGCGCAAAGACAAAATCGCAGTCCCTTTACTTCTCCAGACCTCCGTTCACCGATAAGGAACAGATCAAGTCCGGTCAGAAGGGCAGCACCCACTTCACCTCCAAGGAGGTTGCAGCGGTCAACCACTTCCACAACGCAATGAACGGCGTCGGCGAGTACATGGCAGAGGGCAACAACTGCTATGTTGTCTGCCGCGGCGACAAGACCAAGAAGGGCGGCGCCGTTATCGTAGCGGCGAGCGGCTCCAACTTCTCCGTAACGGTTCCCAACGGCGGCAGCCTGGTTCCTCCCGGAGATTATACCGACGAAATCACCGGCAACCACTTCACCGTTACCGGCACCACCATTTCCGGTCAGATCGGCAGCACCGGCATCGCGGTTGTCTACAGCGGACAGTCACAGGGACCCTCTGTTGCCGCGATTCCCGGCACCTCCAGCTATACCACTGACAGCCTCACTGTCAGCCTGACCTACAAAAATGCTACCTCCGCCACCTATTCCATCGACGGCGGCGCTGCTCAGAGCTTCACCGGCAGCAAGGTTGTCACCATCGGCGAGGGCAAGCCTTACGGCACCAAGACCACCATCACCGTTACCGCTTACAACGGCTCCGAGAGCGACTCTCAGACCTTTACCTACACCAAGGCAGACCTCCAGTCGGTGTACTTCGACAACTCCGCCTACAACTGGTCTCAGGTGTACTGCTACATGTATGTTGATGGCACCGTCAGCAACGGTCAGTGGCCCGGTCAGCTGATGACAAAGGGCAGCGACAACATCTATAAGTTGGATGTCAGCTCCGGCTTGGAGAACGCGCTGTGTATCTTCACCGAGAAGAACGACTCCACCGACCACCGCTATCCGGCTGACCAGGAGCCCGGTCTGCAGCTCGGCGGCAAGTCCATGATTCTCAAAGCCAACCACGTTTGGGAAGAGTACGGCGGCAACACGCCTGTTCCCCAGCCCTCCACGGTGCCTGTCGGCAAGGTGCTGATCGGCGACACCGACCTCAACGGCAGAGTTTCCATCAAGGACGCCACCCTGATTCAGATGCACCTCGCTTCCATGCAGACCCTCAGCGGCGACGCATTGACTGCGGCTGACGTCAACAAGGACAATTCCGTCAACGTCAGAGACATCACCGCCATTCAGCGTTATCTCGCAGGCTTCAGTGAGTCCGGCAGCTATTGCGGTCAGTACACAGACGGCACCCAGCCTGTTACCCAGCCCACGCAGCCGATTACGCAGCCGACGCAGCCGATTACCCAGCCCACTACACCTGTCACCGGCGGCGTGACCCTGAATCCCGGTCAGTGCAATGTCGGCGACGAGGTTTGGTACGCATGGACTTGGGGCAGCGGCGCAGGCAGATGGGTCAAGGGCAATGCAAGCGGCTCCAACTACACCTTCAGCGACGTTGATTCCAACATCATCTTTGTCAGAATGAACGGCGACAACGCCAACTGGGATAACGTATGGAACCAGACCGACGACCTCACCACCCAGATAGGCGGCACCTACACCCTCACCGGATGGGGCGACGGCGGCATCATGAACGGCAGCTGGACTTCCGGCGGCGACACACCCGTTCCCGTTACCCAGCCCACCACACCTGTCACCGGCGGCGTGACCTTGAATCCCGGTCAGTGCAACGTCGGCGACGAGGTTTGGTACGCATGGACTTGGGGCAGCGGCGAAAGCAGATGGGTCAAGGGCAATGCAAGCGGCTCCAACTACACCTTCAGCGACGTTGATTCCAACATCATCTTTGTCAGAATGAACGGCGACAACGCCAACTGGGATAACGTATGGAACCAGACCGACGACCTCACCACCCAGATGGGCGGCACCTACACCCTCACCGGATGGGGCGACGGCGGCATTATGAACGGCAGCTGGTAATCCCACAGGCATAACGGATTCATACATATCATCAAGCTCCCTCGGTTCGCCGGGGGAGTTTCTTTGTACCAAAACAACGGCAGGCGAGCGCATTTTATCGTGCTATTTTGATATTGTCAAACCGTGCAAAATATGGTAAAATCTTTAGTTAGAAAACACAGACAGGGGAGAGCTTATGAGAAGACTGGCGCAGAGAACCGAGGCGGTTGTCAGCCTGAGCGCATTGGAGCACAACGTCCGCCGCATCCGCGAGATTATCGGCGACGGCGTGGAGATTATGGCGGTGCTCAAGGGCGACGGCTACGGCCACGGCGAAAAGGGAATCTATTCCACTCTCAAAAAGTGCGGCATTGAGCGCTATGCGGTTGCCGTCTGGGAGGAGGGCGCGTCGCTGCGCGAAGCCGGCTGCACGGAGCCCGTGCTGCTGCTCGGCGATACCTGCGACGGTCAGCTCGAAAATATTATCAAGTATAATCTCACGCCTGCCATTTTTTCCTATGACACGGCGCAAAAGCTCAACATGCTCGCGCGTTGGAGCGGCGTTGTCTGTCCGGTTCACCTTAAAATCGACACCGGCATGAGCCGCATCGGTTTTCCTGCCGACGAGCGTTCGATTGAGCTGATTCAGCGGATAAATGCTTTGGAAAACCTGCGCATCACCGGTGCGTTTACGCATTTTGCGCGTGCCGACGAAGCCGACGGTGTGAGCGCCAAGGCGCAGTTTGAAAAATATATCTGCATGCTGGAGCGGTTGGAGGACGCCGGCGTCAGGATTCCGTGCAAGCATGTGGCGAACAGTCCGGCAATTTTGCTCCGTCCCGAAACGCGGCTCGACGCGGTTCGCGCAGGCGATATTCTGTTTGGCTTGTGTCCGATTGACGAGGACGACTGGGCAAAGGCGGATTTCCGTCAGGTCATGCACTGGTACACCTATGTCGTGATGGTCAAGGAGGTGCCGGCAGGCACCGAGGTCGGCTACGGCGGCACCTTTGTTGCCCGTCGCCCGACAAAAATCGCCACGGTTCCGGTTGGTTTTGCCGACGGCTACAGCCGCGCGCTGTCCAATCGGGGCATGGTGAAAATCAACGGCAAAACGGCGCCGATTATCGGCAGGGTTTGCATGGATCAGTTCATGGTGGACGTAACCGATTTGCCGGAGGTGCGGCGCGGCGATACCGTCACGCTGCTCGACGACGATTTGAGCGTGCTGTGGATGGCGGATTTGCTGGACAAAAACGTGGACGAAATCGTCTGCGGCATTTCCAAGCGCGTCCCGAGAATTTATGAAGATTAACAGGAGTTGGTTTTTATGTCAAAATACATTTTTAAGATTATAAAAAACGCCAGCCTCGACAAAATGAAGGAGGCTGTCAACACGGTTCACGAGCGCTCGGGCATGAGCAAGCGCAAGATTTTTAACGACATGCTGCATTGCACCAGAAAGTACGGCGCAGGCTACTATGATTATCAGATTTTTGCGTTTTACAACCTCACCGAAGCGCAGCGCGCGACCTTTATGACGCGCCTGATCAGCAAAAAATTCAACACCTTCATGAATGACTACGACTACGCGCATTATCTCGAGAACAAGGACGAGTTCAACAAGCTCTACAAAAAATATATCGGCAGAGACTTCATCCAGTTTCAGGAGGCTTCCAAGGAGGAGGTCAGGGAGTTTTGCAAAAAACATCCGGTTATGTTCTGCAAAATGCAGGATTTGGAGTGCGGTCACGGCTGCGAGCGCATCAAAACCGCCGACTACAAGAGCTTTGACGAGCTGTATGCCTATCTGAAAAAGCAGGATTTCTGCATTTTGGAGGAGAACATCGAGCAGCATCCGGCGGTGCAGAAGCTCTATCCCAACGCGGTCAACTCCATGCGCTTTATCACCGTGCTGGACAAGCAGGGCGAGCCGCACCTGCTCTACATCGTGCAGAAGATGGGACTCGGCGGCAGCATAATCGACAACAACTGCCTGTTCGCGCCGGTCGATCCCGAAACCGGCATCATCAAATATCCGGCTCATTCCGGCGACACTCTCAAGGGCATTGTCTACACCGAGCACCCCGACACCCATGTCAAGATTCAGGGCTATCAGATTCCGTTTGTCAAAGAGGCGGTCAAGATGGTGCTCGAAGCGGCAAAAATCACACCGCAAATCCGCTACGTCGGCTGGGACGTCGCCACCACACCCAAGGGTCCTGCCATTATCGAGGGCAACACCTACTGCGCTCACGACTTCTGGCAGCTTCCGCCGCACACGCCCGACGGTATCGGTATTTTGCCGGAGATAAAAAAGTATGTGCCGGAGTTCTTTGAGGGAAAGATTAAGTAAAAGCGGAAAGTGGAATTTAATTTGGAATTTGGAATGTGGAATTTGGAATGATGGGTCGCTTCGCTCCGAATGTGTATGCATAGCGTAACGCTGCCTTGAAATTATATGTATCTGCGGATTTTGAGTGAAAAAGTGCGCAAGAACTTTTATATACTGAAATAGAGAAAGCCTGCCTTTGTTT
>CAMJOD010000106.1 GCA_946407465.1 uncultured Clostridia bacterium
TGTAGCCGATTCGCCTTTGCTTAAAAATCGCAGGGGCTTCCGGCGACTTGATATGTATGATAAGCATGGCAATCAGGATAATCGGAATGGCAAATACAGAACACACAAGCGCAAACAGAAAGTCAAAAATATGTTTAATAATCTTCTGCATACGCTCTCCTAAGCCCTGTCAAAAACACATTCAAAGGCTTCGGCATAGTTGCAGCCAGCCTGAGAACCGCGAAACGCCGCCAAGCCCTTTAAGGCTTCTCTTGAACGCGGATGCGGATAGGGGCGCATAACGCCCTTGTATTTGCTCAGCGCTTCAATTTTATTGTCAATGCCTTTTTCTCCGATTTCCACGAAGAAATTCGGTGAAAAGCGGTTAGAGGAGGAATCAAAAGACCACTCGGTGGAGCTTGGCACTTCCATATATAACAAGCGCTTTAGGCACGGAATACCCGGTCTGCGTTGGAACAGATGACTTGCCGCCATCACTGCGCGTGAGGTGACGCGGTGGTCGTTATTGGTGTCGGTCGGATGGTGCGTAATCAGCGAATCCGCCTGAAAATCTTCAATGCAGCTTTCCACAAACTGCACCAAATCCAAATGCGCGACGGTGTTCATCTTGATATTGGGAAAATCGGCGGAATAAACCTTTTCAACGCCCAGCAAGCCGGTCGCTTCGTTTAAATCATTCGCAAGCGTATCGGACAAGTTATTTCTCGCCTCGGCGTTGTAGGACATAATCGCTACCGCAACATCATTACCTTCGCTTATTAACTTGAAAATCGTACCGCCGGCTCCGAGAACCTCGTCGTCCGGATGTGCCGCAACGATTAAATAACGCATTTGTCCTTATCCTCCATAGCTTCTAAAAGCTAAAAATTATATTCCCACAGCTCTTAAAAGCTGCACTTGTTTTTGATTGAGTAAGCCGTCTTTCAGCTTCTTCCGCTGTCTTTGAAGCCACAATCCTGTACGCTTGCCGTTTTTGGATAAATAGCTTTGCGGAATGTTGAGGTTGCCGTGGGCTTCGTAGTACGCCTTTGCGTCGGCATACTGCTGCTGCCACTGGATTTCCTCTTTCTTTTCCCAGCGCATTCCGATGTTGTCTAAGCGGCGGATTTGCTCTGCTGTCAGGCTCTTTCCTTTGCGCTTGCCGTTGCGGATTTGGCGCTGTTCGTCAAGCCATTTGGCAAGCCAAATGCCGTTAACTTGATAACTCGGCGGCATTTCTAAGTCGCCATGCTCCGTGAAGTATAGTTCCGCTAACGCAAAGCGTTCTTCCCACGGGTCGGATTTTTCAATTGATACTCCTAACTCAGAAAGACGTTGTTTTTGTTCTTGTGATAATTTTCCCGTGGCGTATTTTTCTCTTTGCTTGGCAATCCAGTCACCGAGTTTGAAGCCGTCGGGTGATTTATATGAAACAGGAACATTTAAGTTGCCGTTTTCGTCATAGTATTCTTTTGCGTGAGCGCAGCCGTTTTCAAAAAGAAGCTCACTTTTCGTGCGCCATTCAACGCCCAACTCGGTTAGCTGCTGAACCTGGATGTCGTTTAGCTTATAGTCGCTCTTGTCGCCGCGGCGGTATGCCTGCTTGACGTTGAGCAGCCATTGATACAGCTTCACGCCTTTTTCATCTATATAGCCCTTCGGCACGTCCAAATTGCCGTGCTGACGGTAATATTGCAAGGCAGCGTTGTAGTTCTGATTCCACAGATAATCGGGAACGTCCCAAATCATGCCGATTTTATCAAGCTGCGCGATTCTCTCTTTCGTGAGTAGCAGCTTGTGATTATCGTTCTTTCTGTAGGTTCGCAGGTTGGATAACCATGTTCCCAGCTTCACGCCGTTGTCATTCACATAGTCAACCGGCACATGAAGATTGCCGGTTGCACGGAAATATTCTTGTGCGGCGCTGAAATTGCGCTCCCACGTTTGGTCGCGAACGCTGTCCCAGACCATGCCGATTGCTTCCAGCTTCTTGATTTTTGTTTCATCAAGGCTGCCGTACTGCTCGCCTGCGTAGACTTTTCGCTGTGTAAAAATCCAGTTGCCAAGCGAGTATCCGTCGGTGGTTTTATATCTTCTCGGCACATCGAGGTTGCCAAATTGATGGTAATATTGCTCCGCGTAGCTGAACATCACGTCCCATGAAGCGGACAGGGTGTCGTTCAGGGAATCAAACAATTCCTTTGCGTCGCGGACTTCGTCAACCACCTCAAAGCGATCGTTGACAATCATGCCGTCCTCGCCGCGTGAGCGATAGTAACTGATTGCCACCTGCATTTCCTGCTGAATTGTGCCGATGGAATACAGATTTTCAATGTTATTGACAATATCAAAAATGATAGGATTCTTCGTTTTGCTCGCTGAAAGCGCGCGTCCGATTTGCTGCTTGTAGATAATCGGAGACACCGTCGGACGGAATAAAATAACGCCGCTGATGTTCTCTACATGCACACCTTCGTTTAGCATATCAATGCAAAACAAAAGCTTTAAGTGGTTGCTTTCGTCTTTTTTGAAGGCAGCAAATTCCTGCTCTGTCGCGGAATCGAGCGAATAGGCGGTGTAAATATGCGGCTCTCTGTCAATCTTGTTGAACCACGCCGCCACATTGCGCTGCATTTCGCGCAGATGGTCGATATTGGAGCAGAACACGATGTATTTGCCGGTTCTGTCGGTGATGTGCTTGTCAAAAATCACGTCCATGCCGTCGGCTTTTTCCAGCGCACGGCGCAGGGCTTCAAGGTATTGCTCCGCTTGGTCGCGGGTCGCCTTGGACTTGGTGCGGCGCACGCGGCGCTCCAACTTTTTGTAGTCCTCCTGATAGGCGAACACGGACATGACATACTTCGGCGGATTTAGAATTCCGCGCACAATCGCCTCGCCTAAAGTCATTTCAGAAGCGATATTGCCGTCAAACAGCTCGTCAACCATATTGCGCTGATTGTCAAGATAGCGTACAGCGGTCGCGGTCAAGCCGAGCAGCGGAACATCGGAATACATCTCGAGAAGCCTGTCAACGCCGTCTCCCCACATCTCCGCACCACAGCGGTGGAATTCGTCGAGGATGATGTAATCGGGCTTGATTTCGGATAACTCACTGTCGCTCATCAACATCAGCTTGGCATAGGTGAAAAATTTCACGTTCTCCGGCTGCCAGCCGTCGGAATCCTCTTTAAGATTTTCGAGCTGGGTTTTGTAAATATACTCGGACGGCGAGAGCCAACAGATGGTCTTGTTCGGAAACTGCTCGCACAGCTTAAAGCCGATATACGACTTTCCCGTGCCGGTCGGATGAACTACCGCAGCCTTGCCGGTATCGCCAAGCATTTCAAGGGCAGCATTGAACGCGGCTTGGTTATGCTCAAATAACTGTAAGCTCATGTTCAGCCCTCCTTTTCTGTTTGGCAATCCTTTCCAAAAACTTCATGAAGTTTAACACTTAAACGCAAAAAGCTCCCGAAGCTACTGTTTATCAGTAAACTTCGAGAGCTTGACGATTATTTTGACGGCGAATGAGCTGACATTGTCAGCATTTCCATTTGCCGCTTTTTCATTTGTAAGGTTGGGTGAACATAGAGGTTCATGGTGGTTGTCACGTTGGAGTGACCGAGAATTTCCGACAGCGACTTTACATCAAAGCCCATGTCAACACATTGCGTTGCAAATGTATGCCGCAATTCATGGAATGTGTGATTGCCAAGGTTATTTTTGATTAGAAATTGCTTATATTTCGCATAGTATGCACGCGGTTCAGTGGGACTACATTTGGCAGTTAAAATGTATTTTTCATCGTTTAGACGGAACTGATGAATGTATTCCAACAGGCATGTCGGCAAAGGGATAATTCTCTCTGAATTTTCTGTTTTAGGCTCTGAAACAATAACCTTTGTTTTACGTTGGGAATTGTTTAAGTCCGCAATTCTTTCAACCGTTCTCCGAATGTGGACAAAACCATTTTCAAAATCAATATCACCCCATTGCAGACCGCAAAGCTCGCCAATACGAACACCGGTAAAAAGCGTAAATAAAACACCTAAACTCACCTGATTGTTATAATGCAAAAGTGCATGCTCCATTCTTTGCCGCGTATCAGGTGGAATCACAATAATTTTGTGAGCAGCCTTCACCTTGTTTTTCGGGAATCGCAGTTCGCAACACGGATATTGTTTTTCAACACCTAATTTCCAAATACTTTTGAAAACACAGCGTATATCTGAGATTGTTTTATCTGAAAGACGAGCTTTCATTAAGCTAAAGGCTTCATTAATCATTTCTGTATCTATCTTAACAAGCTGTTGCATCTTAAAGGATGGCAATATGTACTTTTCAACAATTCGGACATACCGTGTAAATGTTGACTCTTTAACATCCGATTTTTTTGCCTTCAACCAAAGCATACAAATTTCCTGTAATGTTGCCAGTTGCTTAACGGCGGCAATTTTCATATTCTCAGGCATAGATAATTCCTCTTGCCGTTTGGCGCGAACTTCGGTATAACTGCGCCCGTAAATAGACCTGTATTTTGCTTTTCCGTTTTCATAATGGTGTATGTACCGGGCTTCCCAGCGACCATCTTTTCTTTTATAAATATTCTCTCCTTTTCGTGGCATACTAACCTCCTCAGCCGACGGATATCTGACGGCAAATGATGGTTTTACCGTCGGATATAATGTTATTACTATTCGTATAGTAACAATATTTTACCGTGAAACCGCTTGATAAAAACAATCTTTGAAATAAAATATTGCAAATTTTTGACATTATTCATTTTTGCTTGACATAATACGAAAAAATGTTATAATACTAGGAGATATATTTACATTGGAGACATATGGTCTTAGTAAAAAATGAAGTGTTAAACTTCATGAAATATTGTTTGTACAGGGCTGTCGCGTTAAATGCGGCAGCCCAAATTTTTATTCTATAATGATTTTTAACTACGCAATCTCTTTCTGCTGTTCAGAATATTCAAGCGCAGCTTCGAACGCATCGGAGAAATTAACCTTTATAGTTATTTTCCCTCCTTCGTGGACGAGAATCTTGTCAATCAGTTCCACTATTAAAGTTCGGGTAAGCGCTTCTATATTCCTTTGTTTAATAAAATGCTCCGCCAAGCTGTTCAGTTCTGCTCCGGCGCTGTCAAGCTGAGCCTGTGCCGCTTCAAGATTTTTAATCATTGCGTTGAGCTTTTCTATTTTTTCGTTCAAATTCGCTCTTATTCGCTGATATTCCTCCTGCGTTATCTCTCCGTTTTTCCAGTCGGGATATAGCTCGGCAGAGGCTTTCAGGCATTTTTCGCGTTCTTTCTTCTGCGCTTCAAGAGTTCGCGAAATATAGCTATTCTCTTGGTTGCAGCTGTTTTGCTTAATATTTCCCACGACCTCGTCATACTCCAAAACAACATCAATCATCATTTGAATATACGACAACACCGCTTCCTCCAACTCATCAATCCTTATGGTGTGATTGGTGCAGGAATCGGGGCTTTTTTGCTTGGTCGAACATTTATAGTAACGGTAGGTCTTGCCGTTTTGCGTATTAACCTTTTTACGCATAGCTTTGCCACAATCAGCGCAGTACACATAGCCCGCAAATAAATCTGCTTTTCGGTCGGATTTGCAGGTATGAATATTCCGCTTAAAAAGCGACTGCACCTTGTCGAAAGTCTCCTTGTCAACAATCGGCTCGTGCGTATTCTCAACGATTATCCACTCATCCTTCGGCACTGATCTGCACTCGTGAACCTTATAATTTACTGTGCGGTTCACGCCCTGAACCATATTGCCGATGTACATCTGGTTTTGCAAAATCCTGCGCACAGTCCTGTCACTCCACAAGCCGTCATTGTCGTTTCGTGAGCTAAAGTTGAGTCCTTTTTGCTGCTTGTACAAGGTCGGGTTTGGGATTCCCATTCCGTTCAGCTTTTTGACAATTCCGATAATACCCATACCACCGATAAAATCACTATAAATCATACGGACAATGGGCGCGGCGTCCTCGTCTATTATAAGCTTATGGTGGTCGTCCGGATTTTTCATATAGCCATATGAAGCAAACGCTCCGATAAACTTTCCCTGCTGACGGTGATTATTGAGCGTACCGCGGATATTGACCGAGGTCGAAGCGGCATAGCTTTCATTAATAACGTTTGTAACGCCGATTGAAATGCAGCGCGTAGCGGCGTTCATTCCGTCACCTGCTGTGTCAATCCCGTTGTTGAGGGCAATAAACCTCACGCCTAATCGGGCAAACTGATTGTCAATCAAATCTCCGCTTTGGGTATAATTTCTACCGAGTCGAGCTAAATCCTTTACGATTACACAGTTGATTTTTTTGAGCTGGATATCCTGCATAAGCCGTGTCCAGCCGGGACGGTCAAAATCCGTGCCGGAATAGCCGTCGTCAACATAGGTATCGGCATACGAAATATCAGGATGAAGCTTTAGATATTCCTTCAAAATCTCTCGCTGATTGGCAATGGACGCACTCTCGGTTTTGTTTTTATCCAAATCTTCTTTGGAAAGACGAATATAAAGGGCAGCTTGCCAGATTTTCAAATTCTTCTGAGGTTGCCCGTAGTAGTCCACATATTTTTGCATAGCTAATAGCCTCCGTCTTAGTATAAAAACGGCAGGGGCTGAACATTTTCAATATGTACATAACAGCACACTACCGTATATTTATATTATCTGCTAAGCAGGTTTG
>CAMJOD010000107.1 GCA_946407465.1 uncultured Clostridia bacterium
TACCGCAAGGGCGTGACGCCGCCGATCGACGTGCTGCCCTCGCTGTCGCGTTTGAAGGACAAGGGTATCGGACCCGGCAGAACCCGAAAGGACCACGCTGCGACCATGAACCAGCTGTTTGCCGCCTATGCGCGCGGCAAGGACGCACGCGAGCTGATGGTTATACTCGGCGAGGCGGCGCTGACCGATATGGACAAAAAGTACGCGGAATTTGCCGAGGCGTTTGAGAGAGAATATGTGTCGCAGGGCTACGACGCCAACCGCTCCATTGAGGAAACACTCGATATCGGCTGGAAGCTCCTCGCCATTCTCCCGAGAAGCGAACTGAAGCGTATCAAGGACGATATGCTCGATGAGTTCTATCCGAAGGGCTGACCTTCCGCAAACGGAACTTTGTGCATTTGAGGTAAAATATGGCTGTTATGAACGTTAACCCCACACGTATGCAGCTGAGCAAGCTGAAAAAGCAGCTGGTGACTGCCGTGAGGGGACACAAAATGTTAAAGGATAAGCGCGACGAGCTGATGCGCCGGTTTTTGGAATTGGTGCGTCAGACGCGCGAGCTGCGCGACAAGGTGGAGCGCGAGCTGGAGCTTTGCAACGACCACTTTGTCAACGCGTCCGCGGTGATGAGCAAGGAGGCGCTGGACGGCTCGCTGCTCTCACCCAAGCAGCAAATCAACTTGGAGGTCGGCTCCAAAAACGTGATGAGCGTGGAGATTCCGCAGTTTGAGGCGCAGCAGCGCACCGCAAACGACGGCGACATCTTCCCCTACGGCTTCGCGTTCACCTCGTTTGAGCTGGACGACGCCGTGATGGCGCTCAACCGCGTGCTACCCGATTTGATTCTGTTGGCGCAGTACGAAAAGAGCTGCGAGCTGATGAGCGCCGAAATCGAAAAAACGCGCCGCCGCGTCAACTCGCTGGAGCACGTGATGATTCCGCGCTATCAGGAGACCATCAAATATATCTCCATGAAGCTCGAAGAGAACGACCGCTCCAGCCGCACCCGACTGATGAAGGTCAAGGACATGCTACTCGACAAGGCGCACGGCTACTCGGAAAGCGCCCGATAAGACAAAAAACCACTGCCTGTTTGTTTTGGCAGTGGTTTTTTGTTATTTTTTTCGCAATACTTGCTTTTTTCATGCGTTTGTTATATACTCTTTATATCATCTGACACCATCATACAGGAAAAGCGCTCGGACATGCTGGAGGAATACGAGCGCGTCTACGACAACGAAACCGGCAACATCTACCGCGCCTACAACGGCTTTTTGGACGATATAGGCGACCAAAGCCGCTACACACCCATCACCGACAGCCAATACGCCGAAGGCTATGACGGCTGGATTGACAAATAAGCAGGCAGCGTGACGCTGCACCCAAATCCGCCTTTTGAGACGTTTTTTTGCGAGAAAAGCTTCATGAACGGCGGGGTCAAAACGATGAAATAATTTATGAAAAAGGCTATCCCACTTCTGAGATAGCCTTTTAATTACGCATTATGAATTAAGCATCACGCATTGAAAACAAACTTTCCGTCCTGATAATCGCAGGTTACCGCGCTGTTTGCCTTGATTTCGCCGTCGAGCATCTTCTCGGACAGGGTGTCCTCGATCTCGCTTTGAATCGCTCTGCGCAGCGGACGGGCGCCGTAGCTGTCATCAAAGCCCTTGTCGGCGATAGCGGTGACTGCCGCGTCGGTAAAGGTGATGGTGATGTCGAGAGCGGCAAGGCGCTTGGAGAGGGTTTCGAGCATTTTGCCGGCAATCTGCTTGATCTCGTCCTGCGTGAGCTTGTTGAACACAATGATGTCGTCCACACGGTTGAGGAACTCCGGACGGAACACCTTTTTCAGCTCGCCCATGACAAGAGAGCGGATGTCCTCCTGCTGCTGTGTCTTTTCCTCCTGCGCAAAGCCCAGCGACTTTTGCTTGTCGGTAATCATGCGCGCGCCGACGTTGGAGGTCATAATGATGACGGTGTTTTTGAAATCGACGGTTCGTCCTTGGCTGTCGGTCAGTCTGCCGTCCTCCAAAATCTGGAGCAGCATGTTGAACACGTCGGGATGCGCCTTTTCGATTTCGTCAAAGAGCACCACCGAATAGGGCTTGCGGCGCACCTTTTCGGTGAGCTGACCGCCCTCGTCAAAGCCGACGTAGCCGGGTGGTGAGCCGATGAGCTTGGAAACCGTGTGCTTCTCCATATACTCGGACATATCGAGACGGAGCATGGCGTTTTCGTCGCCGAACATTGCCTGCGCCAACGCCTTGCACAGTTCGGTTTTGCCGACGCCGGTGGGTCCGAGGAAGATGAAGGAGCCTACCGGACGCTTGGGATCCTTGAGTCCGACTCTGCCGCGGCGGATTGCCTTGGCAACAGCGGAGACCGCTTCATTTTGACCGACGACGCGCTCGTGGAGTACCTCCTCCATGTGGAGCAGACGATCGCTCTCCTCCTTGGTGAGCTGCACAACCGGGATTCCTGTCCAGTCAGACACGATTTTAGCAATAACCTCCGCGTCTACCTCGCCGCATTTGTCCTCACGGCGCTCCTGCCAGCTCTTTTTTGCCTCGTCCAGCTCCGCCTGCACGCGCTTTTGTTCGTCGCGCAGCTTGGCGGCACGCTCAAAGTCCTGCTCGTTGACGGCGCTCGCCTTCTCGGTTTCAAGGTTCTTTACCCTGTCCTCCAAGTCCTTCACGTTGTCGGGCGAGGTCATGGCGGCAAGGCGCACCTTGGAGGCGCCCTCGTCAATCAGGTCAATCGCCTTGTCGGGGAGATAGCGGTCGGCGATGTAGCGTGAGGAAAGCTTGACAGCCGCCTCAATCGCTTCATCGGTAATTTTTACCTTATGGTGCGCCTCGTAGTTGTCGCGCAAGCCCTTTAGGATTTCGACCGCCTGCTCCTGCGTCGGCTCGCCAACCTTGACAGGCTGGAAGCGACGTTCGAGAGCCGCGTCCTTTTCGATATATTTTCTGTATTCGTTCAGCGTGGTCGCGCCGATAACCTGAAAATCACCGCGTGCCAGCGAGGGCTTGAGGATATTTGCCGCGTCGGCACTGCCCTCCGCAGCGCCTGCGCCGATGATGGTGTGCAGCTCGTCAATGAACAGAATGGTGTTGCCGGAGTTTTTTACCTCGTCAATCGCCGCCTTGATGCGTTCCTCAAAATCGCCGCGGTATTTGGCGCCTGCCACCATGCCGGTGAGGTCAAGGCTGACAACGCGCTTGTCGCGCAGGATTTCGGGGACGTTGCCCTTGGAGATTTCGAGCGCCAGTCCCTCGGCAACCGCCGTTTTGCCGACGCCCGGCTCGCCAATGAGCACGGGATTGTTCTTTGTGCGGCGCGAGAGTATTTGAATCACGCGCTCAATTTCCTTTTCTCTGCCGATAACAGGGTCAATCTCGCCGTTTTTGGCGGCTTTGGTGAGGTCTCTGCCGAATTTGTCGAGCGCAGAACCGCCCTCCTGCGGATTGCCGTTCGGGTCAAAGCCCTCGCCCGGATAACCGCCGCTCTGAAAGCCGCCGTTGGGATTGCTCTTGCCGCCGAGACGGTTCTGTATCGCCTGCACCAGCGCCTGCATACTCACGCCTGCTTCATTGAGGAAGCTGACGGCGTAGCTGTCGCTGTCGCTGACCAGCGCAATCAACAGATGCTCGGTGCCGACATAGCTGCTGCCGACACGCGACGCGACCGTTACCGCGGTGCGGAGCACGCGCTTGGTGCGCGGTGTAAAGGCGTCGGCGGTCAAATGCGTCGGTGCGCCGCCGTACTCGCTCGCCTGAATTTTTTGGGCGATGCCGTCAGCCGTAACGCCGCAGCTCGTCAGCGCTGCATATGCCACGCCACTGCCCTCCTGCAACAGTCCCAGCAGCACATGCTCGGTGCCAACATAGCTGTGGCCGAACTGCTCCGCCGACTGCACGGCGAGGTTGAGTGCCTTATTGGCTTTTTCGGTGAATCCTTGGAATTGGAACATACAAATCCCTCCTCTGTTTAATCTGTTTCATATACCTTTTATAATAGAAATTTACGCCAATTTTGATTTAATCAGCTTGGCGCGTTCCACATCTCTTTCGCGCGGAGACAGGCTTTTGCCTGCGTTGACGGAAAGCGTCGCCGGCTCCACGTCAATCATCAGCTTGTCAATAATATCGACGCCGATGTTCTTTATCTGTCCCGAAACGATGCCCAACCGAACGTTTGACAGCAGACGAAGCGCTTCTTCGTGCGCAATCACAACGGCGTATTTGAGAATGCCGAGGCTCCTTGCGATGGTGTCCTGCACGTCTACGCTCCTGCACAGGCGTTCACGCGCCTGCTCCTCCTGTGCCGCCAGCTGCGTCGTGATATTTTTCAGGTTCTCGATCGCCGCCTTTTCGGAGATGCCGAGTGTGACCTGATTGGAGAGCTGATAGAGCGCTCCCTGCGGCTCGGTGCCTTCACCGTGCGCACCGCGCATGGTGAGTCCGAGCTTGGACAGATTGCCGGCGATACGGCTGATGGCGTTGCTCTTTTCGAGCGCCGGCAGATGCAGCATAACCGAAGCGCGCATGCCGGTGCCGAGGTTGGTCGGGCACTGCGTCAGATAGCCGAGCTTTTCGTCAAAGGCGAAGTCAAGGCGCTCGTCGAGCAGGGTGTCGAGCTTATCAGCGGTGTCGTATGCCTGCTCGAGCGACAAGCCAGGCGTGATAACCTGCAAACGGATATGATCCTCCTCGTTGAGCATGATGGACAAGCTCTCGTCGCTGCTCAGCAAAAGCGCTCTGCCGGCGGTATCGCTGACAAATTCAGGGCTGACCAGACGTTTTTCTACCAGAGAAACGCTCTGCCGCGGGTCAAGCTCGCTCATTTTGATGTAGGAGAAGTCGTCCGCCAGCACGCTGTTGCCGTTTTTTACAGCGTCGCGCACCTTTTCGATGACCTCCTCCCTGCCCTGCTGACTGAGCTTGCAGGGGAAGGGATAGTTTTTTAAATTTCTCGCCAGACGGACTCTGGTCGAAATCACAACATTGCTCACGATTAACCCTCCATTTCCTTGATTTTGTCACGCAGCTCAGCCGCGCTCTCAAAATCCTGTTCCTTCACCGCCGCGTCAAGCTGCTTTTTCAGCTCGGCGATTTGCTGCTCCTTTGTCATTTCGGCAGGCTTTTGCGCCTGTGCCGCCTGTCTGCCGCTGTTTTTGCCGCAGTGGGTGGTGTTGCCGTGAATCCTGCGAATGGACGGATAGAGCTGGTCGGCAAACAGCTCATAGCAGTGTGCGCAGCCGACCTGTCCGGTTTTGGCGATTTCGGCGTAGGTGCTGCCGCAAGACTCGCAGCGCGTCGCCTGTGTTCTGGCAGGCAGTACATTGGTAAAGAAGCTGCCCAGCAGACTGGAAAAATCGTTTTCCATGTCGGCGAACACGTTGGTGTAGCCGAGCTTGTGCGCGCACTCGCTGCACAGGTCATACTCCTTAAACTCGCCGTTGATAATGGTTTTTACGTGTGTGTTGGCGTTGTTGGCGCCGCATTTTTGACATTTCATAACCTGTCACCTCTCTGATTCATATACCTAACTATCCAGTGTTAACAACATGTTTTTGAACAAATCGGCACGCACCGCGTCTCGCCGTTCCTGCTCAACCTTTTTGAGCGTGCGGTCGGACAGTGCCGCCGCGATTGCCTTGGCGGTTTCCATTTGCAGCATACTGCGCTGCAGCATGTTGCGCAGCATGACCTCCGCTGTCGTTTTGTCGAGCGAATCGCCCACGGAATTGACGATGTGCATCAGCGCGGTGCCCTTGTCCATTTTGACGCGGCTGATACGGATATAACCGCCGCCGCCGCGACGGCTCTCAACAATATATCCCTGCTCTGGCGTAAAGCGCGAGGTAATCACATAGTTGATCTGGCTGGGCACACAGCCGAGGCTGCCTGCCAGCTCATTGCGCTGAATCTCGGCGCTGCCGTCCTGCTCCTCCAGCATTTGCAGAATCACCTGCGTCACCAAATCACTCATTCTCATTTTGCCGCCTTCTTTCTTCACCCTTTCGGGCTTTGATAACAGTATAGTCGAAAGGTCAGGAAAAGTCAAAGTCAAATAAAGTCAATTAATTTGACCTTTTCTTTTATTTTCTCCCGAATCCTCTCAAATACTCCCGAATCCTAAAAAATTAAAAAATTTAACCTTCTTTGACCTTGGAACGTAACGTTCCATCCAATCCGCCTTGGAACGTGACGTTCCATCCAATCCGCCTTTTGACAGCGCGGCTCGATTGGAAAGGCGCTGCAACGGCGGGTTTGAAACGGTTGCTTTGACAAAACAGCTATGCTCTCTCTAAACCGTATTTTTCCCTTTTCTATTTTTATGCGCGTATGAAGCTTTACCAACTTCCAAATTTCCACGCTCCGCTTTTTATACTATTCTCTGATAAAAGACTTTAAAACAGATGTCGATGGAAAATTCCGCAGAACAAGGCGGAGGACGCAGGAATCCTGACGGATTCCGAGGACGACAACGCAGTTATGCGGAATTTTACACGACAGATGTTAAAGGATTTTATTTGAGAATAGTATTACTCTCCACTTTCAAAAAAGAGGCTGTCGCAAATCGAAAGATTTTGCGGCAGCCTATGGTCATGAAT
>CAMJOD010000108.1 GCA_946407465.1 uncultured Clostridia bacterium
TGGTCTCGACCAAACGCTTCATGACAAACGGCTTGAACAGCTCCAGCGCCATCTCTTTGGGCAGACCGCACTGGTACATTTTCAGCTCAGGACCGACGACGATAACCGAACGGCCGGAGTAGTCAACACGCTTGCCCAGCAGGTTTTGACGGAAACGTCCCTGCTTGCCCTTCAGCATATCGGAGAGGGATTTGAGCGCGCGGTTGTTGGGGCCGGTGACGGGTCTGCCGCGTCTGCCGTTGTCAATCAGCGCGTCAACGGATTCCTGCAGCATACGCTTTTCGTTGCGGATAATGATTTCGGGCGCGTTCAGCTCGAGCAGCTTTTTGAGACGGTTGTTGCGGTTAATCACACGGCGGTAGAGGTCGTTGAGGTCGCTGGTCGCAAAACGGCCGCCGTCGAGCTGTACCATCGGACGAATATCCGGCGGAATGACCGGCACCACGTCGAGAATCATCCACTCGGGACGGTTGCCCGACAGGCGGAAGCTCTCCACCACATCCAGACGCTTGAGCAGACGGATGCGCTTTTGACCCGAGGCAGCCTCCAGCTCCTCGTGCAGCTGCGCCGAAAGCACGTCGAGGTCAATTTCTTCGAGCAGCAGCTTGATAGACTCGGCGCCCATGCCTGCCTTGAAGTCGTCCTCATATTTTTCGCGCATGTCGTTATATTCGGATTCGGAAAGGCACTGGTACTTTGCCAAATCACGGCAGTCGCCGGGGTCGGTGACAATGTACTGCGAGAAGTAGAGCACATTTTCGAGCACCTTGGGCGAGATGTCGAGCATGAGCGCAATACGCGACGGAATACCCTTGAAGTACCAGATGTGGGAGACGGGAGCGGCAAGCTCAATGTGACCCATGCGCTCGCGTCTGACCTTGGAACGGGTGACCTCTACGCCGCAGCGGTCGCAGATTTTACCCTTGAAGCGGATTCTTTTATATTTGCCGCAGTGGCACTCCCAGTCCTTGGTGGGTCCGAAGATGCGCTCGCAGAACAGACCCTCGCGCTCGGGCTTGAGTGTGCGGTAGTTGATGGTTTCGGGCTTTTTGACCTCGCCGTAGGACCAAGCGCGAATCTGGTCGGGAGAAGCAAGTCCGATTTTTATGGAATCAAAAACATTGTTGTCAATCATATTACTTCCTCCTTATAATTCGTCGCTGCCAAAGTCGTCAAAGAGGCTGTCAAAGCCGTCGTCATATTCCTCGTCGGAGAGCGAATCGTCAAACATGTTGTCGTCCTCGCCGCCCTCGTCGAGGGTATAGCCGTCCATTGAGGTCATAACGTCCTCTTCATCGAACTCGGAAGCCGCTGCATCGGCGATTTCCTCGTCCTCGTCAAACTTCTGCTTAATATCAATTTCCTCGCCCTGCTGGTCGAGCACGCGCACATCGAGGGAGAGCGACTGCAGCTCCTTGATCAGCACGCGGAAGGACTCGGGAATACCGGGCGTCGGAATGTTCTGACCCTTGACAATGCTCTCGTAGGTCTTGACACGGCCCACCACATCATCGGACTTGACGGTCAGAATCTCCTGCAAGGTATAGGCGGCGCCGTAAGCCTCCAGCGCCCAGACCTCCATCTCACCAAAGCGCTGTCCGCCGAACTGCGCCTTGCCGCCGAGCGGCTGCTGGGTAACAAGGGAGTAGGGACCGGTGCTTCTGGCGTGAATCTTTTCATCGACCAGGTGATGGAGCTTTAAGTAGTACATGTAGCCGACGGTGACCGGGTTGTCAAACGGCTCGCCGGTACGTCCGTCAATCAGGGTAGTCTTGCCGTTTTCGTTGTATCCGGCGTCCTTGAGCGCGGCAAAGATGTCGTCCTCATGCGCACCGTCAAAAACAGGCGTCATAATCTTCCAGCCAAGCGCCTTTGCAGCGTAGCCGAGGTGAACCTCGAGCACCTGACCGATGTTCATACGGGAAGGTACGCCCAAGGGGTTGAGCACGATGTCAAGCGGCGTGCCGTCGGGCAGGAAGGGCATATCCTCCACCGGGAGAATACGCGACACAACACCCTTGTTGCCGTGTCGGCCTGCCATCTTGTCTCCGACGCTGATTTTGCGCTTGAGCGCGAGATAGACGCGGACAACCTTGTTGACGCCGGGCTGCAGCTCGTTGCGGCTCTCGGCACGGGTAAAGACCTTGACGTCCACAACCGTGCCCTGTTCGCCGTGCGGCACGCGCAGGGAGGTGTCTCTGACCTCTCTCGCCTTTTCGCCGAAGATGGCGCGCAGCAGTCTTTCCTCGGCGGTCAGCTCGGTTTCGCCCTTGGGCGTCACCTTGCCGACAAGAATGTCGCCTGCCTTAACCTCGGAGCCGATTTGGATAATGCCGTCCTCGTCGAGATACTTGAGCATATCCTCACCGACGTTGGGGATGTCGCGTGTGATTTCTTCGGGGCCGAGCTTGGTGTCCCGCGCCTCGGTGTCGTATTCTTCAATATGAATCGAGGTGTACACGTCGTCGCGCACGATTTTTTCGTTGAGCAAAACGGCGTCCTCGTAGTTGTAGCCTTCCCATGTCATAAAGCCGATAAGCGCGTTTTTGCCGAGCGCAATCTCGCCGTTTTCGGTAGCGGGACCGTCGGCGAGCACCTCGCCCTTTTTGACGCGCTGACCGCGGGAGACAATCGGCTTCTGGTTGAAGCAGGTGCCCTGGTTGGAGCGCAGGAACTTGATGACCTCGTAGTCCTTGACGGTGCCGTTATCGTACTGCACGCGAATGGTGCGCGCGTCCACGCTCATGACAATACCGTCGTCCTCAGCGAGAATACACACGCCGGAGTCGGTTCCTGCCTTGTATTCCATGCCGGTGCCGACGATAGGCGCCTGCGACTGCAAAAGCGGCACAGCCTGACGCTGCATGTTCGCGCCCATCAGCGCACGGTTGGCGTCGTCGTTTTCGAGGAACGGAATCATGGCGGTCGCAACGGACACAACCATCTTAGGCGAAACGTCCATGTAGTCAAAGCGCGCGGCAGGCAGCTCCACAAACTCGTCGCGGTAACGGCCTACGACTCTGGAATGAACAAATCTGCCGTTCTCGTCGAGCGGTTCGTTCGCCTGCGCCACATAGTAGTTGTCCTCCACGTCGGCTGTCATATAGACAACCTCGTCGGTGACAACGCCGGTTTCTTTGTCAATTTTGCGGAAGGGAGCCTCCACAAAGCCGTATTTATTGATTTTTGCAAAGGACGCGAGATAGGAAATCAGACCGATGTTCGGGCCTTCAGGCGTCTCGATAGGACACATTCTGCCGTAGTGGGTGTAGTGAACGTCACGCACCTCAAATCCGGCGCGGTCACGGGACAGACCGCCGGGACCCAGTGCGGACAGACGGCGCTTGTGCGTCAGCTCAGCCAGCGGATTGGTCTGATCCATAAACTGTGACAGAGGCGAGGAGCCGAAGAACTCCTTGATTGCCGCTGTGACAGGGCGGATGTTAATCAGGGAATTGGGAGACAGGCTGTCCATATCCTGCGACTGGGTGGTCATTCTCTCGCGAACAACACGCTCCAGACGGGAGAAGCCGATGCGGAACTGGTTTTGGAGCAGCTCGCCCACGCAGCGGATACGTCTGTTGCCCAGGTTATCAATATCGTCGGTGTTGCCGACGCCGCGCGCCACGCAGTTGAGGTAGTTGATGGTGGCAAAAATATCGTCAACGGTGATGTAGTTGGGCACCAGCTCGTCGGCTTTTTCGCGCAGCAGCTCCTTGAGCTCTTCCTCGCTCTGTGCCGCGTCGAGCACCTCGCAGAGCACGTCAAACGAAACGTTCTCGCGGATGCCGCATTCCGCCTCCGCGTCAAAGTCAACATACTTGGAGATGTCAACCATGTTGTTGGAAATGACCTTGACAGGGTTGTCGTCGTTGCCCTTGACATAGGCAACCTTGACACCGGCGTTCTCGATTTCGAGCGCCTTTTCCTTGGAGATTTTGTCGCCGGCAAGCGCCATCACCTCGCCGGTGCGCGGATTGGCAACCGGCTCGGTCAGCCTTCTGCCCTCAAGGCGGTTTGCCATGCCGAGCTTTTTGTTGTATTTATATCTGCCAACGCGCGACATATCATAGCGGTTGGGATCGAAAAACAGGTTGTGAATATGAGTCTGTGCGCTGTCCACTGTCGGCGGCTCCGACGGACGGAGCTTTTTGTAAACCTCAATCAAGCCTTCCTCAATATTGTGCGCCTGATCTTTTTCGATGGTCGCCTTCATGCGCGGATCGTCGCCGAAGAAATCCAGAATTTCGGCGTCGGTGCCCATGCCGAGCGCACGGATAAAGGAGGTGACGGGCAGCTTGCGGTTTTTGTCGATACGGACATAGAACACGTCGTTGACGTCGGTTTCGTATTCAAGCCATGCGCCGCGGTTCGGGATAACGGTGGTGGAATACAGCTCCTTGCCGGTCTTGTCGTGATCCATTTTATAGTAAACGCCCGGAGAACGCACCAACTGCGAAACGATAACACGCTCCGCGCCGTTGATAACGAAGGTGCCGCTGGGAGTCATCAGCGGAAAATCACCCATAAAGACGTTGCTCTCTTTGATTTCGCCTGTCGCTTTGTTGAGCAGACGCGCGGTCACGCGAAGCGCCGCAGAATAGGTGGCGTCGCGCACCTTGCACTCAATGACGCTGTAGTTGGGGTGGTCAACATCGAGGGTGTAGTCGATAAAGTCGAGCACGAGGTTGTCCTGATAGTCGGTGATGCCCGACACATCCTTAAAGACCTCCTTGAGACCTTCTTCGAGGAACCAGCGGTAGGATTCCTTTTGCACCTCAATGAGATTGGGCATATCTATGACTTCTTCAATCTTGCCAAAGCTCATGCGTTCGGTGTTGCCAAGCTTTACGGGTTTGACATTAACCATAGGCGTATCACTCCTTGTTCTTTACTGGTTGGGTATTGCTTATGCGGTAGTGCTGTATTAACCATTCTTTGACCTGCCGGTGAGGAACACTTCGCAAAGCGCTCGTGCTCCGAAAGCAAGATTGGGTACACGCTGCCGCTTTTGCCGCGTCCGACCTCGCCGTCGATGAACACCGTCCAAATCACTAAGTGTTCCAAAGGCGAGATTGGATGCAACGTCACGTTGCCTGCGTCACGCTGCCTGCGTCACGTTGCCGCTTTTGCCATGCCTGACCTCGCCGTTGATGAACTTCTCCTAAATCACTAAGTGTTCCAAAGGCGAGATTGGATGCAGCGTCACGCTGCCTGCGTCACGTTGCCGCTTTTGCCATGCCTGACCTCGCCGTCGATGAACTTCTCCCAAATCACTACGTGTTCAATAGGCGAGATTGGGTGCAGCGTCACGCTGCCTGCGTCACGTTGCACAAAAACGGAACGATAATTTTCAACAATTTGTATCTTGACAGAAAAGAGATTTTGTGATAATATCCCTTTGTTAAAGATAGTTTTTTGCGGAAAATTTCGGCGCTTTCGGCGCATACCCCATTATGGTACATTATACTATTCTACGCTCCCATAGGGCGTTTGTCAAGGGGTTTTTCAAAAATTTTAACACTTTTTTAACAGTTAGTGCTCCAAAGGAATTTTTTGCCCTTGGAGCCTCTTTTTTAGGGCAAAAGAAACACTAGGCACCGTGTACGGATTTGCCCATCCGGAAGCTGCTCATAATTTCACACAAATGAGCAAAAAATCAGTTGACTAAAAATTGATGTTGGCTTATAATGGAAGTACAAAAGGAGGGACACGCCGTGACACAATCAAGAACAGCCATTCGGCTTTCCGCGCTCGCGGTGACGCTCAGCCTGCTGCTGACGGTTATGCCGCTGCACATGCTCAAGGCAGGCGCTGTTCCGGCAGAAATCCGCGGCGTGACCGTGGCAAAGGTGCTCGGCCTGCAGGACGAAAAGTATCTCTCGTGGCTTGAATCACACGCGCACGATTCCTATTATATCGGCACACCCTACATCAGCGGCGACCACCGCAACCCCAACGGCGACTGTCAGGACGCGCACGGCGCTGCCGATTCGGTCGGTGTTGCCGCCATGAACGACCTCGGCTTTGTCTGGCACGTGCTCGCGCAGGCGACCAAGGCGAGCGGCGGCAAGGTGTCGGAGATTCCCTACGACGGCGGCACGCGCTGGTATACCTTTTATATGGCAAACACCATCAGCCGCAAATATTTTGCGTCCAAGGACGAAATGCTCGGCTCGGGCTATCTCACCAAGGGCGATTTGATTTTTATGTTTGACAACAACGCCGAATCGGAGCAGAGCAGCCGCCACCGCGTGGGCATTTATTGGGGCGACGGCCATTCCGACGAGCTGTGGTGCAGCACCAACGACTACGCCGCCGCGCAGCAGGGCAACGCAATCGGCGCCATCCGACCGGTTCAGGAGCAAAACACGCTCTATGTCGCGGTCAAAATCACGACCTCCGAAAACGCGCTTCCCACCACCCAGCCGCTCACTATCGCAAGGCGCACCGCAGGCAGACGAAACCCCAAGCCGCAGCGTCAGACCGAATCTCCTGCCGGCGCATGGATTACCCTCGGACTGCTGACCGCCGCCACCGCCGGCGTCATCATTTTGGATATTCGCAAGCGAAAGAGACGTTCATGGAAGCACTGATTTGTTGAAGC
>CAMJOD010000109.1 GCA_946407465.1 uncultured Clostridia bacterium
TATTTTGACATTCGCTATCCGGTCACGGTCAGCGGTGAAAAAATCATCGCCCAGTTTCGGGCGGTGGCGGAATACAACGGCATGCAGGTTGAGGTCGTTCACCACGACAAGCCCCTGTATCTGGAAAAGGATTCGCCGCTTATCCGCGAGCTGAGCGCGGCGTATGAGAGCGTCACGGGCGAAAAGCCCACGCTGTACGCCACCGGCGGCGGCACCTACGCGCGCAAGCTCGGCGGCAGAGGCGTGGCGTTCGGACCGCATTTTGCGGGCGACCCGATCAACATGCACAACGCGGACGAGAGCATGGACAAGGAGAACTTTTTTTTGCACGCGCAAATCTGTCTGGAGGCGCTCTACCGCCTGTATAACGCCGAATAATGCCGCAGTGAATAACAAATAAGAAGGTAATTATGAGTACAGAAAAACTGATTAAGCAGCAGGCACGCGCCGCGCTGCGCGGCAATTTGAGTCAGCTCATTGCCGGAGCAGGCGTGACGGCGGCGGTGTTTTTGCTGTGGGAATTTATTGAATATTTTGCGCTCAACGAGCTGGGCGTGCAGGACACCGAAAATATTTTGCAGTCGGGGCAGTGGTATGTCGTGCCGGTCACCGTGGTGTTTATGGCACTGGTGCTGTTTTCCACGCCGCTGCTCAACGGCTTTTTGCGCATGGCGGCGACGACGGCGGTGCGCCAAAAATGCGATTCGCTCGACGTGTTTTACTTTTTCAAAACACCCGTGCTGTTTTTCAGGACCGTCATCATCAACATGCTGCTCATGCTTTTGGTGACGCTGTCGTCCGCCGCGCTCAACCTCAGCGGCTGGCTGTCGCTGGCGCTTCCCGATTATTTCGGCGCGTCGCCGGGGCTGACGGCGGAATATATGCTGACCGCCTTTGTGACGGTGCTCACCGTGCTGATTCGCGTGGTGCTCTATATGCTCCTTGCGCACTATCCGCTCATGCGCTATGCGCTTGATGAGAACACCGGCGTCGCCGCGTGTGTGTTCGGCACGCTCGGCTTTTCGCTGCGGCACTTCGGCAAGCTGTTCCGGCTGGCGCTCAGCTTTGCCGGCTGGTTTGCGCTCTGCTTTTTTGTGGTGCCGGCTCTCTATGTGCTGCCGTATTTTGCGGTCGCGGCTGTCAATTCCGCACGCTGGCTGCTGCAGATGGACGGCATTGGGGGAGAAGTATGATTGTGTCGCTGTGCATGATTGCCTACAACGAGGTGGAGGCAATCGACGGACTGTTTGGAGATATTGCCCTGCAGGAATATCCCCACGAAAAAATCGAGGTGGTGTTTGTGGACAGCATGTCCACCGACGGCACCTACGAAAAAATGATGAATTTTAAGAACACCGATTTCGGCTTTCGGGACGTCAAAATCGTCCGCTGCGAAAAGATGAACCAGGCGCACTCATGGAACGCCGCGCTGATGACCTTTACCGGCGACGTGGTGATTCGTGTGGACGCGCACGCGCGGATTCCGCGCAACTTTGTGTCGCGCAACGTCTATAACCTCAAGCAGGGCGAAAACGTGGTGGGCGGCGGCAGACCGAACATCAGCTCCAACGCCAGCCCGTGGAAGCTCACCCTGCTGGCGGCGGAGGACTCGCTCTTTGGCAGCTCCATCGCCGGTTACCGCCGTCCCTCCTCCGAAAAGGAATATATGGACAGCCTCTTTCACGCCGCCTACCGCCGCGAGGTGGTTGCCGAGGTCGGCGGCTTCAACGAGGATTTGGGACGCACCGAGGACAACGAATATCACTACCGCATCCGCATGGCAGGCTACAAAATGTGCTGCTGTCCCGACATCATCTCCTATCAGCACTCGCGCAACACGCTCAAGCACATGGTCAGGCAAAAATTCGGCAACGGCAAATGGATCGGGCTGACGCTCTCGGAATGCCCGGGCTGCCTGTCCTACTTTCACTTTGCGCCGTTTTTGTTTGTGATAATGCTGGTCGCCTGCTCGGTGCTCGCGCTCTGCGGCATCTCGCTGCCGCTGCAGGTGCTGCTGGTGCTCTACGCGATGTTTGACTTTGTAAACTCCGTGAGCTGCTGCACGCTCAAAAACATGCAGCCGCAGTTTGCGCTGCTGCCGTTTATCTTTCCGCTGCTGCACGTCGCCTACGGCATAGGCACCGTTGTGGGGCTGGCGCAGATTCCCTTTTGGCAGAAGAAAATCAAAGACAGCCCTGCAAAGGAGCACATCGAACTGGTTCGCCAAAAGGTGGCGGAGAACACGAGGGTCACATGGAACAACAAAGAACTGTGAGCGGCGTGCGCTACCGGCTGATTGATTCGCTGCGCGGCTTTGCGCTGCTGCACATGGCGGCGTTTCACTTTTGCTACGACGTGTTTGTCATCTACGAGGGACAGTACGGCTGGCCGCGGCTGCCCGGCATTGTCGCGTGGGAGCGGTTTATCTGCGTGTCGTTTATGCTGATTTCGGGCGTCTCGCTCAATTTTTCGCGGCACCCCTACCGCCGCGCGCTGATTATCAACGCCTGCGGTCTGCTGATTACGCTGGCGACGGCAATCGCGATTCCCGAGGAGGCGATTTGGTTCGGCGTGCTCAACGGCATTGGCTGCTCCATGCTCATCACGCAGGTGCTGCGCCGTTGGCTCGAAAAATGCAATCCCTTTGCCGGAGCGGCGGTTTCGTTTTTGCTGTTCGCGGTTTTCTACGGACTGCCCTCGCGCACGCTCGGCTTTTTCGATATCGCATGGGTGCGCCTGCCCGACGCGCTCTATTCCTTCCGTCCGCTGGCGGTTCTCGGACTGCCCGACGCGGGCTTTGCGTCCTCCGATTATTTTCCGGTGCTGCCGTGGGTGTTTTTGTTCGTCTGCGGCTTCTTCCTGTGGCGCGTTGTCACGCGGCTGCACGCCGAGCGCTTTTTTGTCAGAGGCGTGCCGGTGCTGACCTTTTTGGGCAAATATTCACTTTGGATTTATATGATACATCAGCCGCTGCTCATGGGCGTTTGCTTTTTGATATACGGCAGATTTTGAGGTAATGATGGAACAACAGCTTGTCAGGTTCACTCCCGAATCGCTGCGGGAGCTGCAATTGGCGCAGCTCGATATGCTGCGCTTTTTCAAGGATTTTTGTGAGAAGAATAAGATTACCTTTTATTTTATCGGCGGCGGACTCATCGGCGCTTTGCGAAACGGCGGCTTTATTCCGTGGGACGACGACATCGACGTCCTTTTGCCGCGCAGCGACTACGAGCGGCTGATTCGGCTCTGGCAGGCGCAGTATCCCGACGGGCGCTTTCGCCTGCTGGTCACGGACGGCAAGATGTTCACCGGCAACATCTTTGCCACCGTCACCGACACCGCCCACACCATGGTCAAGGCGAACCAGACCGATGTGGACATTCCACACGGCTTGGTGATTGACGTTTTTCCGCTCGACGTCTGTCCCGACGGAAGGCTTGCGCGCAAAATGCAGTATTTTTGGACAATGATTTATTCGCTGTTCATGGCGCAGATTGTGCCCGAGAACCACGGCGGCGTGGTTGCCCTCGGCAGCCGTCTGCTGCTGGGCGTCTTTCGCGGCAAAAAAATCCGCGAAAAGCTCTGGCGCCTCGGCGAAAAGCACATGAAGCAGTATCGCCGTGAGGACAACCAATATATGACCGAGCTGTGCTCGGGACCGCACTGGATGAAGATAAAATATCCCAAGCACATCTATGACGGCACCGACTATGTGACCTTTGAGGGCATCCGTCTGCCGGTTGCCAAGGGCTACAGGGAATATTTGACGCTGGTGTTCGGCGACTATATGACGCCGCCGCCAAAGGAACAGCAGGTGCCGCACCACGATATTGCCTATCTCGACCTGCACACGCCCTGCAAAATCTACGACGACGCGCACCGAATCAACTATACCAAAAAATAGCGGTTTTCGGAGTGGAAAATATCATTTTCTCCGAATTTTAAAATTCCTTTCCGGCGGGCTTTACCCACCGGATTTTTTTGTGTATAATAGGATTTGGACGATATTTTTATAGAAAAGCAGGCGAGATTTCATGCTAAAGGGCTATGTTCATTCCACGGAGAGCTTTGGCTCCGTGGACGGTCCCAGCGTCCGGTTTTTGATATTTTTGCAGGGCTGCGCCATGCGCTGCCGCTACTGCCACAACGCCGACACATGGCGCATGCATGCCGGCACCGAGATGACCGCCGACGAGCTGCTCGACCGCGCCGAGCGCTACCGCTCCTATTGGGGCGCCGAGGGCGGCATTACCGTGAGCGGCGGCGAACCGCTGCTGCAAATTGAGTTTTTGACCGAGCTGTTTCGCGAGGCAAAGCGCAGGGGCATTTCCACCTGCATCGACACCGCCGGTCAGCCGTTTTCGCGAGAGGAGCCGTTTTTTTCGCGGTTTCGGGAGCTGCTGCGCTATACCGACCTGCTGCTGGTCGATATAAAGCACATCGACAGCGCGGCGCACCAAAAGCTCACCGGACACAAAAACGACAATATCCTCGATATGCTGCGGTTTTTGTCGGACGAACAAAAGCCCGTCTGGCTGCGGCATGTGCTGGTGCCGGACGTGACGGACGACGACACGCAGCTGCGCCGTCTGCGCGCGTTTGCGGACACGCTGCAAAACGTGCAGAAAATCGAGGTGCTGCCCTATCATGCCATGGGCGCCTACAAATGGAAAGAGCTGGGGCTTGCCTACACACTGGAGAACACACAGCCGCCCACTCCGGAGCGCGTGCGGAACGCCGAGCGGATTTTGGGTATACGATAAGAAGAAAGGGAGTAAGGATATGAAAGTAAGCGTACCGGAAGAAGTAATGAAGGTTGCCTGGAGAGGCTTTTCCGGCAGAAAATGGAAAGAGGACATCAACGTACGCGAGTTTATACAGAGCAACTACACTATGTACGACGGCGACGAGAGCTTTTTGGCGCCGCCCACCGAGGCGACCGACAAGCTGTGGGGACGTCTGCAGGAGCTGCAAAAGGAGGAGCGTGCCAAGGGCGGCGTGCTGGAATGTGAAACCGAAATCGTTTCGTCCCTGACGGCATACGGTCCCGGCTATATCGACGAGAGCATGAAGGATTTGGAGCAGGTGGTGGGTCTGCAAACCGACAAGCCGCTCAAGCGTGCGTTCATGCCCTACGGCGGCATCAAGATGGCGGAGCAGGCGGCTTCGACCTACGGCTATCAGGTCAATCCCGAGCTGCACAAAATTTTTACCGATTATCACAAAACGCACAACCAGGCGGTTTTTGACGCCTACACGCCCGAGATGAAGCGTGCGCGTCACAGCCACATCATCACCGGTCTGCCCGACACCTACGGCCGCGGCAGAATCGTCGGCGACTACCGCCGTGTGGCGCTCTACGGTCTGGACTACCTGACCAAGATGAAGGAAAAGGATTTGTTCTACTGCGGCGGCAGAAACATGAGCGAGGAGCATATCCGTCTCAGAGAGGAAATCGCCGAGCAAATCCGCGCCCTCAAGGCGATGAAGGAAATGGCGAAGATTTACGGCTACGACATTTCGCAGCCTGCCAAAAACGCCAAGGAAGCCGTGCAGTGGCTCTACTTTGGCTATCTGGCGGCAATCAAGACACAAAACGGCGCCGCCATGTCGGTGGGCAGAATCTCCACCTTCCTCGACATCTATATTCAGCGCGATTTGCAGGAGGGCGCCCTCACTGAGAGCGAGGCGCAGGAGCTGATTGACCATCTGGTGCTCAAATTCCGCATGGTCAAGTTTGCGCGTATTCCGTCCTACAACGAGCTGTTCTCCGGCGACCCTGTGTGGGTCACGCTGGAAATGGCAGGCATCGGCATGGACGGCAGACACATGGTCACCAAAAACGACTTCCGCTTTTTGCACACCCTCGAAAACATGGGACCCGCGCCGGAGCCGAACCTCACGGTGCTCTGGTCGTCGCGTCTGCCCGAGAATTTCAAAAAATACGCGGCAAAAATCTCCGTCAACACCTCCTCTATTCAGTATGAGAACGACTGCGTCATGCGTCCCGTCTGGGGCGACGACTACAGCATTTGCTGCTGCGTGTCCGCCACCCAGACCGGCAAGGAGATTCAGTTCTTCGGTGCGCGCGCCAATCTTGCCAAGTGCCTGATCTACGCCCTCAACGGCGGCGTTGACCTCAACACGCGCGAGCAGGTCGGCCCCGAAATCGCGCCCATCACCTCTGAATATCTCGACTATGACGAGGTGATGCACAAGTTCAACGCCATGATGAGCTGGCTGGTGGAGCTGTATGTCAACACCCTCAACCTGATTCATTATATGCACGACAAATATTATTACGAGGCTGCCGAGATGGCGCTGATTGACACCTACACGCGCCGCACCTTTGCCACCGGTATCGCCGGCTTTTCGCATGTGGTAGACTCCATCTCCGCCATCAAGTACGCCAAGGTCAAGGCGATCCGCGACGACGCCGGACTGATTGTCGATTATGAAATCGAAGGCGACTTTCCGCGCTACGGCAACGACGACGAGCGTGCCGACGAAATCGCCATCTGGCTGCTCAAGGCGTTTATGAAGAAGGTGCGCGAGC
>CAMJOD010000110.1 GCA_946407465.1 uncultured Clostridia bacterium
CCGCGACAAAGGAATCAATATCCTTGTAATTTCCCAATCCGTATGCTTCCATATATTTCTTCCGTTTCTATAAGTAATCATAAAAAACACTTTCAAATTTGATTATACTACAAACCGCCGTGCAATTTCAAGCTTTTTCGACAACTTCCAAAAACTTTCGCCCGTCATCAAAGGCGTCCGCGCTGTCAAATTTCTCTTGTAAGGCGGCGGCAAATATGGTATAATATGTGCATAAACTAATACTAATACCTAATAAAAAGTAGACAATCTTTGCGGTCTATTTTCCGCAATACTGCGTTGTCGTCCTTGCAAGGCGACAGCCTTGCGGCGTCCTCCGCCTTGTCTTGCGAAAAATATCCTCGCAAAATATTAGTCTACTTTCTATCAGGAATTAGTATAAAAAATCAATTATTTGAAGAGGTGAAAAAATGTCAAAAACAAACATTGCCGCCGGAACAGGCGGCGAACGCTACGTCCCCTACAGCGAGAGAACCGACGCGGAATCAACGGTTTGGTTTACGCGTGACCTCTCTCCCGAGGGACTCAAAAAAATCTATGAAAAGGTCAAGGGCGCGCTGACCGGCAAGGTCGCGGTGAAGCTCCACACGGGCGAGCCGCACGGCCCCAACATCATTCCGCACAAGTGGGTGGAGGAACTGATGAAAGCCAAGCCCGCGCTGCAAAACGCCGTGATTGTGGAAACCAACACCTTTTATGAGGGCGACCGCTACACCACCGAGCAGCATTTGAAAACCCTGAAAATCAACGGCTGGACGTTCTGTCCGGTGGATATTATGGACGCCGAGGGAACCGTGCTGCTGCCGATTGAGGGCGGCAAGTGGATGCGGCAGATGAGCCACGGCTCGCACATGACCGACTATGACTCCATGCTGGTGCTCACGCATTTTAAGGGACACACCATGGGCGGCTTCGGCGGCTCCAACAAGAACATCGGCATTGGCTGCGCCGACGGCAGAATCGGCAAAAAATGGATTCACGCACGCGAGGGCGAGGGCATGTGGTCGATTGACACCGAGGAGCTGATGGAGCGGATTACCGAGTCCACCAAGGCGACGGCGGACTTCTTTGGCAAACACATCACCTACATCAACGTCATGCGCAACATGTCGGTCTCCTGCGACTGCGAGGGCGTGGACGCCGAGCCGGTTGTGACGCCCAACGTGGGTATTCTCGCGTCGGACGATATTTTGGCGGTTGACCAAGCCTGTGTGGACTTGATTTATGCCATGCGCGAGGACGAGAACCACGCGCTGGTGGAGCGCATTGAAACGCGCCACGGTCACCGTCAGCTCAGCTATATGAAGGAAATGGGCATGGGCAACAACCGCTACCGCCTGATTGACCTCGACAACAACGAAACCGAAATCACACAAAAGCAAGCGGTGGAAAATCTGAAGCCGTTCGGCACATAAGAAAGGAGCGCTCTATGCTGGAAACTGCTCTGAACAGTCGCCACGCGTCTGTTCAAACCAAAATAACCCTCAAAGCCCTCGCCTCCGCAGGGCTGATTGCCTTGGCGGTATTGCTGCCGCAAATCGTACATATCGCCCTCGGACAGCCCGGCGGCGTGCAGCTGCTGCCCATGTATCTGCCGGTGCTGCTTGGCGGCTGCCTGCTCGGTTGGCGCTGGGCGCTGGCGGTCGGCGTGCTCTCGCCCGTCGTGAGCTTTTTGATTACCTCTCTCGCAGGAGCTCCCATGCCTGCGCTGCCGCGTCTGCCGTTTATGATGGCGGAGCTGGCGGTGTTTGCGCTGGTGTCGGGACTTTTCTCCAAAAAAAACGCGCAGAACGGTCTGTGGGCATTTCCTGCGGTCATTGCGGCACAGCTCGCAGGCAGAGCGGTATTCCTCGGCTTGGTCGCGGTTTGCCAAAGCTTTGCGCCGTTCACGGTTCCGATGATTTGGTCGCAGATTTTGGCAGGCTGGCCGGGTCTGGCGATTCAGGCAGTCGCGGTGCCGCTGCTCGTTATCGCGCTGCGCACCCTGTTGATAAAGGAAAAATAAGATGACCGATTTGGAGACAGCCAAGGCGCATTTGAGCGGTCACAGCCTGTGCCTGTGCAAAGACGGCGCATGGTTTATCGACGACGGCAGGGGCATTTCGCCCATGCTGCGCCTGCTCGGCGAGAACCGCGATTTACGCGGCTACGCGGCGGCGGACATTATCGTCGGCAAGGCGGCTGCCATGCTCTTTGTCAAAGCAGGCATTGCCGCTGTGTACGGCGAGGTGATGTCCGAGGCAGGCAGGGCGTATCTGGAAGCGCACGGCATTCCCTGCGCCTTTGGCACGCAGACAAAAAGCATCATCAACCGAAAGGGCGACGGCATTTGTCCGATGGAGCAAGCTGTGGCAGAGCTTGACGACGCGGACGAAGGCTACGCGGCTTTGCGTGATAAGCTGAACAGCCTGAAAAATAAAGCATAATTAATTCAAATTTCCTACATGAATAAAAAGCAATAAAAAGCGCTATTTATGGTGCTTATTCGTAGGGGAGACCCTTGCGGTCTCCCAAGCAACACCTTCCGCACTATCAAACATTGCTGTATTTAGATGAAATCCTGCCGCTACTGCCGGACAGCCGCAAGGAAATTCCCCTGTCAGGGGAAATGTCGCGCCAGCGACAAAAGGGTTGCCGTTTTCGCAGAAAATGTCCCTACAATTTGTTCTCGTAAGTATCTGCGAATTTGAAGTGGGAAAGTTGAGTAATTAAAAAAGCAGGGCTTAACCGTTGCGGCTATGCCCTGCTTTCTGTTGTCGTGAATAATTTATAAATTTTTAATACGCCGTCCGCTGTGATTCCCAGACCGAGAAAATCACCGGACGGATTTTTGACGCGCAGAACCGTGCCATTCTCCGGCTGTCGGCTGCGCAGCGCTGTTCTCGACAAATCGAGCGGCGCTCCGTTTTGAAAGCGCTTTGCCTGTGCCTCGCTGACGGTCAGGGCGCTGTAGGTGTCAAACAGGCTCTCCGTGGAGCGCAGGCGTTGGGCGATGCTGCCGCTTTTGGCAAGGGCTTTCAGCTCGTCGAGCGTAATGCAGTCGTCCAGTGTGTAGCCACAGGCAAAGGTGCGCCGCAGGGCGGTCATCACCGCGCCGGAGCCGAGCGCCGCGCCCAAATCGTCAATCAGCGTGCGCACATAGGTGCCCTTGGAGCAACGCACAAGGAGCTGTCCGCTCTGTGCCGTTTCGTCAAACGCGGTCAGCTCCAAGCGGTAGACCGTGACGCGCCGCGCCTGCCGCTCTACCTCAACGCCCTTTCGCGCGAGGTCATAAAGCCGCTGTCCGTTCTGCTGCACAGCGGAATACATGGGCGGAACCTGCTCAATCTCACCCGAAAACTGCGGCAGCAGCGCTTCGATTTGGGCACGCGTGACGCGGCTGTCAAACCGCGCGGTCTCCTTGCCCCAGATGTCGAGGGTGTCGGTGGTGAGTCCCAGACGAAAGTCCGCAAGATATTCCTTGTCGTGGTTGACAATCAAGTCCTGCGCCTTGGTCGCCGCGCCGAGCAGCACCGGCAAAACACCGGTGGCGTTGGGGTCGAGGGTGCCGGTGTGACCGGTCTTGCGCTGACCGGTAAGGCGGCGCACCACCGCTATCACGTCAAAGGAGGTGAAGCCCTGCGGCTTGTCGATGATGAGTACGCCGTTCATAGATACCGCGCCGCCGTCGCTTTGAGTATTTCCTTTGCCTGCTCCAGCGTGCCGCGGACGGTGCAGCCTGCCGCCGCGGAATGTCCGCCGCCGCCCAGCTCCGCGCAGATTTGCGAAGCGCTGACGTCTCCGTTCGTGCGCACCGAAACCTTGAACTCACCCTCGGTTTTTTCGCGCATGGTGATGCCGACGTCCACGCCCTTAATCTGGCGCGGAATGGAAGCAAGTCCCTCCAGCTCGCCGTCGCTCACACCGACACGGCGCTGAATGTCCAGCGTGACAGCGATAATCGCGCAGCGTCCGTCCAGACAATACTCGATGGAATCGTAGATTTCGCGCTCAAGGGCGATGCGCTTTTTGGACTTGGTTTCAAACATCACCTTGTTGATGAAGGCGGTGTCGCAGCCGATGTCCATGATGTCCGCCGCGATGCGTAGCGTCTCGGAGGTGGTGTTGGTGTAGCGGAAGCAGCCGGTGTCGGTGGAAATGCCGGTGTAAAGGCAGTTGGCGATTGCGCGCGTCCAGCAGATTTCCATGTACTGAAAAAGCTTGTAAAGAATCTCGCAGTTCGCCGCGGCGCCGCCGTCCACCAAACGGAGCGGCACCATGACCTTGTTGGTCATGTGGTGGTCGATGCACAAATCTATTTTGCCCTCGTAGACAGCGCGGTTGCTGCCGAGCAGCTTGGTGTCCGCCACGTCCACGCTGACAACGGTCTGCGCGATAAAATCCTGCTTTTCGACGTCCTTTTGCAGGAACAAAAAGTCGTCGGGCAGGTATGTGGTGATAACCCTTGCACGCTTGCCCATTTGCTGCAGGACAAGGCAGAGTGCAAAGGCGCTGCCGAGCGTGTCGCCGTCGGGGTAATCATGGGTGAGAATGTCGTAGTTGTCGTGTCTGCGCAAAAACGCCGCAACCGCGCTGAGCTGTTCAGTCATCCGCTTCCTCCCCGTCCGCGGCGATATCGAGCGAGTTGAGAATGCGGCTGATATTCGCGCTGTATTCGATGCTGTCGGTCGCCTCAAAAATCATCTCCGGCACATGGCGCAGCTTGAGCCGGTGACCCAGCTCGCGGCGAATATAGCCCGACGCGGATTTGAGTCCCTTGACAGCCTCCTTGGCACGGTCAAGACCTTCCATGGCGCTGACTCTGACGGTACAATATGAGAGGTCGTTGGTGACCTCTACCCTGACAACCGACAGAAATACCGCCGTGACGCGCGGATCCTTCAGCTCGCGAAAAATCGCCGTCAGCTCACGTTTTATGTCCTCGGTTGTCCGTTCAATTCTGTGACTTGCCATTTTGTCTCCTTAAGGTTAGAGTTGAACGTTAAGAGATGAGAGTTGCGTGTATGATATCATTTTGAACCCTATTGATTTGTTCGGGACGCCGCGGTTTCAAAATCAGCGCTCTGTCCGTCCCGACCAAATCTCAACTCTCAACTCTCCACTCTAAACTCTGTTAATCACGGTACTCTTCTATGGTATAAACCTCAAACATATCGCCTTCCTTGAGGTCGTTGAACTTTTCGAGTCCGATACCGCACTCGTAGCCCTCCTTGACCTCCTTGACAGCGTCCTTGAAGCGCTGCAGGGAGCCGATTTTGTCCTCGGCGATAACAATGCCGTCGCGGATAACGCGCACGCCGCCGCCGCGCTGCACAACGCCGCTCTTGACATAGGAACCGGCGATGGTGCCGACGGACTTGATTTTGATGACGTTGCGGCACTCCGCCATACCGAGCACGACCTCGCGCGTCTTGGGCGCGAGCATGCCCTTCATAGCGGACTCAATTTCGTTGATGCAGTCGTAGATGACGCTGTAGAGACGCATATCCACACCGGCGCTCTCTGCGTGAGAAGCCGCCACCGCGTCGGGACGGACGTTGAAGCCGACGATAATCGCGGAGGAAGCCTCGGCGAGCATGACGTCGCTCTCGTTGATGGCGCCGACCGCGCCGTGAATGACATTGACGCGCACCTCGTCGTTGCTGAGCTTTTCGAGCGACTGGCGCACCGCCTCAACAGAGCCCTGCACGTCCGCCTTGACGATGATTTGCAGCTCCTTGACCTCGCCGAGCTTGAGCTGGTCAAAGAGGTTGTCGAGCGTGACCTTGGTCTGCGCGTTGAAGATTTCTTCCTTCTTCTGGGACTTTCTCTGCTCAACAAGGGTTCTTGCCAAGCGCTCGTCGCTGACGGCGTCAAAGGTGTCGCCGCCGACCGGCACCTCGTCCAGACCGGTGATCTCAACCGGCACGGAAGGACCTGCCTGCTGCACACGCTCGCCCTTGTCGTTGGTCATGACGCGGACTCTGCCGACGGTGGTGCCGGCGATGATGATGTCGCCCTTGTGCAGCGTACCGTTTTGCACCAGCACAGTGGCAATGGGGCCTCTGCCCTTGTCCAGACGCGCCTCGATAACCGTACCCTTGGCGGCGCGGTCGGGATTGGCTTTGAGCTCCTTCATCTCGGCGACAAGCGCGACCATCTCGAGCAGGTCGTCCAGACCTTCTTTTGTCTTGGCGGAAACGGGGATACAGGGTGTGTCGCCGCCCCATTCCTCGGGAATCAGTTCATATTCGGTGAGCTGCTGCTTGACCTGTTCGGGGTTCGCGCCCACCTTATCCATTTTGTTGATGGCGACAATGACCGACACGCCTGCCGCCTTGGCGTGGTTGATTGCCTCAACGGTCTGCGGCATGATGCCGTCGTCCGCGGCGACTACCAGGATCGCGATATCCGTGACCTGCGCACCGCGCGCACGCATGGTGGTGAACGCCTCGTGACCGGGTGTGTCGAGGAAGGTAATCGGCTTGCCGTTGACCTGCACACGGTAGGCGCCGATGT
>CAMJOD010000111.1 GCA_946407465.1 uncultured Clostridia bacterium
CTTCCAAAAAGTACAGCCTCGCTGCAAAGTCGGGGAAAATCCTCACCTTTTCGTTGAAGCCCGAGCCGGAGAACGCCGGACTGAGCATGACGCCGGTGTGCATGAGAACAGAACCGGTCGCAGTCACGTTTTCGGTCTCGCCGTTCATCTTCACCTGCTTGGCAATGACGTTGTGCAAAACGGAATCCTGGCGGACGCGAACCGGCGCGACGGCGTTAATCAGGCTGCCGAACACCTTGACGTCCACGCGCCCGGGAATGTTATAAAGGCGGTAGGTTTTGTCGGGGTCAAGGCCGCGCAGCTGCAAGCGGTGCGCCTGCACGTTTGCCTCGCTCAGCTCCTGCAAAAGAAGCACAACCGCGCGCGTTTTGTCGGGAGAAACACATGTCCAGCGGTGCAGGTTGCCCTCGGTGATGCGGTAGAAGTCACCGAACTGCATGACCTCGCGCCATTTTTTATAAAGAGCGATTTGTTCGCGGATAGCTTGCTTTTCTGCGGACGGCAGACCGCGCACATCACATTCATAGCCGAGCGCTCCGAATGCCGCCACGGCAAAGCGCGTCGCAAGCGGCGTTTTGCGCAGGGTTTGGTGGTTGGGGCTTGCGCTGACATGTGCGCCGACGCAGGACTGCGGATAGCCGTAGCTGTAACCCTCCTGAATGTGGGCGCGGCAGATGGCGTCGGTGTTGTCGCTGCCCCAAATCTGCGGAAACCAGCAGAGCATACCGAGGTCAAAGCGGTTGCCGCCGGAGGCGCAGCCCTCAAAAAGAATGTCGGGGAAGCTCTTTGCCAGCGTATCGGCAACACGGTGCAGACCCATGATGTAGCGGTGCGCCGTCTCACCCTGCCGCTCGGCAGGCAGATAGGGCGAATAGACATCCGAAAAAATGCGGTTCATGTCCCACTTGACGTAGCTGATGGGCGCGGACGAAAACACCTCGCTCATTTTTTGAATCAAAAAGTCCTGCACCTCGGGATTGGCGAGGTCAAGCACGCGCTGGGTTCTGCCCTCGGAATGGCGCTTGCCGGGGATTGCCATCGCCCAGTCGGGGTGCTTGCGGTACAGACGGCTGTCGGTGTTGACCATCTCCGGCTCCACCCAAATGCCGAACTGCAAGCCCTCGGCGATGACTTTTTCGGCAAGGCTCCGCAAGCCGCCGGGCAGCTTCTTTACGCTCGGCGTCCAATCTCCCAGCGAGCGGCTGTCGTTGTCGCGCTCAGCAAACCAGCCGTCGTCCATCACCAGCAGCTCCACACCCAAATCCTTCGCGGATTTTGCCATAGCGACAAGGCTCTTTTCGCTGATGTTAAAGTAACACGCTTCCCAGCTGTTGAGCAGCACCGGACGCGGACGGTCACGCCACACGCCGCGCACGATATGGCTGCGCACAAAGCGGTGCATGTTTTGGCTCTGCCCCGTAAAGCCGTTTTCGGAATAGGTCATGACCGCCTCGGGTGTTTCAAAGCGCTCTCCCTTTTCGAGCAGCCAGCGGAAGCCCTCGGGCTGAATACCGGAGACGATACGCGTCTTGCCGTAGGCGTTGACCTCGGCGGCGGCATAGTGGCTGCCGCTGTATATCAAATTGAAACCGTACACGCTGCCCGCTGCCTCGTTGGCGTCGGGGCTGTGTACCATAAAAAACGGATTGACGCGGTTGGAGGAGCAGCCCGTCCGCGATTCGAGCACCAGCTTGCCGACCGGCAAAACGGCGGTGTGCCTGTTCATTTCACGTCCCCACGCGCCGTGAAAGGAGGTGACTGCCGCGCCGCCAAACGGAATATCCAGCTGCATGCTCATCAGCCGCTCCACCTGCACCGTGTCGCCCTCGTTGAGCAAAACGACGCTGCGCGTAATGACGTCGCACGCGGGATAGACCGTGTAGTGCAGCTCCATCACCAGCGAGCCGTCGCGCAGCACGACCGTCAAATGCTCGGTCTTGCCGTTCTCGGTGTAGGCGCAGGGCAGGGTTTGCAGCGGTTCCTTTTGATTGCTGAGGGTCGATTTTTCATAGAGGAAGTCCACGCTGCGGCTGCCGTCCGGATAGACCAGCGACACAAATGGCTCGCGAACATCGCCGTGACCGGCGCCCGACATTTCCAGACACATATCCTCCAGCATCACGCCGGGAAATTTCTTGTCATAGCTGATGCAGTTGCCCAGCTCAAATTCGTGGCGCTCGCGGAAGGGCGCGCAGTCCTCCGCCTTGTCAACGGGAATTTTTCCGCCGTAATACAAATGCTCCAAATGTCTTGACGGCGTGACGGCGAACAGGTAGGTGGTGTTGTCGGTATCGAGTACAAAAACGGGATATACTGCCTTTAATCTTCTAATCATATCTTCACCTGTTTATTTTCTGTGATTCTTTTCGATGGTATCCATCACCTTTTTCTCGTTGTAGAAGCCGAGAAGGATCGCGCCCAGCGAGCAGAACGCCACGGCGACAAAGCCGACAAAGGTCATGCCGGTGACGGAAGCGGTGATGTCGTTGCTGTTGGCGTTCTGGGTGGTGCCGATAATCGCCAGCGAGGTGAACACCAGCATGGCGAGCGACTGACCGAATTTCATGGCAAAGGTGCGCGCAGCAAAGAACATACCCTCGCGGTTTTCGCCGGTTTCATAGCCGTCAGCCTCCGCAACGTCGGCGACAATCGACTGCGGAATAATGCCCAGCAGTGCCATCGGAAATGCCGCGATGACACAAATCAGCACACCGTAGACGACGCCCGGAATCACTGTGGTGCCGATAACGCCGATCAGACCGGTGATGACATAGGCGACTGCCAGACCGAGAAAGCCGGAGATGACGAGCTTTTTCTTGCCGAATTTTTTGACGAGCTTCGGCACAATCGGATAAAACGCCGCCGACAGCACGGTCATGCCGCCGAGGAAAATCATGGTGAAGGATTCGTCGAGCTTCATCGAAACCTTGACAAAGAACGGCAGACCTGTCTGGAACAGGGTCAGACCGACCCAGTACATAATATCAGAAAAAACAAAGGTGCGGAAGCTGCCGTTGCGGAAGGTCGCGGCAAGGGATTTGAACATATTGGCTTTGGAGGGCTTGGTATCAACAAAATCCTTCTCCCTGAGGCAAAAGGTCGGCACCAGCATGCAGATGCAGGCGATAACCGCCAGCACAATAAAGCAAATGCGGTAGCTCCACGCAAAGCCGACGGCGCCGCGCAGCATGCCTGCGAACGCAAACGGCGTGTAGGCGAGCATGGTACCGGCAAAAAAGGTCAGCGAAATCGCGGTGGAGATGTACATGCGGTCGTCCTGCGTCTTGCCAAACTCTGAAATCAGGGCGTTGTAGGGTGTGCAGTACATCGTCATAAACAGATAGAACAGCACGATAAACACCGAAATCCACACGATATTCCAGCCGCTGATCGCCTCAACGGGCGCACAGAACAGCAGCACGGTGACAACCGAAAGCGGAATTGCCGCGTATTGCATAAAGGGAATGCGTCTGCCGCGCTTGTTGGTGCTGCGGTCGGACAAGGACGCGATCAACGGGTCGGTCACGGCGTCGAACACACGCGACAGCGCCGTGATTAAGCCCAGCACCGTCAAAAAGCCGCCGATGACCAGACCGGGCGTGATAAACTGCACGGCGCCGCTGTTGATGTCGTTTTGCGTCGGCAGATAAAAGGTGACAAACCATGCGCTGATGATGCCGCTGAGCGTTGACCATCCGAGCTGACCCACCGCAAAAATTCTCATTTGTCTTTTGGTTAAGCGTTTCATTGTTATCTCCTTACATCTCTTTTTTTGTCGCTTTTCTTTTTAGTTCCATGGCAATCTCAACCGCCTTGTAGGCGCCGTCATACAGCCCGATGGATTTGTTGGTGATAATCGCGCCGCACATTTCACGGAGCAGCGCGTCGTCGCCCAGGAACATGCTCACCATTTGGAGCGTGTGCGGCACGTCCTCGCACTCCATGGTGCCGTCGCCGAACTCCGCGCCGTGAATCGCGCCCCATTTTTCGTGGCCGCCGACACGCTTGAGGAAGAGCTTGGGAACAGGATAAAACGCCAGCTCGCTGGGCTTTGTCAGCAGCACATCGGCGGAGCGCATCAGCAGGTTGGTGCAGTAGACCGCCTCAAAAATATTCTCGTGCAAAAAGACGTGAATACCCTCCACATCTCCGTCAAGCGCGGCGGAGCAGAACGTCTTGGTGTCCTCCCAGTTGTCAAAGTGCGTGGCGGCAAGGGTGTTGAGCGCCGGCACCTCGCGGCGCAGCGCCTCCCAGACCTGACGGTAGTCTCCGACATTGATGTAGAGCGCCGCGCGGTTTTCGCGGACAGCCGGAATAAGATATTTTATCACCGCCGCAAACAGCTCCTTTTGCGCACCGGCGCCGCCGATTGTCAGCAAAAAGCGCATGGGCTTGCCGTTTTCCTTGCGTGCCAAACGCGCCGCGCAGTCCTTTTCGATATTAAAAACCAGCTCGTGGTCGATGTAGTGACCCGTGTAGCGGAGCGCGTCGGAGGGCATGGGCTTGAGGAGCTTCTTTTTTGCCATGCCGTTGAGAATACGGTAGCCGAAATAGGACTGGTGAGTCTGCACCAGATGCACCGCACCCTCGGAGAGATGCAGCGCCATCGGCCAGTTGTCCGGAATGGCGTTGACGACATACTGCATACCGGCGTGGAGCGCCGCCTGTGCAGGCCAAACGTGCGTGCCGATGACAGGCAGCTTCTTGGGAATATTCCGGAACACCGGCGCCATCAGCTCGGCGTTCTTTTGGTCGGCGGCGTTGTAGGTGAGCTGACGGAAGCCCTCATAGTTGAGCGGCTCCCAGAGCAGCTTGTTGAACAGACGGCTCTTCTGCGACAGGCGCGAGCCGAGCGAATAGAGGTCGTTCTGTGCGCCGATGACCTTGGTGCAGGTGGTGTCCTTGTAGGAATTGAGATCCATCCAATAGGGCTTGTAGCCCAGCGCGTGCGCGGCAGACGCCATCGCGATAGAAATGCGATAGTGACCGAAGCCCATGCGGATATTGCCGACGATAACGCCCTTTTCGAGGTCAAAATCCGCCTCTTCCTCTCCCTCGGCAACGCGGATGTCGCGCACGCCGAGCGGCTCTCCGAGTGTGGCGTTTTCGGTCAGCTTGACGGGATAATCCGCCTTGCTGTCGTCGCCGAATTTTTTGATATATTTCTGTTTGCCTGCGACCGCCTTGCGATAGGCGCGCGCACTGATTTCGTTGCCGAAAATCACCTTTGATTTGTCTGTCATATTCTGTCCTTTCTCCCGCTGCGGAACGCTGTTCCGGTGTTGTGATGTCCCCTGTCAGCAAATAACGGCTCCGGCCGCGCCTCCTATGGCAACCGTTTTCCGTATTCATTCAACAAATTAATATCAACAATCTCTGTTGATTTATTGACTCTGACTATACAGAGTAATCATATCATAGAATCAGAAAAAAAGCAAGCATAAAGGTATATTTGCCCTCGCGCGGCATTTTTTTGCGGCTGCACATGTGTTGACTTTTTTCGGCGGACAGATTATAATGAGTGTATACAACGATTAAGGAGCCGACATTATGCCGGAATTATGCAGATTTTACAGTATTATCATCAAAATGATTTATATGGACGAGGGACAGCACCACAAGCCCCATTTTCATGTTTTCTACGGCGAGTATCGGGCGTCTGTCGGCGTTGACGGCGAGCTGCTCGCCGGAAGTCTTCCGGTCAAGCAATTGAAGCTGGTACAAGCGTGGGCTGTCATTCACGAGGACGAATTATACAGAGCGTGGAACAAGGCTGTGCGCGGTGAAGCGTTCGGAAAAATCGAGCCGCTTCAATAAAGGAGAATCACAATGTATATCAAAGACGGAATTGCTTATGCAGGCGAACAAAAGCCTTCGCTGACAATCAGCGGCGTGCGCCCGATGCAAGATTATCTGCTTTGGGTACGGTTCAACACCGGTGAAGAAAGGATTTATGATTGCAAGCCTCTGCTGTCGCGCAGCGGATTTGCCGCGCTGAAGGATACGGACGTTTTCAACAGCGTCTATATTGACTACGGCATGACCGTATGGTGCGACGGCGATATTGACATCTCTCCCAACGAGCTGTATAACAACGGCGCAAAAGCAGACAACAACGGCGCAAAAGCAGACAAAGATATTGCATAACTAACCAAACAGCCAAGACACCCCACACAAGCCCTTGAGCCTGTGCGGGGTGTCTTTTTGCAAAAATCAAAGAACTGCCGCACACACGGTGCGACAGTCCCCTGAATAGAATTTGATAATCAGTTGAACTGAGAATTGTAGATTTCGCTGTAGAGACCGCCCAGCTCCATGAGGGAGTCGTGGTTGCCGGTTTCTACGATGTTGCCGTCCTTCATAACAAAAATCAGGTCGGCGTTCTTGATGGTAGACAGTCTGTGCGCGATAACAAAGCTGGTTCTGCCGCTTGTCAGCGAATCCATCGCCTTCTG
>CAMJOD010000112.1 GCA_946407465.1 uncultured Clostridia bacterium
CGTTGTCGATGAAGTAGTAGGTGCAGTCATTCCAGCGTGCCCAGAACAGACCGCAATACTGATGTCTCCATGCAACCGGAACCGTAAAGTTGGTGATGAAGTTCAGCTGGTTTCTGAGATCCTGCGGAATGGTGCCGTAGAGCGGAACAACAATACGGCAATCCTGACCTTTTCTGCAAAGGGTATGCGGAAGGCTGCCGGCTACGTCCGCCAGACCGCCGCTGCCGCAGAAGGGATTTGCCTCAGAGGCACAGTATAAAATTCTCATAGGGTTCTCCTCCTATTTTCTATTTTTTATTTTTTATAAAAAGAATAAGGCTGTCAGGGCGAACAGAAGCGTTCGCCCTTATTCCTAAATAACATTTTTATGTTTACCGATGACGCGCCGCCGAACAGCGTGACCCGTTAACCCGGTCAAGCCAAAGCCTGAGGCGCCGTCACGCTAACGCATAATCAAACGCATGCTATCCAAAGGCGCACTGCCCACCGGGGCACCGGTTTATACTACAGACTTTTTGGCGATGTAGATCGGGTAGGATTCAAAGCCCATCAGCGAACGCTCGTCCTTGATGGTGACATCCTTGTCGATGATGACATAGTTGAGGTTGGTGTCCTTGCCGATTTTGGTGTCCTGCATCACAATGCAGTTGCTCAGCTTGGCGCCCTCGCCGACATAAACGCCCTTGGAGATGACGCAGTTCTCGACCTCGCCGTCAATGACGCAGCCCTGTGCGATGATGGAGTTCTTGACGCTGCTGCGCAGACCGTATTTGGACGGAGCGTCGTCGCGTACCTTGGTGTAGATGGGATGCTGCGGATTGAACAGCTCGTCGCGGACTTCCTTCTTCATCAAATCCATGTTGAAATCAAAGTAGGAATTGATGGAGCTGATTACAGCCGTGTAGCCCTTGTTTTCGTAGCCGTAAACGTTGTATTTGCCGACCATATCCTGCAGCAGGCGCTTGAAGTCGAGGCGGTTGAGGCTGAGCGCCTGACGGATTTCCTCCATCAAAAGCGACTTTCTGATAAGAATGGAGCCAAACACATGGTTGACAACCTCGTCGGTGACGCTGGGCTTGATGAATACCTGCGTAACCTTGCCGGTGTCGTCCACGTCAATGGTGAGCGGACGGTCGTAGCCGCCGGGCACCACGCCGGTTCTGTAGACAAAGGTCACGTCGGCGTTGTTTTTGGAATGGAAATCAAACAGATCGGTGTAGTCAAAATTGGTGATGATGTTGCCGGGAGAAATCATCACATATTCTTCACGGCAGTTGTCAAGATAGCCGTGCATGTTATAGATGGTCTCCACCAAGCTGCCAAACGACTTGCCGCCGTAGGGCGTCAGCAGGGTGAGGTTGCTTCTTCTCTTGGAGAGATCGTAGGCGCTGCCGGAGCCGACGTGGTCGGTCAGCGACAGGAAGTTGCTCTTGGCAATGATGCCCACGTTGTTGATGCCCGAGTTGGACATGTTGGAGAGCACAAAGTCGATGACGCGGTATTTGCCGCCGACGGGAATGCTCGCTGTTGTACGGGAGGCGGAAAGCTCGGGAACCTTGTCGGCAAGCGAGTCCGCGAAGATGAAGCCTAATACGTCATTACTTCTCATTTACCCGTCACCTCCGTTTCACTGTCAATCATTTCTTTTGCCTTAATAAACACACCGTCCGCGATGTGGGTGTTCTCGCCGATAACGGCAATGCCCCAGTTGTCGCGATCTTCGACCTCTTCGGGACGCTGACCGATTTTGGCGTTCTTGCCAATGACGGTATTTTCGGCAACGATGGCAAACTGCACGGTCGCGCCGTCCTCAATCACTGCGCCGGGCATGATGATGGAGGAATTGACGGTCGCACCCTTGCCGACGGTCACGCCGGAGAACAGAATGGAAAATTCCAGATTGCCCTCAACCTCACAGCCGTCTGCAATCAGAGAGTTCTGAATGTTGGCGTCGGGAGAAACATAGTGCGGCGGCATCATGGGATTGCGCGAATAGATGTCCTTCAGGTCGAGGGTCACCTTGGGGTCGAGCAAATCCATGTTGGCTTCCCAAAGGCTGTCGATGGTGCCGACGTCCTTCCAGTAGCCCTCAAAGGGATACGCAAACATGCGCTCGCCTGCGTTGAGCATGGTGGGCAGCACGTCCTTGCCGAAGTCGTGGCTGGAGTCTTCCTTTGCCTCGTCCTCGGTCAGATACTTGCGCAGCTCCTTCCAGCTGAAGATATAGATACCCATTGACGCGTTGGTGCTCTTGGGATGCGCGGGCTTTTCGTCAAATTCATAGATAGAGCCGTCCGCGTTGGTGTTCAGAATACCAAAGCGCGAAGCCTCCTCCATCGGAACGTCGATAACCGCGATGGTGCAGGCAGCGTTCTTTTCTTTGTGGTATTCGAGCATTTTGTTGTAGTCCATTTTGTAGATGTGGTCGCCCGAGAGAATGACTACATATTCCGGATCATAGCGCTCGATGTAGTTGATATTCTGATATATCGCATTGGCGGTACCCGAATACCAGTCGGCACCCTTGATTGCCTGATACGGGCTAAGGCAGTTGACGCCGGCGTGCATTCCGTCGAGATCCCAGGGCTGACCGTTTCCGATATACTCGTTGAGAATCAGCGGTTGGTACTGCGTAAGAATGCCCACGGCCTCAATGCCGGAATTGACACAGTTTGAGAGCGGGAAGTCGATGATGCGGTACTTGCCGCCGAACGGTACAGCAGGCTTGGCGAGCTTTTTGGTAAGCACACCCAGTCTGGAGCCCTGTCCGCCTGCAAGCAGCATTGCTACTACTTCCTTCTTTGGGAACATTTGCATGCAAAAACCTCCGTTTTCTTATTTATAGTTTAATTGTTTCCAATATTGTTGGTTTTGTCTGAGAGTTTAGAGTTTAGAGTTCAGAGTTGAGTGAAGGGTCGCTTCGCTCCGGATTTGTTATGCCGTATGCTCACACTCAGATGTTGTAATGATAAACTGAGCCGCGGTGATAATACCTGTGTAGGGTCGCACCCATGTGTGCGACCGGATAAGGTATCCCGCGTTTCACATAAAATCATTCTCTGACAGCGCTTGCAAGGCGGCTGGGCGAACACATGGGTTCGCCCCTACACCTATCGGGAAAACTTGCGCGAACCTTTCCTCCCGGTCAATTATGCATTATGCATTACGCATTTTAATTGACGCACTTCAGATAGATGACGCTCATCGGCGGCAGGGTCAGCGAAAGTCCCTGGTTGCAGCCGTGGATTTTCATGGGAACGGGACGAATCTCGCTGCCGTTGGTGACGCCGGAGCCGCCAAATTCGGCGCTGTCGGAGCTGAACACCTCGGCATAGACGGCGTTTTTGGAGACGCCGATAAAATACTTATGATGCTGAATCGGACGGAAATTACAAACCGCGATGATTTCGTTGTCGTCCTCGTCGGTGCGCTTGAACGCGATGACGGAGTTGGTGTAGTCGTCGTGGTGAATCCAGTCAAAGCCCTTCCAGCTGGTGTCACGCTCATAGAAAGGACGGTTTTCCAGATAGAAACGGTTCAGACTGCGGAAAAAGTGCTGCAGCTTGCGGTGCTTGTCCTCCTCCAGCAGGTTCCAGAACACCGGCACGCGGTAGTCCCACTCGATAACCTGTCCCGATTCGGTGCCCATAAAGAGCAGCTTTTTGCCCGGGTGGGCATACATATAGGTGATGAACGCCCTCAAATCGGCAAACTTGTCGTTTTGGTTGCCGGGCATGCGCGAGAGAAGCGTGCCCTGACCGGTGGAAACCTCGTCGTGCGAAAGCGGCAGCAGAAAATGCTCGGAGAACGCGTAGAAGAAGCTATAGGTGAGGTTGTCGTGGTTAAACGGCCGCCACTGGGGATCGAGCGTCATGTAGTTGAGCATGTCATTCATCCAGCCGCGGTTCCATTTGTAGTCAAAGCCCATGCCGCCCTCTTCGATTTTGTGCGTGATTTTTGACCACGAGGTGTTCTCCTCGGCAAACATCAGCACGTTGGGATGGAACAGGTGCACGGCGGTGTTGAGCCGCTTGACAAACTCAATCGCCTCCAGATTTTCCTTGCCGCCGAAACGGTTGGGCTCCCACTCGCCTGCCTTTTTGCCGTAGTCGAGATACAGCATGGACGAAAGCGAGCCGACGCGCATGCCGTCGAGATGGTACTTGTCAAACCAGAAATTGGCGCAGGACACCAAAAAGCTCAGCACCTCGGGACGTTCAAAATTAAACAGGCAGGTGCCCCACGACGAACGCTCGCCGCGCTTGGGGTTTTCGTCCTCAAACAGCGCCGTGCCGTCGAACTTGGCGAGCGCGAACGCGTCCTTTGGAAAGTTGGAGGGAACCCAGTCCACAATCACACCGACGCCGGCTTGGTGCAGGCAGTCAACCAAATACATAAAATCCTTTGGCTCGCCGAACCGCGAGGTGGCGGCAAAGTAGCCGGTGGTCTGGTAGCCCCAGCTGCCGTCAAACGGAAACTCCATAATCGGCATGAGCTGCACATGGGTGTAGTGCATGTCGGTGACATAGGCGGTCAGCTCCTCGGCAAACTGACGGTAGCTGAAAAAGCTGCCGTCCTCGTTGCGCTTCCAGGAGCCGAGGTGTACCTCATAAATATTCATAGGCTCTTTCAGCGAATCGGCGGCGGCACGGCGTTCGAGCCAAGCGCCGTCGTTCCACTGATAGCCGTCCAAATCGTAGATAACAGACGCGGTGTGCGGCCGCACCTGCGCAAAAAAGGCAAAGGGGTCGGACTTCATAATCCGCTCAAAAGCAGGGGTTTCGATGCAGAACTGATAGCTCTGCCCCTCCCTTGCGTTTTCGACAAAGCACTCCCATGTGCCGCCCTCGCGCTTTTCCATAAAATTCAGGTTCTTTTCGTGATTGTTGAAGTCACCGACTACCGAAACATTCTCCGCATTGGGCGCCCACACACGGAACACCACGCCGGATTTGCCGTCGCGTTCCTCAGGATGTGCGCCGAAGTAGTCATATGCGCGCACGCTGTCGCCCTCCGCAAAGCGGATGACCTCGCTGCGCCCGTCGTTTAAGCTGTAATTCATGTCTTCAACTCCCTTTTCACGCAAAAAACTCCGCAATTAGCCTATCTTATAGCTTTCTACTATATATCATACCAAAAAAATCTGTGAATTTCAAGCAAATTGGAAAATTTCCAAACGAATTTTTCGTGTATTTTTTATAATAATTGTACAAAGGCAGCGTGACGGCAGCGTGACGCTGCACCCAATTCCGCCTTTGGAAGCGTTTTGCGGATTGCAAAAATTCATCAACGGCGGCTCATACGTTTTCTCTGTCACCAATTGGCAGCGTGTCGGCAGCGTGTCGCTGCGCCCAAATCCGCCTTTGGAAGCGTTTTGCGGAATGCAAAAATTCATCAACGGCGGCTCTTACGTTTTCTCTGTCACCAATTGGCAGCGTGTCGCTGCACCCAAATCCGCCTTTGGAAGCGTTTTGCGGATTACAAAAATTCATAAACGGCGGTTCTTACGTTTTCTCTGTTAACAAATGACCGTCCTGTCGCTGCACCCAAATCCGCCTTTGGAAGCGTTTTGCGGCAGCAAAAAAGCCGCGGCTCTCAAACCGCGGCTATAAGTATCATTTTATCAAAAGAGCATAATTGACTGAACCTCGGAGGCAGTGCCTGCCTGACCGACGAAGAGCGGCGTCACTCTGAAATAATAGGTCACGCCCTTTGTCACCATTTTCAGAACCGCGCTGCGGTCGCTGATTTCACAGCTGCTGACGTTGGACGGGTTGGCGGAGCTCCAATATTCGACACGATAGCTGCCCACGCTTGCCACATCTGTCCAGTTGAGGGTAATCCACCCGTTTGACACACTGAGCGAGAGCACCGGCGCCTTGTCGGTCATATAGACAATGCTGACGACTCTCGAATAAGCGCCCGGCGTGGTGCCGAACACCGGCTGCACCTGGAACGAATACTGCGAACCGCCGACAGGCTGCGTCACCAGAATTTTGTTGTCCTCCATCTCAAAGGACTCCCACTCCGCTTTGCCGGTGAGCTTGTAATACAGGATATACGAGGTCGCGCCGGAAACCCTTGTCCACGAAACATTGATGCCGTCGTCGGTGTTGGCGGCGGTGACAACGGGCTTTTCGTCCGTCACAGCGGTATAAACAATGCGCGCGACCTTGGAATACAAGCCGGGTGTGCCGCTGAACCAAGGACGCACCTGCACCAAATAGGCGGTGCCTGCGTTCGCGTTTGTCAAAGCAATATCGGTCTCGCCGGTGGTGACGCTGCGCCATGAAGCAGACGCCGCCGCTTTGAAATATACCGTGTACTGCGTTGCGCCGATAACCGGATTCCATTCGGCAAGAATACTCCCGGACGACGTTTGATTGGTGAGCTCGACCTGCGTTTGGAACTGCGGCACATAGGTAATCTTGCTCACAGCGGAAAACGGATTGCTC
>CAMJOD010000113.1 GCA_946407465.1 uncultured Clostridia bacterium
TTTGCGGCAGCCATACTTCCGCACGCGATAAGGTCGTCGTAGGCGATAACCTCGGCTCTGATAAAGCCGCGCTCAAAGTCGGAGTGGATTTTTCCTGCCGCCTGGGGAGCCTTAGTGCCGTTTTTGATTGTCCAGGCTCTTACCTCCTGCTTGCCGGCGGTCAAATAGCTTATTAACCCAAGCAGTGAATAACATTCCTTAATAAGGCGGTCAAGTCCGCTTTCCTCCAGCCCCATGTCCGCAAGGAACATTTCCTTTTCCTCGGCGTCCATTTCAACGATTTCTTCCTCAATCTGCGCGCAAATCGGCAGTACGCCGGCTTTTTCCTCAGCGGCAATCTGCTGAACCGCCTTGTAGCCATCGTTGGAATCAATACCCTCGGCAAAATCGGTGTCGCTCATATTCGCGGCGTAAATCACGGGCTTGCTTGTCAGCAGCGCAACCTCGCTTAGCAGCGCCTTTTCTTCATCGTCACATTCAACGCTTCTTGCAGGCTTGCCCTGCTCCAAGGCGTCCAGCACGCGCTGATAAAAGTCGATGTCGCGCTGATATTTCTTATCGCCCCTCAGCATTTTTTTGGTCTTGTCAATTCTGCGCTCCATCATCTCAACGTCCGACAAAACCAACTCAAGGTTAATGGTTTCGATGTCGCGTTTTGGGTCAATGCTGCCCTCAACGTGAATAATATCGTCGTTTTCAAAGCAGCGCACAACGTGTACAATAGCGTCGCACTCGCGAATGTTCGAAAGGAACTTGTTGCCCAGTCCTTCGCCCTTTGAAGCGCCCTTAACCAAGCCGGCAATGTCAACAAATTCAATTGAAGCGGGAGTGTATTTGTCCGGGTCATACATCTCGGCAAGCACGTCAAGGCGCTTGTCGGGGACAGCTACAACCCCCACGTTCGGTTCAATTGTGCAAAACGGATAGTTCGCGCTTTGCGCGCCGGCGTTTGTAATTGCGTTAAAAAGCGTGCTCTTTCCGACATTCGGAAGTCCAACTATACCTAATTTCATTTTATCTCAAACTCCTTTTATTCTTCATAATCTTCATTATCGTCATCATCAAAATCGTAATAACCTTTTTTATAATCAGGGTTGAAAAAACCATAAACACAAAAGCCGTAATATAGTTGCGCAGAATAATATTCCTGATTGCCTACCAAAAATATAAACGCTCAGCAAAACTACGGGAACCGTAAACGGAAGCTTTTTCTGTTCTTTTTGCGTCATGTAAAAAGTGTCAGCCGTTTTCTTCATAAGGCAATCACCCGTAAGCTTTTACGATCCTAAAAATTTACTTATAATATAGTATCACAATAAAAAGAAAAAAACAAGGGTAACACTTAATAATATTATTCCGTCAGCTTGCCAAAAAAATCGGCAAGGCGTCAGCCTTACCTTGATTTATTTGTACAACCTGACGAAAAATTTTGCTGCGCAATCAACACACCTGAATTATGCGGTATTGCCTATAAAATATTGTTTTCTATTCTATTATACACTATCTCAATGACGATGACAAGAAGAAAACTGACGATAATATTCAATCTGAGTAATAGCATATTCCGGCAGCTCACACTTGCGCGCTGACGGTTTATCATGTATAATTGATATGAATGGGAGAATCCGAGATTCTCATCATCAGTCTAAAGGAAACGGTGTGAAGCTATGGTGAAGCAGGTAAAAAGTAATCGAACGGCAACAATCGCCGTGGTCGGAAGCATCATCCTTGCAGTAATTCTTGTGCTGGGTACCGTATGGATGGGCTATAACGCCAAAAGAGACACGGAAGATGCTGTTCGCTCGGTCAGTCTGCTCTATTTGGATGAGCTTGCCGGACGGCGTGAACAGGTTGTTGAAAAGAATCTGCAGGATAAGATACAGACCATCCGCGTCGCAATCGAACTGATGACGGAGGAGGACCTCAGTGACAAAGTGCATTTGGAGGCTTATCAGACGCGCATGAAGCAGCTTTACCATCTGGATAAGTTTGCGTTTGTGGATACCGATGGACTGATTTACACCTCTGCGGGAACCGATAACAATATCGCTGATTAAGGCTTTGATTATAAAACGCTCAGTGAGCCTGATATCTCCATTCTCAATCCCGAAAGTAAGGAAAAGACCGTTATCATCGCCGCGCCGATCAACATCAGCTTTCGGGGCAAAAGACTGTCCGTATGCTTTATGGCAATCAATATGAATGAAATGCTTTCAGGCGTTTCGATGACAACCAATACCGGAGACGCTACCTTTTGCAACCTCTATACAGTAAACGGCACAGCCCTCACAAACTCTGTTCTCGGCGGTCTTGCAATGGAAGACAATCTTCTGGGAGCGATGCAGACGGCGGCTTTTGAGGAACCAAATTCATATAACGCCTTTGTAAAGGACTTTCAGTCGGGTAAGCAGGGCGTTGTTTCGTTTACCTACAATGACATTCACGAAACGCTGACATATATCCCGGTAAACGGAACGGACTGGCAGCTGACTTATCTGATTCGTGAAAGCGTCATCAGCGAGCGTATCGGCTCCATCTCCGAAGAAACCGTAAGGCGAAGCGTGCTTCAATCCGTTCTGACGGTTGCCGTTATGCTGACAATGTTCGGCTTTATCGTTTACCAAATCAAGCGGAACAGCCGCCTTCTTCTGCAGCATGAAACAACAGAGGCTGAAAGCCGCGTAAAACAAAAGGAGCTTGAACAGCGGCTGGAGCTGCAGAAGCAGCTGTTGGAAAAGGATCGCCGGCAGGAGCAGCAGAGCAAAATTATTGCCGCTCTCGCGTCCGATTACTGGAGCGTTTACTATCTGGAGCTGGACAAGGATGAGGGCGTCTGTTATCAATCGCACACCGGTTTGGACGAGCCCGGCTTTAAGGCAGGAGAGCACTTTAAGTATCTTGCGTCTGTGACCGCTTACGCCAAACGGTACATAACGGAACAGTATCTCGACGAGTTCATGCGCTTTATTCAGCCGGAATCTATTATAAACAGCTTGAAAGACCACAACGTCATTTCCTACACCTATATGGTGAAGCGGCGCGGAAAAGAAAGCTATGAAACAGTGCGCTTTGCGGGCATGCGAAGCAAGTCGGACAAAGAAGGGCAAATCTCCCGCAGCGTGGGCGCTTGCTTCGTAAACTCCGACGCAGAGACGCGAAGAGCAATGGAGCAGCAGCAGGCGCTCAACGACGCACTTTCCGCCGCAGAGGAAGCCAGCAAAGCCAAAACCGCGTTTCTGTCAAATATGAGCCATGAAATCCGTACCCCGATGAACGCGATAATCGGCTTGGACAGTATCGCGCTGAACGACCCTGATGTTCCGGAGCGCACAAGAGAATATTTGGAAAAAATAGGTGCTTCCGCCGAGCATTTGCTGGGTTTGATTAATGATATACTGGATATGTCCCGCATCGAGTCCGGCAGGCTGACACTGAAAAATGAAGAATTCTCCTTTGGAAAGCTGCTGGAGGCTGTCAACACCATGTTCAGCAGTCAGTGCCAGGAAAAAGGGCTGTCATATAAATGCAGTATTAATTCGGACATAGACGAGTACTATATCGGAGATAATATGAAGCTTAGGCAGGTGCTCGTCAATATTCTCGGCAACGCGGTAAAGTTCACGGATGAAGGAGGAGAGGTGAAGCTTCAAATTGAACGCAAGGCAAAGTTTGAAGGAAAATCCACCTTATGCTTCAAAATTTCCGATACCGGCATAGGCATCAGCGAGGAGTATCTCCCTCATATTTTTGATCCCTTCTCACAGGAGGACTCTTCCTCCACAAACAAGTACGGCAGTTCGGGACTCGGAATGGCAATCACCAAGCGCATTGTAGAGATGATGAACGGCAATATCCGTGTAGAAAGCCAAAAGGGCGTTGGCACAACCTTTATTGTTACGGTGACTCTTTCCGACTCGGACAGGACGGACAACGGGGAGCAGTATGACGATATACATCCCGAGAACATGACCGTGCTGATTATAGACGACGATCCGGTTGCCCTTAAACACGCTCAGCTGGTTTTGGAGAAGGTGGGTGTTACCTCCGAAACAGCAGACAACGGTAAGCGGGCGGTGGAGATGGTCAAGCTGCGCCATGCCCGCAGGGAGCCGTACAAGCTGATACTTGTGGACTGGAAAATGCCTGAGCTTGACGGAATAGAGACCACCCGCATGATTCGCGAAGCCGTAGGTCATGAGTCCGCCATCATCATTCTTACTGCCTACCGCTGGGATGACATTCAGGACGAGGCGATACAGGCGGGTGTAGACAGCTTTTTGCCAAAGCCGCTTTTTGCCGCCGCAATCATGGATGAATTCAAATCTGCCGTGAAGAAAAAGAAGCTCTCGGAGCAGGACGGTAAAGCCAAGACAGATCTCAGAGGAAAGCGCGTTTTACTTGCGGAGGATATGGCAATCAACGCGGAAATTATGATGATGGTGCTCAACATGCGCGAGATAAAGGCAGACCACGCCGAAAACGGCAGAATCGCGGTGGAGCTGTTCGCGTCACATCCCGAGGGCTATTACGACGCGATTCTGATGGATATGCGTATGCCCGAGATGGACGGCTTGGAGGCCTCGCGCACCATCCGCGCCATGGAACGTGCGGACGCAAAGACCGTTCCGATTATTGCCCTGACAGCGAATGCCTTTGACGAAGATGTGCAGCGCAGTATGCAGGCGGGTCTGAACGCTCATCTGTCAAAGCCGGTGCAGCCGGAGGTTCTGTTCGATACGCTTGAAAGCCTGATGATTTAAGGCAACACCGCACACCTGAATTGTGCGGTGTTACCTTAATAAAAATAGTTTCTTTTTATGTACTCAAAAATTTTTTTCCAGTCTTTTTCTGTCAGGTTGCAGCGCATTGAATAACGCAGCAGCTTATGAAGATTAGGTTTATTTATAATATACTCAGTCATATCGTATGCAAGCGTTTTAGGCTTTCTGCTTTTGGCGGCAAGGTCATAAAGCTTGTGCCGCTCCTCAACATCCATTTCAAGAACATCCGCAATTTTTTTTATAATATCGAAAGAGGGCGCGGAACGTCTGCCGGCTTCGATACAAGAAAGGTAGCTTGGAGAAATTTCGATTAATTTCGCAAGTTTAACGGTTTTGTAATGTTTTTTTATTCGCATTTCACGCAGGTATTCTCCGAATTCCATACAATTATCTCCATTTGCTTTAGTTGTTAATTATAGTTTAATTTACACTAAAAAGCGAAAAAACAAAAATATTTTGTTGGAAACTGTTGGAAAGTGTTTGAAATTGTTGTATAATGGCAAAAAGGGGAGTGAATGTAATGAAAAAGCGAATTCATTTGCTCGTCGTTGAGGACGATGAAAACACCTGCTTTGAATATGAAAACTATTGCGCTAATCTTGACGATGTTTTCCTGATCGGAACTTCGGCTCATTCTGACGAAGCCTTAAAAATTACGGAAGAATTTCTGCCGAATGCCGTTGTTTTGGATTTGGAGCTGCAAAAGGGCAGCGGAAGCGGTATGAAGTACCTTCTTGATATAGAAAAAATAAACCTGAGGGTTCATCCGTATATTTTGGTTGTGACAAATAATGTAAGTCCGTATACTCAGGCTGCCGTGCGGAAATTCGGAGCGGATTATATTATTGTTAAATCCCAGTCCGACTACAGCGTACCTATGGTAATTAATTTTCTGAGGAGCATTATTTCTTGTATTCCCGATAAGAACCCTTTTGCCGAAACCTGCAGCCCGACAATAAAACAGCGGATTGAAGACGATTACAACAGGCGCTTGCAGCAAAATATAACCAATGAATTAAACATGGTCGGAATAAGTCCGCGCGCAGTGGGCAGAGATTACCTGCGCGACGCCATCGAGATGATTTGCCACAAAAAGCAGGCTTATATTTGCGCCGAGATTGCCAAGAAGTATCAAAAGTCCGACGCAAGCGTTGAGCGCGCCATGCAAAACGCCATTAACAGCGCATGGCGAAAAACCGACATCGACACTCTCGAAACGTGCTACACCGCTCCGGTTTCCTCCGAAAAAGGTGTTCCGACCTTGACGGAATTTATTTATTATTACGCCGACAAAGTAAAAAATAATATGTAAATCAAACGCCGCCCGGCTTGTTCGGACGGCGTTGTATTACAAGCTTTTCTCACGTTTTATAACTATTTCTTCAAATCGTAAAAAAGCGGTGATTCTGATATCTTTGAATTGAAAAATTCAAAGAAGGAGGGATTTCCGTGAGTTGGTGGGAATGGCTTTGGTATTTAATTCATGGCGGTCATTAGTACATACATTAGTACATAATTGAAATTATGCTTTAAGGTTGAGTTTTTATTAAGCTCAGCCTTTTTTCTGTTTCTGTATGTGCTAAAATGATATGAACCAATAAAAAAG
>CAMJOD010000114.1 GCA_946407465.1 uncultured Clostridia bacterium
TTTGGTCAGTCAGTATGCATACATTGCAATCTGCTTTTATTCAGTTTTGAGGGTATTTTTTAATTTGTAATTCTTAATTAATTGCAAGACGGACGGCTTTGGTCGTCTTTTTTGTTTGTGCAGGTTTTTTGATGCAATAATACAGCTCCTTTCGGTCATACTAGACTTGAAAGGAGCTGTTTGCTTTGAAAAAAATTAAAAAGGTAGAAAAGCATTTTCCGTCAAAAAAGCGCTATGACGGAATTTTTGACCCGAAGCGTGAGGATTTGGAGCTATCTTCCAACATTGTTTCCGCTACCGAAATGACCGGCTCTATTCCGGCGGAAAGAGAAAAGACCGGTAAAACGCCTGCTAAAGGTGAGTCGGACTTTGGTTCTTTATAATCAGCTCGATTAGCTTTGCCACGCCGTCGTTGTCGTTGCTTGGCAGAATGATCGCGGCGGCGTCGCGGCAGCTTTTTGAGGCGTTGGCTACGGCGGCTTTGAGTCCGGCGCACGCTATCATGTCGGCGTCGTTGTCGGCGTTGCCGCAGGCTGCGGTTTGACGGAGCGGAATTTGCAGCGCTTTGCTCAGCCACCGGAGCGCGTTGCTCTTGGTGGCTTGGGCGTCCATAAATTCCACAAAATTTGCCGAGGACGAGGTGATGTAGACGTCCTCCAAGGCGCTTTCGAGCAGACGGCGCACGCGTTCGCGCTTTGCTTTGTCGGGGCAGACATACTCCACGCTGTCGAGCCTGTCGCGGTTTTCAAAAATATATTGCCGCATGTTGTCCAAGCCGCCGCGCGAGTTTTGCACATAGCTGATGTACGCCGGTGTGCAGCCGTAGCGCAAGGGGTCGCTCAGATAGCGGTTGTCGGTGTAGGTGGCGCCGTCGGAAAAGGCTTCCCAAATCAAATCCTCGTTTTTTGTCAGCTCCAGCAGACGCAGGATGGCGGCTTCTTTCAGCAGAGTTTCATGGATTCGCCTGCCGCTGCTGTCGTGAATGGCGGCGCCGTTGGAGGAAATCACATAGTTAACGCCCTTTAGGCGCAGCACGTCCTGCGGCATGGAGCCGTAGGGTCTGCCGCTGGCGGCGACGACCTCCACACCGTGTGCCGCCACTGCTTCAATCGCTTCGGCAACCGCTGCTGAGAGCGTGTTGTTTGAGCGCAGGGCGGTGCCGTCCAAGTCCAGGGCAATCAGCTTAATCTGCATGCTTCAGCTCCTTTATGCCGGTGGGGCAAAAGTCCTTCATGCAGCAGCTCGCGCATTTGACGGTTCGCGCCGTGCAGACAGCTCTGCCGTGGAGCACCAGACGGTGACAAAAATCATTGCTTTCGTCGGGCGGCAAAAGCTTTTTCAGCTCCATCTCGATTTTCTTTTGGTCGGTTTGCTTGTGCAGTCCGAGCCGCGTGGTGATGCGGATGCAGTGGGTGTCCACCACGACCGCCGGCTTGCCGAAAATATCGCCGCAAATCAAATTGGCGGTCTTTCTGCCGACGCCGGGCAGCGTCGTCAGTTCTTCGATGGTGTCGGGCACCTCGCCGCCGAAGTCGTCGCGCAGCTTTTTGCACATCTCGACAATATCCTTTGATTTTGTCTTGAACAGACCGCAGCTTTTGATATATGCCGCTACCTCGTCGTAGCTCGCTTCGGCAAATTCATTGACAGTGGGGAACCGTTCAAACAAAGCCGGTGTGACCATGTTGACACGCGCGTCGGTGCATTGCGCGGACAGCCGCGTGGCTATGAGGAGCTGCAAGGGCTCGCGGTAGGTCAGCGAACAGATTGCGTCCGGATATTCCTGCTTCAGCGCCTCAACCGCCAGCACGGCGCGCTGTTTTTTTGTCATAAAAACCACCTCAAAAAGAGTTTACCATATTTTTTAAGGTATTGCAATTCTTGTCGAAAATTGGTAGAATAAAGAAAAACAAAAGGAGCGGCAGCATGCGATATAAAAACTATATTTTTGACCTCTACGGCACCCTGGTGGATATTCGTACCGATGAATGGAGCGCACAGCTTTGGAAAAAAATGGCAATCCTTTACGGCTACTACGGCGCCGCTTATACGTATAAGGAGCTTGACAAGGCTTACGGCGAGCTGGTGGACAGGGAGAAGAAAGCAGTGCGCCGACGTCATCCGGAATATGAAGTGATTGATATAAAAATAGAAAAGGTGTTTCGCGCCCTGTTTACGCGCAAGGGCATAAAGCCGAAAAAGGCGACGGTGTCGGAGATGTGCGAGGTGTTTCGCTGCTTCTCCACCAAATTTATCAGGCTCTATGACGGCGTGACGGAGCTGCTCGACGCGATAAAGGCAAACGGCGGCAGCATCTATCTGCTCTCCAACGCGCAGCGCACCTTTACCGAAAACGAGCTGCATATGCTGGGACTGACGCCGTATTTTGACGGCATCTGCATCAGCTCCGACGAGGAGTGCTCCAAGCCCGACAGCCACTATTTTCAGATTTTGTTTGACCGCTACGGGCTCAAAAAAGAGGAATCCGTGATGGTCGGCAACGACTATATCGCCGACATCGGCGGCGCCGCGGACTTTGGCATTGACAGCGTGTATATTCATCAGCTTATTTCGCCCGAAATCAAAGGCGAGCTGCGCAGCAGTTTTGCCGTTATGGACGGCGACGTTCACAAAATCACACAATACTTTTTTGCATAAAAAAGCCGGCACAAGCGTTGCAGCTGTGCCGGTAAAACTATTATCATAAAACAAACAGAAAGAAAATACTATCATCAAAATTCTGTAAAAACCGGTCGGACGAACCCATGGGTTCACGCCGTCTCTGCCGAGAAAGCACGGATTCATTCACGCCCGACAACCGCAAGTGCAAAAACCTGTGTCGTCACCGGTATGCATAACGCGTGACGCAAATTTTCCTCACAAACAAACGTCCGTTGCGCGGACCGGATCAAACGTCACGTTTGCGGATTGGATCAAACGTCACGTTTGTCACGTTTGGTCACGTTTGGTTAAGAGCTTTTTCTTGTATTGGGCGGGGGTGCAGCCGTAGACCTTTTTGCATTGGGTGATGAACGACTTGACATTGGCAAAGCCGTTTTCAAAGGCGGCAGTCGATACCGTCGTGTTGTAGTTGAGCATGTCGTTGATGGCGTTTTCGAGACGGAGGTTGGCGAGATATTCCGAAAAGCTGACCTGCGTGACGTTCTTAAAATACTTTGAAAAATAAGAGGGCGACAGGCTCACCACACCGGAAATCTCGTCGAGCGAAATCTCGCGCTTGAAGTTTTCGTTGATGTAGGCAATTGCCGTTTTGGCATAGGAAAAATCGCGCTTGTTGTTGGCGCCGGTGCCGGAGGTGCGTCTGAACCGCACACACTGCGTCAGCAGCATATAATAGAGCTTGTTGATGTAGGAAATCTGAATCAGCGGCGCGTAGTCGCTGTCGTTGTCCACCTCGGCAATGCTTGTGAGCACGCCGATAATCTCCTTTTTGAGCACCGGCTGCTCGCTCACATCAAAAAACAGGCTGTCAATCGACTTGCAGAACATGCGGATATATTCAAAAGAAAAATTGACGCACAGCAAATGGCAGCCGGTGCCCTCAACCGGACGCACCAAATGAACATCCTCGCTGTTAAAAATAATAAAATCGCCCTGATTCACAATCTGCGATTCGCCGTTGCGGCTGCACTCGGATTTTCCCTCAATCACATAGACAATCTCGGGCTCGCGGTGCCATTGCAGCTCGGTTTTGTGGGTGTCGGACGAGAGGTGCAGATGCATGATAGTCGCGGGAATGTTCTTGTTGTAATTCACCACGTCATATTTGTAATCCATTTTGAAATTGACTCCTTGCGCTATTGAAAAAAACAGAAAGATGGTGTAATATAGACATAACGGCAAGAAAACCGCATATTTAGTATATACGGAAACGGCTTTTATTTCTATGCAGAATTGTTAGTTTTATATGGATAAATGTTGATGGAAAAATGAAAACGGAAAAAAAGAATCTGGTGGATTTTATTTGTCATTCCAATGGCAATAATGAGCAAAAATCGGGGCTTTTTCAAAAGAATACGGAATTTGAGAGCTATAAGTTGGTCTATGTTTATGAGGGCGTCTGCTCCGTGAATATAGACGGAAAGTGTTTTGAGGTACCAACGGGATACTCGGTGCTGATCTTCCCCGAGTGCGTTTTTGCGATCCATACAAACGAAACCGCAAAGTACACATGGCTGGAATTTTCGGGCTTTGCGAGCGCGGCGATCCTCAGCCGTATCGAGGTGTCAAAAAAATCGCCCGTGCTCGGAAAGATCGACCTCGACGGCTTTGAGTTTTTGTTTGATATTCCCGATGTGACCGTCCGCTCCGACGAGCCCTATCTGCTCTACCGCTTCGGCGGCTGCCTGCTCATGCTGCTTTCTTATTATATAGAAAAATTCCCGAGCAAGTCGATGGAGGCGGACGGCTACGTGAGCCGTGCCTGCCGCTATATTGATCTGCACTACAACACGCCCGGCTTTTGCGTGAGAGATGTGGTGGAGGCGCTCAAGATCGACCGCAGCTACCTGTACCGTTTGTTCAAGGACAAAACGGGCGTTTCGGTTAGCGACTACATCACGCGCACGCGCATCTCCAAGGCGGAGGTGCTGCTCTCTAACGGCAGTCTCTCGGTCAAGGATGTGGCATACTCCGTGGGCTTTCCCGATCAGATGTATTTTTCGCGCGTATTCAAAAAGATCAACGGCAGAACGCCCACGCAGTTCCGCGAAATGCTCGTCCGAAAGAACGCGCACGCGGCAGGCTGAAAATGATCCGACAGCGCGATTTGCGCACCTGCATCAATCGGTGCTTTTAAAAATAGGCGTCTATCGGCGGCTTGACAAAGCGGTGACATTCCGACAGCACGCTGAACAGCGCCGCGGAAGAGGCAAGACGGCGAATGGTCGCGCGGTCGTTCTGCCCGTTCTCGCCGCACAGCAGCAGACGGACGGCATAGGCGTTTTCGTCGGTGCACACGCCCATATAGACAAGCCCGACAGGCTTTTCGGCGGTGCCGCCTGTGGGACCAGCGATACCGGTGGTGCTCACGGCGATGTCTGCGCCCGACAGCTTTTTGACGCCCTCTGCCATTTGAATAGCGGTTTCCGCCGACACAGCGCCCAGCACGGCAAGCGTCTCCTCGCTCACGCCCAGCACCTTGGCTTTGATGGCGTTGGCATAGGAGCAAACGCCGCAGTCAAAGACCTCGCTGGAGCCGCTGACGCGCGTAATGCGTTCGCTGATCAAGCCGCCGGTGCAGCTTTCGGCGGTCGCTGTTTTCAGGTGCAGCGCTGCAAGGCGCTCCACGACCTCTTTTTCGAGCGCGTCCTCGCGGAGATTATTATTTTGCAGCAGCTCCATCAAATCTTTTTCGGTTAATGTTACCATAGATCATCACCTCTCCACTATTGTAGCACTTCCGATAACAAATTGTAAACCATAAATTTCTCATGCCAAATAAAAAAGGGTGTTTCTATGGCTTGGTTTTTTAGTGAAGAAGAGATCAGCTCAGACGTCTATGCGCTGAGCGAAGAAAATCAAAAGCATGCAAGGGTGCTGCGTCTGCGCGACGGCGAGGCGGTCACGGTCATCACGCCGAACGGTGAGCAGTGTGACTGTGCCTACAAAAGCGGCGGCACGCTGCGCGTCCTCAGCCGCAAGCCGTGCGAGAACGAGCCGGACGTGTTTGTCACGCTCTATCAGGCGTTGCCCAAGGGCGACAAGATGGACACCATCGTGCAAAAATGCGTGGAGCTGGGTATCAGCCGCATCGTGCCCATGCTCTCGGCACGCTGTGTTTCACGTCCCGACGAAAAGTCGCTGCGCAAAAAGCGTGAGCGCTGGCAAAAAATCGCCCTGCAAGCCGCCATGCAGAGCCGCCGCGGCATCATTCCCGAGGTGGCGGACTGCGTAAGCTTTGCGCAGGCTGCGGAGCTGACAAAGGAGAACGACCAAACGATATTCTTCTACGAGCTGGGCGGCGATTCCGTCAAGGATATTTTGACAGGCAAGCCCCAAACCCTCGGCATGTTTATCGGCAGCGAGGGCGGCTTTGAGGCATCGGAGGTGCAGCAGGTGCTTTTGAACGGCGGCAGAGCGGCGACCCTCGGCAAGCGGATTTTGCGCGCTGAGACCGCACCGCTGGCAGCGCTTTCCATTATTATGTATCAAACCGATAATTTTTGAGCGGTAACAGAAAGGATAAGAAATATGATAGGTATTATTTGCGCCATGCAGATCGAAGCGGACGGCATTCTTGCCCTCTGCGAAAACAAGGAGGAGACCGTCAAATACGGCATGACCTTTA
>CAMJOD010000115.1 GCA_946407465.1 uncultured Clostridia bacterium
GCGGAATTTTCCATCGACATCTGTTTTAAAGTCTTTTATCAGAGAATAGTATAAAGGCACGCGGGTCGTGCCTTTTGTCATATCCGGGAGAAAATTCTTCGCCCTTCTGTGTGAAAAACGTGTGTGCGGCAAGAAATTATTTAGTGTTTTGTCTTTACTTTATTTCCAATATATTGTATAATAACATTAACTATGAATAATGAGGTGTTATATATGCAACCCAAATATAAGAGAGTATTGTTAAAGCTGTCCGGAGAATCACTCGCCGGTGAAGCCAAGCACGGCATTGACTTTGACATCGTGACGAAGATTTGTGAGTCAATCAAGAAGTGTGCCGACGCCGGCGTGCAAATCGGCGTCGTGGTAGGCGGCGGCAACTTTTGGCGCGGCAGAAGCTCCGGCGAGATGGACAGAACGCGTGCCGACCATATGGGCATGCTGGCAACCACCATCAATGCCCTCGGCGTGTGCGACGCGCTCGAGCAGCTCGGCGTAAATGTGCGCGTGATGACCGCTATCGCCATGCATCAGGTAGCGGAGCCCTATATCCGCAACAAGGCGGTCGCGCACCTGAACAGGGGCAACGTGGTTATCTTCGGCTGCGGCACCGGCAACCCGTTTTTCAGCACTGACACGGCGGCAGCGCTGCGTGCGGTTGAGATTGAAGCGGACGTTATTATGAAGGCGACCATGGTGGACGGCGTTTATGACAGCGACCCCAAAAAGAATCCCGACGCCAAGAAGTACGAAACCATCTCCTTCCAGGAGGTGCTCGCAAAGGATTTGGCTGTCATGGACAGCACCGCGTCCGCGCTCTGCAAGGATAACAATTTGCCGATTCTCGTATTCAGCATCGACGATCCCGAGAATATCTACAGAGCGGTTTGCGGCGAAAATATCGGAACAATAGTAACAAACGGTTAAACTATTCATTTTTCAACATCAGGAGGCGTAAGCATGAAAGAGCAATTAAAAAAAGCAGAGGAAAGAATGAACAGACGCGTTGACCACATGTGTCAGGAATTTGCGGAAATCAGAGCCGGAAGAGCCAATCCCGCGGTTCTCGACAAGGTAAAGGTTGATTACTACGGCGCGCCTACGCCCGTCAACCAGCTGGCGGCTGTTTCGGTCACCGAAGCGCGCACACTGATTGTGCAGCCTTGGGACGCCTCTGTGTTAAGACAGATTGAAAAAGCAATCCAGAAGTCCGACATCGGCATCAACCCCAACAACGACGGCAAGGTGATTCGCCTGATTTTCCCGCCTCTCACCGAGGAAAGACGTAAGGGTATTGTCAAGGACGTGCAAAAAATTGCCGAGGAAACCAAGGTGCAGGTCAGAAACGTCAGACGTGACACCATCGAAAAGCTCAAGGCGATGAAAAAGGCAGGCGAGCTGACCGAGGACGATCTCAAGCAGGGCGAGAAAAAGACCCAGGAGCTGACCGATAAGATGACCAAAAAGATCGACAAAATTTCAGCCGACAAGCAAAAAGAGGTTTTGGAGCTGTAAAATGGCGTTTTTTGGTAAGAATAAAAAAGACGACTCCGGCGCCGGCGCGGCGCTCGCGCAGGAGATGGTGCTGCCCAAGCACGTCGGCATTATTATGGACGGCAACGGCAGATGGGCAAAGCAGCGCGGTTTGCCGCGCAAGGCAGGGCACCGCGAGGGAGCGCAGACCTTTCGCACCATCACGCGCTACTGCTCGCAGGTGGGCATCCGCTATCTGACGGTCTACGCGTTTTCCACCGAAAACTGGAAGCGTCCCGAGGACGAAGTAGGCGCGCTGATGGGACTGTTCAAGTCCTATCTGAGGGAGGCGCTGGAGGATTTTCAGGACGACGATATTGTCGTGCGTTTTATCGGCGACAAAAGCGGTTTTTCACCGGAGCTGCAGGAGCTGATGAACGAAAATGAAGAAAGCTCCAAGGACAGACCCGGCATGGTGCTCAATATCGCTATGAACTACGGCAGCCGTGATGAAATCGTGCGCGCTGTCAAAAACATTTGTGCAAAGGTGGAATCCGGCATCCTCCGCGCTGCGGACGTCACCGAACAGCTGGTTGCGGATCATCTCTATACCGCCGGTCAGCCCGACCCGGATTTGATTATCCGCCCCAGCGGCGAATACCGTATTTCCAATTTTATGCTTTGGCAGTCGGCATACACAGAGTTTGTGATTATGAACAAGCTCTGGCCGGACTTTACCAAGGCGGATTTAGATGAGGCGCTGCGTATCTACGCAAGCCGCAACCGCCGCTACGGCGGTGTCTGATTGAATGTGTGTTTTATCATGGAACCGCCGATTTATGCATGCGTACCCGCATGAATCCGGGCTTCCAAAAAGCTTCGCGCAGGAGCGGCGCCCTCGTCGCTCCTGCCCTCAGATGTTGAGGGACGGAGAGGGCAGAAAGGTTTAGGGAGATTATATTATGAAGTCATTAAAGCCGCGTTTGCTGACGGCGGCGATTGGAATACCGGCGGTTGTGCTGGTGATGATATTGGCGGAGCTGTGGCATCCGCTTATCGGTATTGTGGTAGGGCTGGCGTCGGCATGGATGGTTTTTGAATATCTGGCAGCCAGAAAGCTCAACGGCATTCTTCCGCTCAGCATTGTTTGCTTGCTGTATGCGCTGCTCATGCCGATCGTTGTCACCGAAGCCACCCTGACCTACATGCTCACCTTCCTGTTTTTGGTTTTGGGCTTTGTGGTGAGTCTTGTCTACCACAAAAAGCTCTCTTACGGCATGCTTGCCTATGCGTTGTTCGGCACCCTTCTCATCACCTTTGGCATGAGTGCCGTGTCGCTTGCGTGCGTCGGCAACGGCTTCAGCGTCAGCTTTTTCTTTGTATTGATATTCCTTCTTCCGTGGATGGCGGACGGCGGCGGCTATTTTATCGGCAGCAAATTCGGCAGACGCAAGCTTTGTCCCGAAATCAGCCCCAAAAAGACGGTGGAGGGCGTGCTCGGCGGCGCGGTGTTCTGCGTTGCGTCGGCAATGATAATGGGACTTGTTTTTCAGTTCGTTGTCTTTAGCGGCGATGAATCTGTCCGCGTCAACTTTGCAGCGCTGGTTGTTCTCGCCATTCTTGACTCGGTCGTTTCGCTGATTGGCGACCTGAGCTTCTCTATGATTAAACGGTACTTAAAAATAAAGGATTACGGCTCTGTTTTTCCGGGTCACGGCGGCATGCTCGACCGCTGTGACAGCATCATCTTCACCGCTCCTTTGGTGGTGATTCTGGGACAGTTTATGCCGTTTCTTCAAATTTTGGTGTAATTATGAAAAATATTGCTATTCTCGGCTCGACCGGCTCCATTGGTACCCAAACGCTGGACGTAGTCGATAAGCTTCATCTAAAGGTATCTGCTCTCACGGCTGCGAAAAATATCGCGCTGCTCGAGCAGCAGGTGCGCAAATATAAGCCCGCGCTGGCGGTTGTCTTTAACGAAGAAAAGGCAAAGGAGCTGCAAATAGCCGTTGCCGACACCTCCACAAAGGTTCGCAGCGGCATGGACGGTCTGGTTGAGGCGGCGCAGCTGCCGCAGGCTGACCTGGTGCTCAATTCCGTTGTGGGAATGGTCGGCTTGCAGCCGACGATTGCTGCCGCGCAGGCAAAAAAGGATATTGCCCTCGCCAACAAGGAAACGCTTGTGGCAGGCGGCGATTTGGTGACAGACGCGGTCAGGGCGAACAACGTCCGGCTGCTGCCGGTGGACAGCGAGCACTCGGCAATTTTTCAGTGCTTGCAGGGAATGCCCGACAAAAAGGTGCTCAAAAAGCTTATTCTCACCGCGTCCGGCGGTCCTTTCTTCGGCAAAACGACAGAGGAGCTGCGCGACGTAACGGTTGAGCAGGCGCTCCGGCACCCCAACTGGAGCATGGGCGCCAAGATCACCATAGATTCCGCCACTATGATGAACAAGGGCTTGGAAATTATCGAAGCAGGCAGACTCTTTGACGTCAGCGGCGACGACATCGACGTGGTGGTACACCGCGAAAGCATCATTCATTCGCTGGTGGAATTTACCGACAACTCGGTGCTGGCGCAGCTCGGTGTGCCCGATATGCGGATTCCCATTCAGTACGCCATCACCTATCCCATGCGCTATCCGTCTCCCGTGGCGGAGCTGAACCTTGCCCAAATCGGCAGACTCAGCTTTTTTGAGCCGGATTACGACACCTTTTCCTGTCTGCGTGCCTGCAAAAAGGCATTTGCCATGGGCGGCGCGGCAACGGCAATCGCCAACGGCGCCAACGAGGAGGCAAACGCTTTGTTCCGTCAGGGAAAAATCAAGTTCCTCGAAATCGGCGAGCTGGTGATGGGCGCTGTGGACAGCATTCCGAACTTTGCACCCGTCTGTGTGCAGGATATTTTAGACGCAGACAGGCAGGCGCGCGCCTTTGTTACGGAGCGTGTCGGAGGGTAATCTGTTCATACTGAGGTAAAACGGACAATATCTTTGTTGCTCAATTGCGGAAAACTATTTTGGAGTTGAATCATATTTGCAGGTATTCATTACAATCTTGCTGATTATCATCGGCGTTCTCTTATTTGATTTTATCATTTTTGCCCACGAATTTGGACATTTTATCACGGCAAAAAAATCCGGCGTGCAGGTCAACGAATTTGCGCTCGGCATGGGTCCCAAGCTGTTCAGCTTTGTAAAGGGCGAAACACGCTATTCGCTGCGGCTCTTTCCGATAGGCGGCTACTGCGCCATGGAGGGTGAGGATCAGGATAGCGAGAATCCGCGCGCCTTCAATAACGCCAAGGTTTGGAAGCGCATGATTATTATCGTCGCCGGAGCGGTGATGAATATCATCGTCGGCTTTTTGCTGATGCTTATCGTCACTGTATTTCAGACGGAGTTTATTGACACCACCATCTCCGGCTTTGCACCCTATGCCTACACCGCCAACGCCGGTTTGCAGGAAGGCGACAGGGTTGTTTCTGTCGGTGGCTACTCGGTCGCCAATTCACGCGACCTCGCGCTTGGCATTCAGCTCTTGCCCTGCGAGGAGGTAGACCCGCAGTCAGTCACGGTCTTTAAGCAGGATTGCTGCACCGAAGCGACAAACTATATATACACCATGCGCGATGAACTAAAGCTGATTGACGACGAGACCGCTTCCACGCTCTATTATCAGGTTTTGCCGTCCGGCGCCAAGCAGATTAATGCCGTGACCGCCAAGGAAGAGGCATATACCGTATTCAAAGGCATCATCGACAGCTATTACACCACAGCAAAGGCTGAAAAGCCCAAGGACTTTTCCTATCCGGAGATTGAGGTGCGCGACAAGCGCCTGCGCTACACCGGCGATGTCACGGTTATCCGCGGCGGTGAAAAGCAGGAGCTAAAGGGTGTGCAGTTCTACACCTACAAGTCCGGTGAGGACAAAACCGCCGTCGGCATCGACTTTTATCTGCTCCCAAAGGAGAAGAATTTCGGCACCGTGATGGAGGAGACCTTTACCGGCACCGTCAGCCTTGCCAAAAGCGTTTGGAAGTCCCTGGAGCTGCTGGTGCGCGGACGCTTTCACCTCACGGATATGTCGGGTCCCGTCGGCATCACCAAAGCGGTTTCGGATGTGGCGGCTGTCGGCTTGCAGACAGGTTTTGGTGACGCGGTGCTCAACATCGTGATGATTATGGCACTAATTACCGTCAATCTCGGCATCGTCAACATGCTGCCGTTTCCGGCGCTCGACGGCGGTCGCTTTGTGTTCCTGGTGATAGAGGCAATCACGCACCGCCATTTGCCGCGCAAGGTAGAGTATATTGTCAACGGCATCGGCTTGGCACTGTTGATTCTGTTGATTGTGTTTGTTTCCTTTAATGATATATTCAAGCTCTTTACAGGAGGGTTTGACAGCATAACATAAGGGCACCTCTAAAAATATAAAGCTGCTCATATGCACACATCTTTCACAGCAACTTCTTGCCAAAACTCCTCGTTATACGTCAGTATGACTGCGTCGTTTTGACAAGTATCTACTATAAAATATCCGCACCTCTGAACGACCCTATATTTTTTGAGGTGCCCGGGAGTGATTGCATGGACAAGCAAACGGCAGAGCAGCGGATAGCCGCGCTGACCGCCGCCATAGAATACCACAATAATCTCTATTATAACCAAGATGAGCCGGAGATCTCCGACTTTGAATACGACCGGCTGCTGCGCGAGCTGGAGGATCTGGAGGCAGCCTTTCCGGAGCTCAGGCGTCCCGACTCGCCGACCAACCGCGTCGGCGGCAGCGCCGGAGAGAAGTTCTCGCCCGTGACGC
>CAMJOD010000116.1 GCA_946407465.1 uncultured Clostridia bacterium
ACGCCGCGCGGACGCTTGATGTGATATTTTTCGAGCAGCTCGTCAAAGCGCTCTCTGTCCTCCGCCATATCAATGGCATCGTAGGAGGTGCCGAGAATGTTGACGCCGTTGTCGCTCATGAACTTGGTGAGCTTGATAGCGGTCTGACCGCCGAACGCGACCACAACGCCATAGGGATTCTCGGTCTTGATGATGCCCATCACATCTTCGTTGGTGAGCGGCTCAAAGTAGAGTCTGTCGGCGGTGTCAAAGTCGGTAGAAACGGTTTCGGGGTTGTTGTTGACGATCACCACGTCGTAGCCTGCCTGCTTGAGCGCCCATACGCAGTGAACGGAGGCGTAGTCGAACTCGATACCCTGACCGATACGGATAGGACCGGAGCCGAATACGATGATGGTCTTTTTGCCGTCGTCGTTCTTTTTGATAAACTGCTCCGCTTCGTTCTCCTTGTCAAAGGTGGAATAGAAGTAAGGCGTCTGCGCTTCAAACTCGGCGGCGCAGGTGTCTACCATTTTATATACCGGATAAAGCGGCTGCTGCACCGGCTGTCCGGTCAGCTCCTCAATCGTCTTGTCGAGGAAGCCGTTTTTCTTGGCGCGGAGATAGAGCTCGTCCGTCAGCTCAGCGCCCTTGAGCTCATTGGTGAGATTGACAAGGTTTTTGAGCTTTTCGAGGAACCACTCGTCAATCATGGTGATTTCATGAATCTGCGCCACGCTGACGCCGCGCTTGAGCGCTTCATACAAACAGAAGATGCGGCGGTCGTCGCAGACGCTCAGGCGGTCGATAACGGAAGCTGCGGAATAGCTCTCAAACTCCTTGTCGTCAAGGGTATTGTGAGAGATTTCGGCGCCGCGGACAGCCTTCATGATTGCCTGCTCAAAGGTCGGCGCGATAGCCATAACCTCGCCGGTTGCCTTCATCTGGGTGCCGAGGCTGCGCTTGGCGTAGACAAATTTGTCGAACGGCCACTTGGGGAACTTGACGACAACATAGTCGATTGCCGGCTCAAAGCAGGCGTAGGTGGTGCCGGTGACGGCGTTCTTGATTTCGTCGAGGGTGTAGCCGATGGCAATCTTGGAGGCTACCTTCGCGATGGGATAGCCGGTCGCCTTGGAGGCGAGCGCAGAGGAACGCGACACACGCGGATTGACCTCGATCACCGCGTATTCAAAGCTCTCGGGGTTGAGCGCGAACTGGCAGTTGCAGCCGCCCTCTACCTTTAGAGCGGAAATAATATTCAGCGCCGCGCTGCGGAGCATTTGATATTCCTTGTCGGAGAGCGTGACGGCAGGCGCGATAACAATAGAATCGCCGGTGTGAACGCCGACGGGGTCAAAGTTTTCCATCGAGCAGATGGTGATAACATTGCCCTCGCTGTCGCGCATAACCTCAAACTCAATTTCCTTCCAGCCGGAAATGCACTTTTCGACCAGCACCTGCGTAATGGGCGAAAGCTCCAAGCCGTTGGAGGTGATTTCGATTAATTCTTCTTCGTTGTTGACGATACCGCCGCCGGTGCCGCCGAGGGTGAAGGCAGGGCGAATGATGACAGGATAGCCGATTTCAGCCGCAAACTTGAGCGCGGAATCCACGTCGTTGACGACCGTGGAGGGAATGACCGGCTCGCCGATTTCCAGCATGGTATCCTTGAACATCTGGCGGTCCTCCGCCTTGTCGATGGTGTCGGGTCTTGCGCCCAGCAGCTTGACGCCGTATTGCTCCAAAAAGCCTTCCTTGGCGAGCTGCATGGAGAGCGTCAGACCTGTCTGACCGCCCAGCGTGGACAGCAGGCTGTCGGGACGCTCCTTGCGAATGATGCGCTTGACGGTTTCGAGCGTCAGCGGCTCAATGTAGACCTTGTCCGCCATGGCGTTGTCGGTCATAATGGTCGCCGGGTTGGAGTTGACCAGAATAACCTCCAGTCCCTCCTCCTTGAGGGCACGGCACGCCTGTGTGCCTGCATAGTCAAATTCAGCAGCCTGTCCGATAACAATAGGACCGGAGCCGATTACCATTACTCGTTTAATATCCTTTTTCAGTGGCATATTATCAATCCCTTTAGTATAGAGTATAGTATTCAGTATTCAAAGCGAAGCGTTACTTGTTTTCTTCAATCATGTCCAGGAATTTATCAAACAGGAACGAAGTCTCCTGCGGACCGCCGCAGGCTTCGGGATGGAACTGGACGGAGAATGCCGGCATGTTGTTGTAGACAACGCCCTCACAGGTGCCGTCGTTGCCGTTGACAAAGCTCACCTCGGCTCCCTCGTGCAGGCTGTCGGAAACAACCGCGTAGCCGTGGTTCTGGGAGGTGATGAACACTCTGCCGCTGCTCAGCTCCTTGACAGGCTGGTTGGCGCCGCGGTGACCGTAGTGCAGCTTTTCGGTCTTGCCGCCCTGTGCCAGCGCGAGCAGCTGATGGCCGAGACAGATGCCGAAAATCGGAACATTTGCCGCGCAGAGCTTTTTGAGCTCCTCGATAACCTGCACGTTCTCGGCAGGGTCTCCGGGGCCGTTGGACAGCATGATGCCGTCGGGATTGAGCGCGAGAATCTCCTCGGCGGAGGTGTGCGCCGGAACAACCGTCAGCTTGCAGCCGCGCTTGTTCAGCTCTCTGCCGATGTTATGCTTAGCGCCAAAGTCCATCAGCACCACATTGTATTTTTCCTCGCCCTCCGGCGCAAAAATCTCTGTTTCAGAGCAGGTTGTGCTCTCAACCGCGTCCTTGATGGTGTATGCCTTCAGCGCCGCCATCTCCTCGTCGGTCATGTCGGGCTTGTACTGGATTTTGCAGTTGAGCACGCCGTATTCGCGGACAATTCTGGTCAGCGCACGGGTGTCGATGCCGCAGATGCCGGGCACTCCCTTTTCTTTTAAAAAGGCGTCAAGTTGACCCTCGCAACGGAAGTTGGAAGGAGCTTGGCACCATTCTCTGACAATATAACCCTTCAAAACGGGTGTATCGGTTTCAAAATCGGCAGGAATTACACCGTAGTTGCCGATAAGCGGAAACGTTTGAAGAACCACCTGACCATAATAGCTTGGGTCGGTGAGTGTTTCAAGATAGCCTGTCATCGCTGTGGTGAAAACAAGCTCTCCCATTGTTTCCTTTTCGGCGCCGAAGGACTCGCCCTCAAATACGATGCCGTTTTCCAGAATCAAGTAAGCTTTGCGACTCATATTCTCTTCCTTTCTATGCGCGGACGCGCAAATCATTTTATACTGAAATATAGCTAAGTTTGATACGTCTGAATGACCTGCTTGGCGACCTCAACCCGGCTGACGCGCAAATCCATGGCGCGCTTTTCGAGGTAGCGGTGCGCCTCGGCTTCGGTCATATTCAAGTAGGAAACCAGCAGCAGCTTGGCGCGGTCAACCAGCCTCATGTCCTCCACCATGGATTTGAGCGCTTCGTTTTCGCGCTCCATTTTGAGAATACGCGTGCGGAAGCAATCCGTAAACTGCAAAAAATGGTGGAACAGATGGCGGTTGATGGGCTTGGCTATCACCAGCACGCCGTACTGCGTGAGCATGTCGTTGACCTCATCCGCGTTTTTTTGCGGCACAATCATCACCACGCCTGCCCTTGTGGTCTCGGCAAAGTGACGGCTGAGGTCAATGCCGTTTTCGTCGGCAAGCGGCGCGTTGATACAAATCAGGTCAAACGCCGTGCGCTCGGTCTCCTGACGGGCGTTAAAGGCGGCGGCAGTGACCTTGACAGGACCAAAGCCCTCGGACTTGAGCAGCTCCAAAAGCGGAGCCGTGCTCTGTCCGGAGGAAGAAACAAGCAAGGTTTTCTTCATACTCACACCGCCGTAACGTCTTTTTTCAACTTATTATTGTACAAGATTTCGCGGCATTGTTTTTTACATAAAAGAATTAAGATAAGTTTTTTCTATCTTTGACAAATTCCGTTTGCCGCTTTGTCTGTTTTATACACTGAACAGCAGCTCGCTGTAGGACGGATAAGGCCAGTAATCGGAGGCGGTTTCGGTCTCCATGCTGTCGCCGACGGCACGCAGCTCCTGCATTTTGGAGAATACCTCCTCGCGGAAATACTTGGCTCTCTCCAGAATGTTGACCCTGTGCTCGGCGGCGCCCAGCACCGCGTCCTCCAGCTCGTTGGTGGTGTTGACAAAGCAAACAAGCTTGTTGCTCAGGCTCGTAATCAGATTCTCCTCGTAGGAGGTGGGAATCGCGGCGGAAAGCGCCTTTTTGGACAGCGCAATCTCGGTGAGCGAGCCGACAAACTCGGTGACGGCAGGCGCGATTTTCTTTCTCGCCATGTCAATCATCGTCAGCGCCTCGATATTAATCTGCTTGCAGTAGGTTTCCAGCTCAATTTCAAAGCGTGCGCGGTATTCCGCCTCGGTAACGATTTTGTTCTTGACAAAAAGCGCCACGTTCTTTCTGTCCATAAAGTGAGAGAACGCCTCGGGCATGGATTTGAGGTTGAGCAGACCTCTGCGTTTTGCCTCGGCTATCCATTCGTCGGTGTAGTTGTCGCCGTTGAAGATGATTCTGCGGTGCTCGGTCAGCACATTGCGGACAAGCTTCTTGACGGCGGCGGTCATGTCCTCCGCGCCCTTCAGCTCCACATAGAACTGACTGAGCTGCTCGGCGACCATGGTGTTGAGCATATAATTGGGGCAGCCGATATTGAGCGCCGAGCCGAGCGCGCGGAACTCAAACTTGTTGCCGGTAAACGCAAAGGGCGAGGTGCGGTTGCGGTCGGAGGTGTCCTTTTTGAAGTCGGCGAGCACATCAACGCCGGTCTCCATTCTGGTCTTGCCGTGGCTGATGTATTCCTCCCCGTTGATAATGGAATCCACCAGCTCGCCGAGGTCGTCGCCGAGATACATGGATATGATGGTGGGCGGCGCCTCGTGACCGCCCAAACGGCAGTCGTTGCCTGCGGACGCAACAGTCGCGCGGAGCAAATCCTGATATTCGTCAACCGCCTTGACAACAGCCGCCAAAAACAGCTGGAACTGATAGTTGGTTTCGGGGTGCTTGCCGGGAGAGAGCAGGTTTTCACCTGTGTTGGAGGACAGCGACCAGTTGTTGTGCTTGCCGGAGCCGCTCACGCCGGCAAAGGGCTTTTCGTGCAGCAGGCAGACAAGACCGTGTTTTTCGGCAATCTTCTTCATCATCTCCATCGTCAGCTCGTTGTGGTCGTTGGCGATGTTGGAGGTTGTGAAAATCGGCGCCAGCTCGTGCTGGGAAGGCGCCACCTCGTTGTGCTTTGTCTTGGCGAGAATGCCGAGCTTCCACAGCTCCTCGTCCAAGTCGCGCATATAGTCAGAAACGCGTGTTTTGATGGAGCCGAAGTAGTGGTCGTCCAGCTCCTGACCCTTGGGCGCCTTTGCACCGAACAGCGTTCTGCCGGTCAGCTTCAAGTCCTCGCGCTGATTATAGACCTTTCTGTCAATCAAAAAATACTCCTGCTCGGGTCCCACGGTGGTGATAACACGCGTGATGTCGGTTCTGCCAATCAGGTGAAGAATCTTGACCGCCTCGCTGCTCAGGCGTTCCATTGAGCGCAACAGCGGCGTCTTTTTGTCGAGCACCTCGCCGGTGTAGGAGCAAAACGCGGTCGGAATATAGAGAGAACCGTCCTTGACAAACGCCGGAGATGTGGGGTCCCATGTGGTGTAGCCGCGCGCTTCAAAGGTGGCGCGGATGCCGCCGCTCGGGAAGGAGGACGCGTCGGGCTCGCCCTTGATCAGCTCCTTGCCGGAGAACTCCATAATCACGCCGTCGCCGTTGGGCTGAATAAAGCTGTCGTGCTTTTCGGCGGTGACGCCGGTCATCGGCTGAAACCAGTGGGTATAATGGGTGCAGCCCATCTCGATAGCCCAGTCCTTCATTGCCGCAGCCACCACGTTTGCCACGCTGATGTCCAGCGGCTCGCCGTCGCTGATGGTCTTTTTCAGCGCCTTGTAGGTGGACTTTGGCAGTCTTTCCTGCATTTTTTTGTCATTGAATACATTACAGCCGAACATTTCGGGTACCTTTGACATGATTTCATTACCTCACAGAATATAATACATAAAAATAAAGGCACTACGGGTATCACCGCAGCGCCTTTGCTGTCTTCCTGTACAGTATATGCTTTTTCGGTCATTTTGTCAATGCTGACGGGCGTAAAACTTTCGGCTCAATCCGCACCAATTTATATGCAGATTTAAGGAAGC
>CAMJOD010000117.1 GCA_946407465.1 uncultured Clostridia bacterium
TACATTCATGACCATAGGCTGCCGCAAAATCTTTCGATTTGCGACAGCCTCTTTGTAATTTTGCAATGTATGATAGAGAGATTACCTACATAGCCGCGTTCTAAAAGGTAATAGCGACAACCGTTTTATATGTAGGGGCGAACCCATGTGTTCGCCCGACCACGTTGTCCTATCCAACCGTTTTTATTAAGGAAACGAACGTTGCCCTACCCGGGCGCACACACGGGTGCGCCCCTACGGTGTCAAGGAAATATTGTGCTATTAAATGTTTGAATAATAGATTTCTGCCATAACCGCGCTATAAAAGGCAACCGTTGCCACGGTAGGCAACCGCTGCCACGGTGGGCAATCCGCGAATCTAACGTATGATAATAAATTTACCTGCATAGCCGCGTTATAAAAGGCAATACCGTTGCCACGGTGGGCAGTCCGCGAATCTAACGTATGATAATAAATTTACCAACATAGCCGCGCTATAAAAGGCAATAGCCGCATCAAAAGTCACAGCAACTTCTGATGCGGCGTTGATGATACGTTATCTCACTATCCTACTATCCAAAGCCGCGCTAAAGCGCCCACCGGCGCAAAGCCGCGCTGAAAATAACGTTACGTTGCTTATTGATAATCAAAGACGTTTGCCCAGCTGAGGAGGAGTTCGCGTTCTTCGGGGTTGCCCTTGACGGACTGGGAGGCGGCGACGATGGGCATCCAGTTGTTGACATACTGGCGCGCGGTGTCGCTCTTGAAGCAATAGAGCTTGAGATATTTTTCAGCCAGCTCCTTTTGACCGTTGAGCATAAACAACAGATAGGTTCTCGCGGCGTCGGCTGCGCCGTTGCCCTGGGTGGCGTGCGACCAGTCAATCACATAGGGCGTGCCGTCGGGCGTGATAATCACGTTGGAGGGGTTAAAGTCGCCGTGGCAGACCTTGTTGTGCTTTTTCATGCTCGCAAGGCGCGTGTGCAGCTCGTAGCGCGTGGTGGCGTCCAAGTCCGCCTGACTGATTTTGTCCTGCATTTTGTCCTTGATGCGCTTGAGAAGCGGACATTTTTTGCTCAGGATTTTGAGCTGAACGTCCACAAAGAGGTTCATATATTCGTCAATCTTGTCGGGGTTTTCGTCCATCAGCTCCTTGAGGGTTTTGCCCTCGATGTAGTCGGAGATAATCGCCCACTTGCCGTCGATTTTGGTGACCTCCTCAATCTTGGGAATGTTCAGACCGGTCTCCTCCACACGCGCCTGGTTGAGCGCCTCGTTGAGAATGTCGGACTTGGGGAAGGACTCGTCAAACACCTTGGCGACAAGATTGCCGTCGCGGTAGATGGTCTTGTGTTTTCTTTCGGCTATAATGGTATCCAGTTTCATAAAGAAGCTCCTTTGGGGAATAGTTTTATATGATTCTTATATATTATACACTATTTTTGCGGAATAGTATAGGGGATTTTGAAAAATTCTATAACTTTTTTGCAAGGCGGCTTTTCAAAAATTTAGCTGTTGGTTGATGAAATTGGTCTATATGTCTTGACTTTGCGTGCTTAGATTACTATAATTAGCATGATGGAAACGCAAGTTTCCAAACGAAAGGAGATATAATCATGAAAAAAAGAATTGTGTGCGCGCTGTTTGCGGCTTCTTTGATGGCAACCGCCGTGTTTGCAGGCTGCTCCGGCGGTCAGGCACCTGCGCCTGCACCGGCTTCGTCGGCAGCACCGGACGCTCCGGTTGAATCGAACGCCGCTCCGGCAGAGCAGTCCTCTCAGCAGAGCGCGGCTCAGACGGACGCTGTGATGGGCAAGCTCAGCGCAAAAAAAATCGGCAGCGTCAAGCTTGACACCAACGACGTGGAGTTCACCGGATCGGGCTACATCTATCAGATTTCCGGCAAATACGGCGTAGTTTCGCTCGACGGCTCCAAGGACACCGGCGCAAAATACGCGGCGGCAAAGGAGGTTGACGGCTCCTACTCCAACAAGGGCTATATCGCCGTCAGAGAGCTCTCCGGCGACAACAAGAATGTCAACACCTGCGGCTTGGTGGACAAGAACGGCAACGAGGTGCTTCCCTGCAAATACGCCGGTATCGAGATGCTCAACGACAGATATGCCAAGGTCATCACCGCCGACAAGGAGACCACAGACAAGAACGCCGCGCTGATTTATTTTACCGACAAAATGCTCTCCTTCTCTCCGGACGAAGGCGACATCATGTACAGCGGCAAGTGGGAGGTCTATGACATGACCGCCAAGCAGCTGGTGAAGAATGCCACCGGCACACAACCGTATACGGTTTCGGCAAAGGGTCAGTTCATTATCTTTACGGACGACAAGGAGAACAGAGTGACCGTTGACGCGGCAGGTCTGACCATCAACGAGGACAAAAGGATATATGACGACGGTTCCTATATGCTCGAAAAGAACGGCAAGGGCGAGGTGTATGACGCCGCCGACCGGCTGCTCTTCTCCTATGACGAAAACGCCTATGAGGTATCCCGTTATGTGGAGCCGTATTACATTGCGCGCACAACCGACGCCAACTACAAGCACACCTATTTCCTGCTCGACAAACAGGGCAATACCGTGTCAAAGGAATTTTCGGAAGAGCTGGACTATGTAACGCCCGCGTTCGTTTTGAGCGGCAAGAGGGTTTGCAAGCTCGACGGCACCCAGCTGTTCCCGAACGATTATTCAACACTGAAGGTGGACAAACGCTACGGCGATGTTTATTCGGCTTCCAAGTCGAGCAACTATGTCATCTTTGACAAGAACGGCACCGTTTTGTTTGCCAACGACTCCGGCGAGGAGGGCGTCAACGGCTCTGATTTCTATGCCTACAAAAAGACCGGCAACGACGTGCAATACTACAACTTCGGCACCAAGACCTTTAGCATCGGCGGCAGCATCAGAGGCGACTGGTATGTTTCCGTCGATAACGGAAAGGTCTGCGATTTGGTGCAAACCCGTACCGGCGAAAAAATCATCGACAGCAGCTACGGCAGATTTGAGGTCGTGGAGGATAAGCTCGAAAAAACAGAGTACATCATCGCGATGAATTCGGTGAACAACAACGTTTCCAAGGGCGATTTTGATATTTATCAGGTCACCTATTCTGAGTAATCCGCTGCGTTCTCCAACATAATACCCGCAAAAACAGACGGCAGACGACGGGATTTCCCGTTGCCTGCCGTTTTTGATAAAAATCCGGAAGAAATAAAGCTGTTTACACATGGTTGTTACCGGTGAAATAAAAAAGGACTTGATCTTTCCCTTAATGCCAAAGCAGACACCCCGAAGGGTGCTGTGCACTTGGCAGGATAAACAAGTCCCATAATCAGTATATTATAAATATTTGAAAATGTCAAGGATATTCAGAAATTTACCAAGATGATTCCGGTTGATAGAATAATATACGACAGCGGCAAAGAATCAAACGATCGGAAACAGACTGAAAACAGAAATAAAACAGACGGCAGGCTTCGGGATTTCCCGTTGCCTGCCGTTCTTATATTGTTTGATTTGAAATGATTTGACCGCTCACACCGCGTCCTTGTTGTTGCCGTAGAACGCGTTGAGATACATTTGCTTGATTTCGCTCATCAGCGGATAGCGCGGATTGGCGCCGGTGCACTGGTCGTCAAACGCCTGCTCGGTCATCTCGTCGAGGGTCGCGAGGAAGTCCTCCTCGGTCACGCCGTAGTCGGCGATGGTCTCCTTGATGCCGATTCTCTTTTTGAGGTCGTTGATGCCGTCAATCAGGTTTTCAACGCTCTCGGCGTCGTCCTTGCCGCCAAAGCCGAGGAAGCGCGCCACTTCGGCATAGCGCTCCATCGTGTGCGGATGGTCATATTGCGGGAAGGTGCCCATCTTGGTGGGAACCTCGGAGGAGTTGAAGCGGATAACCTGCTCGAGCATCAGTGCGTTGGCGACGCCGTGCGCAATGTGATGGAACGCGCCGAGCTTGTGCGCCATGGAGTGGCACACGCCGAGGAACGCGTTGGCAAACGCCATGCCTGCCATGGTGGCGGCGTGGGCAACCTTTTCGCGTGCGACGGGCTCGTTCTGTCCGTTGTCGTAGCAGGCAGGCAGATACTTGAAGATGACCTGCAGTGCCTTGAGCGCCAGACCGTCGGTAAAGTCGGTCGCCATGACGGAGGCGTAGGCTTCGAGCGCGTGCGAAACTGCGTCGATACCGGAGGCGGAGGTGAGTCCCTTGGGGCCGCTCATCATGTTGTCCGCGTCCACAATCGCCATGTTGGGCATCAGCTCATAGTCAGCCAGCGGATACTTGATGCCGGTCTCCTGGTCGGTGATAACCGCAAAGGGCGTCACCTCGGAGCCGGTGCCGGAGGAGGTGGGAATGGCGATAAAATACGCCTTTTCGCCCATCTTGGGGAAGGTATAGATACGCTTGCGGATGTCGCAGAAGCGCATAGCCATATCCTGAAAATCTACGTCGGGATGCTCATAGAGCACCCACATAATCTTTGCCGCGTCCATTGCGGAGCCGCCGCCGAGGGCAATGATGGTGTCCGGCTCAAACTTGCGCATCGCTTCGGCGCCGTTCTGCGCGGAGAGCAGCGAGGGGTCGGGCTCAACGTCGGAGAATACCGTGTAGGCGATGTTCATCTCGTCGAGCTTGTCGGTAATCGGCTTGGTGTAGCCGTTTTTGTACAGGAAGGAGTCGGTGACGACAAAGGCTCTCTTTTTGCCCATGACGTCCTTCAGCTCCTGCAAGGCAAGCGGCATGCAGCCCTTTTTGATATAAACCTTTTCAGGCGCTCTGAACCACAGCATGTTTTCTCTCCTCTCGGCAACGGTTTTGATGTTCAGCAGGTGCTTCACGCCGACGTTCTCGCTCACGGAGTTGCCGCCCCAGGAGCCGCAGCCCAGCGTCAGAGAGGGCGTGAGGTTGAAGTTGTAGAGGTCGCCGATGCCGCCGTGGGAGGAGGGCGTGTTGACAACAATGCGGCAGGTTTTCATGGTCGCCGCAAATTTGTTGAGCTTTTCGCGCTCGTTCACCGCGTCGAGATAGATGGAGGCGGTGTGGCCGTAGCCGCCGTCGGCAATCAGCTGCGAAGCCTTTGCCAGCGCGTCGTCAAAGGTGTCGAATTTATACATAGCCAGCACGGGACTGAGCTTTTCGTGGGCAAATTCCTCGCTGATGTCAACGGATTCCACCTCGCCGATCAGCACCTTGGTTTTCTCGGGAACGTCCACGCCGGCGAGCTTGGCGATGGTGAAGGGCTTTTGACCGACGATGCGTGCGTTCAGCGCACCGTTGATGATGATGGTCTTGCGCACCTTTTCGGTCTCCTCGTCATTGAGGAAATAGCAGCCGCGAGCCTGAAACTCCGCCTTGACCTTGTCATAGATTTTGTCGCTGACAATCACGCTCTGCTCGGAGGCGCAAATCATGCCGTTGTCAAAGGTCTTGGAATGAATGATGGAGTTGACGGCGAGCAGAATGTCGGCGGATTCGTCGATAATCGCCGGTGTGTTGCCCGCGCCGACGCCGAGCGCCGGCTTGCCGCTGGAATAGGCAGCCTTGACCATGCCGGGGCCGCCGGTGGCGAGAATGCAGTCAGCCTCCTGCATCAGCATATTGGTCAGCTCCAGCGATGGAACGTCAATCCAGCTGATGATGTTTTCGGGAGCGCCTGCCTTGACAGCCGCCTCCAGCACAATCCGCGCCGCCTCGATGGTGCTCTTTTTTGCACGCGGATGCGGACTGAGAATAATGCCGTTGCGCGTTTTCAGGCACAGCAGCGCCTTAAAAATCGCCGTGGAGGTCGGGTTGGTGGTCGGAATAACGGCAGCAATCACGCCCAGAGGCTCCGCAATCTTTTGCGTGCCGTAAACCTTGTTCTCCTCAATAACGCCGCAGGTTTTCACGTCCTTGTACGCGTTGTAAATGTACTCGGAAGCAAAGTGATTTTTGATGACCTTATCCTCGGCGACGCCCATGCCGGTTTCTTCCACTGCCATCTTGGCAAGCGGCAGTCTGGCGCGGTTGGCGGCGGTGGCAGCGGCAAGGAAAATTCTGTCTACCTGCTCC
>CAMJOD010000118.1 GCA_946407465.1 uncultured Clostridia bacterium
ACCGCAGCGCAGGGCGAACAGCTCGTCTGCTATTTTAACGGTGAATTCTGTCATATTGCTTTTGATATGCCTTTGTCAGCTTGAGCAAATCTTTGGTGGGTACCTCGATTTCCGCGCTGTTGATGTCGTTGGCGATTCGGGTGCTCTCGGGCGTCGCCCAAACAGAGAACGCGTTGCCCGAAAAATTGCCTGCCGCTTCCTGACCGCTGCCGACGTCGCTGAGAAGCTTGATGATTTCGCCCAAAAAAGGACGTTCCGCCAGCAGCAGCTCACCTGCGAGGGCGTACTTTTCCTTTTCAAACACAACCTCCACTCTGGGGTGCTTGCCGCGAATGGTTTTGACTTTGCATTTCATGGGTTAATCTCCTTCATAAATCGGATAGGCGGTGGTGATTTTTTTGTTGCTGTCCAAATACATGTCGATTTCCAAATCGCCGCTGTAGCCAATCCACAGCGAGCCGTGCGGATTGCTCTTGTCGTTCAGCGCGTAGGCGTAGGCTTCGTTGATCGCGTCCACCACCTGCTGGGGCGTCCATTCCTCGGGATAAAACGTGCTGAAGCCGTTTTTCTTTTTGCCGCTGACCTTGACCTTTGCCGTGAACACGCCGCGGCTGTCCTTTTTGCTCTCGGTGCCGGTGATAATCTCGCCCTTGCTGTCGGTCACCTGATTGTAGTGATAGCCGGTGGCGTTGCCCTTGCCGTTGATGGTGCCGTCAAATATATGCTCCAGCGTCTTTTTGGCAAAATTTTTGGTGTTTTTCAGCGCACGGATGTCCGCCATGGTGTAGGTCTGCTTTTGCGCCTTTGTCGCTTTCTCCGAGGACGTTTCCTGTGCGGAGGTAGCTTTGGGCGCTGTGGTTTTGGGTGCGGCGGTGGTGTTCTCGCTGATTTCCAGCTCCTTGAGACCGCTCTTGATGTCGCTCGCCAAATCCGACAGCGTTTGCAGCGGATGGTCGGAGGAGTTTTCGCCGACATTGATGTTGATGTTGCAGCCGCCGAGCAGGACGCAGAGCGACAGGCACAGGCTCAGCAGGGCTGCGGTTATTCTGTGTTTCATGGTTCTCCCTCTTTTTCTCTCACGGGAGCCTTTGGAGGTTCCCTAATTTTTATTTGCAGATCAGCACGCCGTCCGGTCGGAGGATGCCGTCTTTGTAACCGGTTGAAAAAAGAATATCCTGCTTCGCCGCAACCGGAGCAGGCGTGTCTCCCGCATTGAGCAGCACCGTCACGGCTCCCTTGCGGTAGCCGACAAGGCGCGGCAGGCTCTCGTCAAAAAAGAACGTCATCTCATCGCGCCGCAAATCGGGCTGTGTGTTGCGCACATGCACCAGCGCGCCGACCTTGCTTTTGAAGCGGTCAAATTTGCCTGCGTCAATCTCGTCCCACGGCATGGTGCTGCGGTTGTAGGGCGTGTGGGTGCCCTTCATGGCGATTTCGGTGCCGTAATACAGGCAGGGCGTGCCTGCCATGGTGAGCAGAATCGCGAGCTTTTGAAGCATTTCGTCTTGGTTTTGGCAGCTCTCGCGCACACGCGCGGTGTCATGTGTGTCGAGAAAGCTGAAAATTGCCTCGTTAATCTGGCGCGGATAGAGCGAGCGGCAGAAGTTGAGCCGGTGCATAAAGTCGCGCGCGGTCATCTCGCGGTCGCGCCAAAAATCGCCGACGGCGCCGGTGAACGGATAGTTCATCACGGAGTCATATTCAAAGCCGCCCAGCCAGCCGATGGAGTCAAACCAAATTTCGCCGAGCAAAAAGGTCTCGGGCTTTTTCGCCTTGACAGCCGCGTTGACGCGCCGCAAAAAGCTGTGAGAGATCTCGTCGCCCACGTCAAAGCGAATGCCGTCAATATCGAGGTCGCCGACCCAGTGCACGCACAAATCGGTAAAATACCGCTGCACCTCGGGATTGTTGGTGTTGAGCTTGGGCATGCCTGCCCAGAACGAAAAGGTGTAGAACCTGCCGTCGGCGACGCTGAAATCGTCCTTGACAAAGTCGTCGCGGTTGATAAAAAACCAGTCAAAATATTGGGATTCGCGTCCCTTTTCGCACACGTCCTTCCACGCAAAAAACTCGGTGCCGCAGTGGTTGAACACCGCGTCGAGCATGATGCGCATGCCCAAATTGTGAGCGGACTGCACCAGCTCGCGCAAATCCTGCTCGGTGCCAAAATCGGGGTCTACTTTATAATAGTCAAAGGTGTTGTATTTATGATTGGAGTTGGAGAGAAAAATCGGTGTGAGATAGATGCTGCTGACGCCGAACTGCCGGAGATAGGGCAGGCGTTCGCGGATGCCGCGCAGGTTGCCGCCGTAGAGGTCGCCAAAGTGCGGATCGGAAAAGTCGCCCCACCGGCGAAACTTGGGGTCAGACGGCGTGTCGCTGCTGCGCGCAAAGCGGTCGGGCATAATTTGATACCAAACCGTGTCGCGCACCCAATCGGGCGGCGCAATCACGTCCGAGGGATTGATCCACGGAAACTTGAAATACTCGGTCGAGATACGGTCGCGCTCTTCCATCGGGCAAATTTTGTTCTCAAACACGCCGAGGCGCTTGTCCTCGCCCTCCACCACAAAATAGTATTGCAGGCGCTTGTAGGCAGGCTTCAGCTCCGCCGTCCACACCACCTGATGCGCCAGCTCATACAAACGGCGCATGGGCGTCGGCTTGCCTTCCCAAGCGCGACAGCGGTGCAGCTCATGTATAAAAGGGTCTTCGCTGACAACGGAAACGGCTTTGACGCTGTAATCCGTCCACAAATTCAGCACCACGGTATCGCTGTCCAGGGCGTAGCAGTCACTGCCCGTTGAGCGGTGCCGGATAGCGGCGAGATTCATCTCATCACCCCATTTTGTTTGTTCCTTTTCATTGTAGCATAGTTGGAACAAATAATCAATTCATGTTTGCGCAATTTTTTGCATATATTTAGGAGAAGAGGAGCGGTTTGCCTGTTCGGTTCAAGATAAAGACAGCGTCCGGCTGCCGCTCCCTGCAAGATGATACATATTCCGATGAGGTGATGATTTTGATAACGGCACTCAGCGTCAAAATTCCCGAACAGCGGCGCGGTATTCGCGGCTGGGCGGACAGACTGAGAGGTGACAGGGTGCAGGTGAACCTGCTGCGCGCACGCGGCGTGACCCTGCGCCATGTGATTTATACCAGCTACAGCGGCGAGGTCAAGCTCGAAAAGGCAGATGAGGCGGTCGGCATGCAAAGGGGCAGGCTGCTGTGCAGCGACCGTCTGGAATTTCCGCCGAGGAGCGGCTACAAGCGGTTTTCTTCCGCGGCGTTTTCGTCGCGCCTGTGCACCAATTTTGCGCTGAGCGTGCTCGACGGGGGACAGGCGGACGTCAGGGTTGCTCTCTATGACCCCGACGCCACATGCGCCGACCTGCTGCCGCACTTGCTCGCCTGCTGCGGCGACGTGACAGCGGTGACCGATTGCTTTGAGCCGTACCTGTGCGCCGCCGACCGTGCGCTGGAGGAGCTGGGCGCCGCCGCCGTGATTACGCGCAGACGCGCGGAGCTGTCCGCTTGCGGTCTGGTGATTGCGCCGCAGCCCGTTCGGGAGGCGCTGCCGCTCTGCGAAAAAGCGGTGGTGCTGACCGCCGGCAAGCCGCTTGTGCCCCTGAGCGGCACGGTGCTTTGGCGCTATCATTTCAAGATGCCGGGCGGCTTTGCCGACATCAAGCCCGAGGAACTGAGCGAGGAGTATTTTTGCTCGGCGCTCTACACGCTCGGCTCGCAGTTTGAGCTCGGCTCCATCGTGCCGCTGTCCGCGCAGGGCGAGCGCGGCTCCTGCGACGCAAAAGCCCTTGCCGCAATTCTCGGCGCCGACAACCGCGACTAACAACGCAAATTTGCTTGACAACCGAAACCAAAAGGAATATAATAAGATGGTTATATTTAAAGAAACGGGAGCTTTCTCCCCTTTGGAAAGGACGGATTACAATGGCGGCAAAACCGACAATGCTGACCGAGGAAGGTCTTAGAAAACTTGAAGAGGAACTTGAATTTTTACATAACGTCAAACGAAAAGAGATTGCGGAAAAAATCAAGGTAGCCCGTTCCTACGGCGACCTTTCCGAAAACAGCGAATACGACGACGCCAAAAACGAGCAGGCGATTATGGAAGCGCGCATCACCACCATTGAGGCGATTCTCAAAACAGCGGTGATTATCGACGAATCCAATACCTCCAACGACCATGTGCACCTCACCTCGCTTGTCAAGGTAGAGATGCTCAAGACCGGCAAACAGGTGGAATACCGCATTGTCGGCTCCGGCTCCAACGAGGCAAACCCCAGGGAGGGCAAAATCTCCGACGAATCGCCCATCGGCAAGGCGCTGATGGACAAGAGTGTCGGCGACGTGGTGGAGGTGGAGACACCCGGCGGCGTCGTGGCGCTCAAGGTGCTCGAAATCAGCAAATAAGCAGGAATCAGGAAGGATAGGGAACAATGAGTCAAAAGCAGGCAAACACCAGCGACGTCATTCAGGTGCGCTATGACAAGCTCGCGGCACTCAGAGAAGCCGGCAGAGATCCCTTTGTCATCACCACCAGCGACCGCGACAGCTACACCGAACAGATAAAGAATAACTTTGAGGCATACGAGAACAAGGACGTCTGCGTGGCAGGCAGAATCATGTCCAAGCGCGGCAAGGGCAAGGTTTCGTTCCTCGATTTGCACGACAAGACCGGCAAGATTCAGATTTTTGCCAAGTTTGACGACCTCGGCGCGGAGGAATACGGCTTCCTCAAAAAGTGGGACATCGGCGACATCGCAGAGGTAAAGGGCTTTGTGTTCAAGACCCAGATGGGCGAGATTTCGATTCACGCCAAGGCGGTCAGACTGCTCGCCAAATCGCTCAAGCCGCTGCCCGAAAAGTATCACGGCTTGACCAACACCGACATGCGCTACCGTCAGCGCTATGTGGATTTGATTATGAATCCCGAGGTGCGCGACACCTTTGTCAAGCGCTCGCAAATCATCAGCTCCATTCGCCGTTTTCTCGACGCGCAGGGCTTTATTGAGGTCGAGACGCCCATGCTTGTCGCCAACGCAGGCGGCGCCGCGGCGCGTCCGTTCGTCACACATTCCAACGCGCTCGACGAGGATTTCAAGCTCCGCATTTCGCTTGAGCTGTATCTCAAAAGACTGATTGTCGGCGGCTTGGAGCGCGTTTATGAAATCGGCAGAGTCTTCCGCAACGAGGGTGTGGACACGCGCCACAACCCCGAGTTTACGCTGATGGAGCTCTATCAGGCATACACCGACTACAACGGCATGATGGACCTGACCGAAAAGATGTACCGCCACGTCTGCGAGGAGGTGCTCGGCACCACCAAAATCAGCTACAACGGCATCGAAATCGACTTTGGCAAGCCCTTTGCGCGCATTACCATGCTCGACGCGGTCAAGCAGTACGCTGGCGTCGATTTCAGCCAAATCAAGACCGATGACGAAGCCAAGGCAATCGCCAGGGAGCACCATGTCGAGTTTGAGGACAGACACAAGAAGGGCGATATTCTGAGCCTGTTCTTCGAGGAATTTGCCGAGGAGCACCTGATTCAGCCGACCTTTGTGATGGATCACCCGATTGAGATTTCGCCGCTCACCAAAAAGAAGCCGGAGAACCCCGACTACGTGGAGCGCTTTGAGATGTTCATCAACGGCTGGGAGATGGCGAACGCCTACTCCGAGCTGAACGACCCGATCGACCAGCGCGAGCGCTTCAAGGCGCAGGAGGAAGCGCTGGCACAGGGCGACGAAGAAGCCAACACCACCGACGAGGACTTCCTCAACGCCCTCGAAATCGGCATGCCGCCCACCGGCGGTATCGGCTACGGCATTGACCGCATGACCATGCTCCTCACCGATTCGCAGGCAATCAGAGATGTTTTGTTGTTCCCGACAATGAAATCCTTAGATAAGTAACACCCCAAAACCCCAGTATTTATGCGGGTTTCGAGAGTTGCGATGTCTCGGATTTACGCCATTTACGCCAAACTTACGCCAAACGGTGCAGAAAG
>CAMJOD010000119.1 GCA_946407465.1 uncultured Clostridia bacterium
GACAAGGATACGGTTGACTTTGTGCCGAACTACGACGACCGGCTCAAGGAGCCGGTGGTGCTGCCCAGCCGTTTTCCGAATCTGCTGGTCAACGGCTCGAGCGGTATCGCCGTCGGCATGGCGACCGAAATTCCGCCGCACAACCTCGGCGAGACCATCGACGCGGTTTGCGCCCTGATTGACAATCCCGACGCGGAGCTTGCCGAGCTGATGGAATGTCTGCCAGGTCCCGATTTTCCGACCGGCGGCATCATCATGGGCAGAAGCGGCATTCGCGCGGCATACGCCACCGGACGCGGCAAAATCACCGTCCGCTCCAAAACCGAGATTGTGGAGGCAAAAAACGGCAGATACAAGATTATCGTGACCGAGCTGCCCTACAAGGTCAACAAGGCGCGGCTGATTGAAAATATCGCCAATCTGGTCAAGGACAAGCGGCTCGAGGGCATTTCCAACATTGAGGACCACTCCGACCGCGCCGGCATGCATATTGAGATAGACATCAAGCGCGACGCTTCGCCGCAGATTGTGCTCAATCAGCTGTTCTCCTATACCCAGCTGCAGGTGACCTTCGGCGCAATCATGCTCGCCATTGTGGACGGTCAGCCGAAGATTCTAACCCTAAAGGATATGCTGCGCTGCTATATCGACTTTCAGGAAGAGGTCATTCACCGCAGAACGCAGTACAACCTCAAAAAAGCCATGGACCGCGCCCATATTTTGGAGGGCTTGAAGATTGCAATTGACTTTATCGACGAGGTAATTGCGATTATCCGGCGCAGCAAGGATTTGCCGACCGCCAGAGCCGCGCTGATGGAGCGCTTTGGCTTGGACGAGGTGCAGGCAAACGCGATTGTGCAGATGCGTCTCGGACAGCTCACCAATATGGAACGCGCCAAAATTGAAGAAGAGATTGCCGCTTTGCAGGCAAAGATTAAGGAATATAACGAGATTCTCGCCAGCGACACCAAAAAGCTGGAAATTGTCAAGGAGGAGCTCCTTGCCATCCGCAACAAATACGCCGACCCCAGACGCACCGAGATTTGCGCCATCAGCGGCGAGGTGGACATTGAGGATTTGATTCCGCAGGAGGAGTGCGTGCTCACCCTGACGCAGTTTGGCTATGTCAAGCGCTTGGCGGTGGACACCTACAAAATCCAGCGCAGAGGCGGCAGAGGCGTTTCGGGTATGTCGCGCCGCGAGGAGGACGTCGCCACCGAGATGTTCATCATCAATTCGCACGACTATGTGCTGTTCTTTACCGACAAAGGCAGAGTCTATCGCCTCAAATGCTACGAGGTGCCCGAGGGCACGCGCCAGGCGAAGGGCATCAATATTGCCAACCTGCTCCCGATTTCTCCCGACGAAAAGGTCACGTCAATGATTCGCGTGCCGGAATTTGACGAGGACAAGTACCTTGTGATGGTGACGCGCAAGGGTATTATCAAGCGCATTGAGCTGAACGCCTACAACACGGCGCGCAAGGGCGGCTTGATTGCTCTGGAGCTGAACGAGGGCGACCACCTCGCTTGGGTGCGCATGACCGACGGCAATTCCAATGTGATTATCGCGACGCGAATGGGCATGGCGATTCGCTTTATGGAGACAGATGTGCGTCCTATGGGCAGAATGGCGCGCGGCGTTAAGGCGCTCTCACTCAGGGAGGGCGACGAGGTCGTCGGCATGAGCGTGGTGCGCGAGAACGGTCTGGTTCTCACCGTCAGCGAGACGGGCTACGGCAGATTGTCGCGTCCCGAGGACTACCGTATGCAATCCAGAGGCGGCAAGGGTCTGACCAATTATCATGTTGACAAATACGGCAAGGTTGCCGCCATCAAGGTGGTTGACCTCGACGACGACGTGATTATTATTTCGCAGGACGGCATTATTATCCGCATTGCCGCCGAGTCCATCCGCCTGTGCGCGCGTCCGTCCAAGGGCGTCACCGTGATGAAGATGGGCGAGGGCGACAAGGTGGTCACGCTGGCGCGTTCTCCGCATGTGGCGGACGACGATGCCGAAGCGGAAGCCGAGGAAGTCACCGAGGACGCAACCGAGGAAACGGCAGAAACAGAAGAAACAGAAGAATAAGATAACAAAAATAACAGCGGCAGCATTCAAACGAATGTTGCCGTATGTTGATGGAGATGAAGTTATGAAAAGATTATTTCGTCCTGCCATTGTCTTGCTGACAGCGGCAATGCTGCTTTGTCTGACGGCATGCGGAAAAACACAGGACAGCCAAGCTGCGACCACTGACGAGGCCGCCGCGGCGGACAAGGCGGTGGAGGAGTCCGACAATGTAAACGGCATGCGGTTCAATATGACGCTGCTGCAATTCTCGCAGGAATATAACAAGAAAAAAGCCACGGACGATACCGCCTCCATGATGGACATTCGCAAGTGGCAGGTGAACGGCAAGCCCGAGACAGACGAAAACGGCGTGCAGGTGCAGTATTGGTATTATGATGCAGGCGACGTCAGCTTTACCGCGACCGTCGAGGTGCAGAGCGACAAGCTGATGAACGTCGGCTGCGGCACCACCATGCGCTACTTTATGGGCATGACAGACAACCAAAACAACAGCGACGCCGTGCTCGACGAAGCCGCGCAAATGGCAGCGGCAGTTTGCGGCCTGCCAAAGGACAAGACAAGCACGCTCCGCGACATCTTCTATCACACCACGGTTGACAGCGACGATACCTTCTGGTATCAGGGCTTTGTGTTCAGCCTGAGCAAAAAGACCGGCGACGAGGACAACAATAATAATATGATGCTGTTCCGCGTTTTTCCCGTCACGGATAAGCTGCGGGACGAGTGGAAGCTGAGGGAGTTCAGTTAAATTTAAAATGTGGAATAAAGGGTCGCTTCGCTCCGACTTATCATACTGTATATGTAAGCACAGGTTTAAAACAGGCGCTGTCCAATCACGGACGGCGCCTCATTGATTTAATCATTTCCGGGCCTGCCATGCGATTGCTTAAAACGCAGGTAAGGCTTATTGCTAATATTTTCGGTAAACCACCGTATAGATTCTTCATCGGTGTTTTCTAAAACTACATATATTACATTCTCCTCGTCCGCTAAGTACATTTCCAGAAAATTGCGTTTATGCACGTCGGACTCGCTTAACATGTCAAGCTTTTCCATTATGCTTTTGATTTCGGAGTCCAGCTCAGAACGGGAATACGCTTTGTCCAATGCCGTTTCGCTTTGTTCGCTTAACGCATCAGATTTTTCGGCGTTTCCGGAATTATTGGAAACCCGCGCGGCTGTGAGGCAGAAGAAAACTATCAAGCCTGCCAAAACCACGCCGAAAAAGGCTATCAGTAAACGAGAATACTTTTTTGTTTTGATATTTGTCTGCTTTTCCATAATAACTCACTTTCATTTTTGTTTTAAAGGAGATTTTCCGCGGAAATGCGGTCGTATTCGTAGTTATTAAAGACGAGCTTGTCGCCCTTGAAGGAATAGGTGTCGTTTTCTTCGGTATCTTCGTTCATGGAATAGATAGCGTGAATTTTGCCGTCGGCGGCGGTGTAGCTGAAAAAGGTGAACGCAATATTCTTTTGACAGGTATACATAATGCCGTCCCTGCCAAAATAAAGGTATTCCCCTTTGTCGTCCGCCCACGCGCCGAGAAGCTTTTCGTCAATCTCAAAATTTTCCATGGGCTTGGGAATGCAGGTGAAGCTGTCGAGCTTTTCGATGGTGGTGGTCTTGTTGCTGGCGATGTTTGTCAGCACAGCCGACTTTTTATCCTTAGAGAATTCGTAGGTGTAGTCGCCGTTCAGACCATACATCAGCTTGGTGCTGAACGTGTCCCTGCCGTCGGTAACGTGAATGCCGTAAACACCGATAAAGCCCATGGTGCCCATCATCAGATAAGCGTTTTTGTTACCGTCAAAGCCGAAAACAAAGTGCTCCATCTGCGCACCTGCGCCGTCCGTGATGTGCCAGTAGCCCGTGAACAGGTCGCCCGGCGTGGCAGGCGCGTGCAGCTTGGACAAATCGGCTTCCGTTTTGATTTCGGCAGGCGCCGCCGTCGTCTGTACAGCGGTTTCCTGCGGCACAGTCGTTTCCGCAATCGTTGCAGAGGCGGATTCCTCCTTTTGTTGGCTGCCGCAGGCAGTGCATACAAAAGCGGAACAAATCGCCAAGGCAGTGCAGATGATACGAGTAAAGAGTCTTTTCATATTATTTTACCTTTCTGTTTAAGATTTTGAGAGTTTTAGGGTGATTTTTAAGAGTAAGGTTTTCTTGTCCGGAAGCACAATAAGAAAAAATACCGAATAATTACTACTAAACACAAGATAAGGACAACCACTGCCACCGAACAGCAAACCTCTGACGCGCCATTGCAGAAACGTCACCGAACAATCCACCTATCCTAGGACATAATATAATTACTACTAAACACAAGATAAGGACAGCCACTGCCACCGAACAGCAAACCTCTGACGCGCCGTTGCAGATACGTTACCTGACTATCCTACTATCTAAAGGCGCGCTGAAAAACGCGCCGGATTAAACTTCAAGTTTATTGTAGTATTTTGTACAAAAAATGTCAACAATTTTTTTGTTTGGGGACTTAGGTGTAAAAAAGCGTAAAATAACCGAGGAATTGCAAAAAAATTGTTGAACTGAATCCATTGTTTTGCTATAATAAAAGTTAAATTAAATAAGGTTAGAATGGAGGAGAATTATGCTGAATACAGATTATAATCAAAAATTCGGCAAAGAGGGACTGACCTTTGACGACGTCCTTTTGATTCCGGGGGAATCGCATGTTGAACCGAAAAATGTTCAGGTCACAACCAATTTGACAAAGACAATCCGGCTCAATACGCCCCTCATGACCGCTGCTATGGACACCGTCACCGAAACCGCCATGGCGATTGCCATTGCGCGTGAGGGCGGCGTGGGTATTATCCACAAAAACATGGCGATTGAAAAGCAGGCTGACATGGTTGACAGGGTAAAAAGAAGTGAGAACGGCGTTATTGTCAATCCGTTTTTCCTCTCTCCCGAAAACACCGTCCGCGACGCCGATGCGCTCATGGGCAAATATAAGATTTCGGGTGTTCCGATTTGCCGCGACGGCAAGCTGGTGGGCATTATCACCAACCGCGACCTGCGTTTTATGACCGCCGAGGACTTTAATCAGCAGATTTCAAAGGTAATGACGAGCGAGGATTTGGTTACGGCTCCCGTCGGCACCACGATGCAGCAGGCGCAGGAAATCCTCCGTCATCATAAGATAGAAAAGCTCCCGATTGTGGGCAGAGACGGCTCACTCAAGGGCTTGATTACCATCAAGGATATTGAAAAGAGCGTGCAGTATCCCAATTCTGCGCGTGACGATAAGGGCAGACTGCTCTGCGGCGCCGCAATCGGCGCGACTGCCGACGTGCTCGACCGCGTAGCGGCGCTGCTGGAGGCAGGTGTGGACGTGGTTGTCCTCGACTCCGCACACGGTCACAACTCCAACGTGGTCAACTCCGTTGCGAGAGTCAAAAAGGCATATCCCAATTTGCCGCTTGTAGCCGGCAATATTGCCACCGCGGAAGCGGCAAAGGCGCTGATTGAAGCCGGTGCGGACGCGGTCAAGGTCGGCATCGGTCCCGGCTCCATCTGTACCACCAGAATCGTCGCCGGTATCGGCGTGCCGCAGATTACCGCGATTTATGACGCGGCTTGCGAGGCTTCCAAATACGGCATTCCCGTTATCGCCGACGGCGGCATCAAATACAGCGGCGATATTGTCAAGG
>CAMJOD010000120.1 GCA_946407465.1 uncultured Clostridia bacterium
TGCGCGTCGGTAAAATCGAGCGTGATCTTATCGTCGATAAAGGAAGTGTCGTCAAGGCGTAAAGAATTGCCCGCGCCAATGGTCGTTTAATCTGAGCTTGATAAACAATTCTCCGAGGAAATCCTGGTTCGGTTTTTCTTCTAATGCCATCACAACGATTTTGAGTAATTTCGCCGGTTTTTCTACTCCGCCGAGCCGCTCGATACAATCTTTATACTCCTTCTCGCGTTCTGCTTTTCTTTCCGGGAATGGCTCAAACGTATTGGAAAGCGTAATTGCCGAGGCAAAAATAAAGTCGCTCCAAACGCGCCAACTGTCTCTTGTGTAACAAAGGGATTCAAAAACCGAAAAAAATTCCTTTTCATATTTATTTTGCGCGATAAACTTAGCCATTAGTAACCTCCATAAAGAAAAAAGAGCCTATGCAGCAGAATAAAACATGAAAGTGAACATTTTCACAACTGTTCTATTCTGAGCATAGGCTCAATTCTTAATATATTCTTTTTTACATTAACCTACCTGTGCAGCCAGCTTTTGAATTTCCTCGACAGACAAGGAGGTTCTCTTTGCCGCTTCGGTTGCGGAAAGCAGACCGTCGTGTACCAAGGATATGATTGTATCCAAGATACCTTCCTGACGAGCTTTATTTGCATATTCTTCTACTGCTTTACACATATAATCCACTCCTTCTGATGTATTCTTATACTTATTTGTAACCTCGGCAAGCGGCGGGCACAGCATTTCATCTGCACTGCGGCACATAAAGTCATGTATCAGCTTGCCAACCGGAGATTCCACGCCCTTATACGCGCCGTTCACATAAATGATATGGGCGCCGTCGTTAAACCATTCGTTTCTGCCGACGATACCTCTTTCTATTATATAGGTTGCCTGATTGCCTTTGAGCACATCATTTTCGGTGATAAATATGACATAGGAATCCGGCAGCTCATGGAAAGCGGTGCCTTTCGGCATCGTGGAAATATCAAGCGCCGCAGAATGGTATCTGGCTCGCTGCGCAATTGCGCCTGCGTCGGCTCTTTGCACCTCAATATTGAAGCTCTTGCCGGTGCTGTCCTTTGCAAACACATCAAGCGACAAGCTGCGCGAGCCGAAAAAGTTCAAATCATACTGTGTTTCGCTGGTTTCAACAATCAAATCATCCTTATCGAGAATCACGCGCAGAACATATTCCACAAGCGGTTTATTATCGGTAAAAATGGCTTTCATAAAATCATCGTCAATTGGGCGAAGCCCCATGACAATTCTCTTAATTTCTTCGTTCATGATTAACCCATCCTTCTATAGTTTATTATATCATGAATGTTTTGCTTTTTCAACAATAATTCATATTCTTTATTCAGCTGCTAAGCGCATTGGTACGATTGCCTGAACAATCTCCGCTTGTTCGCTCTTGGAACGGAAGAGAACGGGACTGAGAGCGCCGTCATACGGCACCTTCAAGGTATCGGACGGACACGCGTTGAGGGTTTCCTGAAGAAAACTGTTATTCAAGCCAATCATCACACTTTCCGCCGACTCCTGCGCTGTCACAGCACACTCATCCTCGTAGAAGATATTGCGCATACTCCACATGTATCCCTGATACGGCTTGCTGTCCCGCCAAAGCATGGTATCCGCACGGCTGTTCCAGCGTGATACCTGATAATAGAAGGAATAACCGAAAGAATTTTTCTTGAATCTGTCGCGTTCATACTCAAAATACGAAACCTCGGAGCCGTTTGGTTTGAAATACTTGGTGACAAGAAAATGCCGTACAACCAATTCCTGATTCTTAGGCTTGGCGGTTTTCGTCGTTTTTTCCTTGGCTTTGCTCTTTTCCTTCGCGGGGTTCTTAGCGGCTTTGGCTTTGGCTGTCTTTTCCTTGCGGACTTTCTCCGCTTCCGCTTCTTTTATCGTATCCATGTTGGCACCTCCTTCTCAAGCAAAACAGGATACCACAGAAAAAGAAAAAGTCCAGAGCTTTTTCGGGCTATCTTTGATTAGCATCGCAAATTTTGAACGGTGCTGTTGACTTGTTTTACTATACACTAACGCGTATAGTAAAAGGGCGTGCGCAGTAGACAAATCCTTCCTGATTTGATACAATGATATTGATAGTAAAAAAACGGAGGGCTCTCAATGAGTATCATAGGAGAACAAATCAAGAAATATCGCATTAAAATGGGTTATACACAGGAACAACTGGGACAGATAATCGGCGTTACAACGCAGGCAGTATCCAAATGGGAACGCGGCGGTTTGCCGGACACAGAGCTTTTGCCGCGTATCGCACATTCTCTCGGAATCAATATTGACACGTTGTTCGGAGATGATGATGAAAACGAACTGCTGAATTTAGCGCGTAAGATAAACCGTTTGCCGGTTCAAGAAGCATATCGTTATGCCTTTGAAATATGCTGGGCTATAGAAATCGGATTGATGCGTGACTATTCACTGATTGAAAAGTTTGTCAATTTCTTTTCCGAAGGACTTCAAAAATCAGCGGTACAGGACAACTATTACTCAAAAATCCTGACGGACGGCGGCATATCAACCGCACGTATTTCTCCTGATTTCCGACTTTTTTTCCTGATGACTGAGCCCGGCAACAGCCTTTTGAATCAGCTTTCCGATCCCGAAGCACTGAGGCGTGTGTTCGAGGTTTTTTCGGATGAAAAATGCCTGCGCATTCTTTTCAGTATGTATACGCGCCTCAACCATCCCGTTACGGAGGATGTTCTCATTCGCCAAACCGGTATCGGCAAAGCGGATTTGGAGCGTTGTATGGAAAAGCTGTGCAAAAACCGTCTTGCGACGCAGTCTCCGGTTGTCACGCTTGACGGCGAAACGAATGCGTATCAGTTTTCTCAGGAAAACTCTGTGATTCCGCTGCTGTGCATCGCGGATGAAATTGCGAAAAACATAAACAATGAATATTGTGATTTTGTTATCTCCTTTGAACGGACAAAGCCGCTGATGTAATTTTCAACCGCTGTTTTAGCAATAAAACAGCGGTTGACTTTTTTGAAAAGAGAATTGTTTGTTTCAATCGGATTCTTGCACTATAATATAGAAAAAGATGCGGTAACGGATGCCCCTTCTGCCCGTTAACCAATATATTTTCACAGTGTGTGAGAGGAGTAAAAAATGCAGATAAAAAGAATAGCAGCAGGATTATTTTGTGCAGGATTATGCCTTTCGGCAACAACCGCCTGTTCCGGTAACGGAAGCGCTTCGGGAAGCTCTCAGGCAACGCAGGATAGTGCGGTAGTTTCCGCAAAAACAAAAGCAGTGCAGCTTCACAAGCTGACAGTCAGAGCGCCCAAGGATATCAGCGAGATGACAGCCGTTTTTCTTAACACCTCCACCGGCAAAACCGCAAACGTCAAAATGGAGCAAACCGGCGGTAATAATCATGAAAATAACAGCGTCTTTAGCTGTGAAGCGGACGCAAATGCATACAATATGGTGCGTGTTAAATACGGAGAAACCGAAAGTATGGACGTCGCTTTTAACAGCTTTGTCAGCGGCTGGAATTTAGAGAACGACGAGCTTCTTCCGTACACAGTCGGAACAGAGCCAAGCTACGACCCGAGGTTTGAAACAAAAGTATTCAAGTTTGACGGACGCGAAAAGAATATCTATATTTGGACTCCGGATGATTATGATAAAAATTCCGACAAAAAATACTCTGTAATTTATATGTTCGACGGTCAGAGTGTTCTGACAACGGGCAAGGACAGAGGTATGGATAATGATATTATGTGCTGGAATGTCAGCGAAAGCGTAGAAAGCATGATGGCGGCTACGGACAACAAAGCCATTATCGTCGCCATAGATAACGGCAGTCCGTACAGAGACGATGAGCTGGTTCCCGATTTGGGACACATCAATATGGAAAGAGACAGCTCCGGCGCAAAAGAAGAGGATATTTCCCTGAAACGCGGAAGCGCGTTTGCGGATTTTATCTGTGATACCATCATGCCCTATGTAAACGAAAGCTATCATGTTTATACCGACGCGGCGCACACCTCTATCGCCGGCAGCTCGTTGGGCGGATTGGAGGCATTCTACACGGCTTTGGCGCATCCCGATAAATTCGGCGCAAGCGGCGCACTGTCTCCTACCTTTGGTATGTTCCCCGAAAAAGAATGGGAAAGCTTCCTCAGCGACAAGCTAAATATGAAAAACGCGCCGTTCTTGTATATTTACGCCGGCGGATATGCCACAGATAACGGAGACGTCGCCGAGATGATGTATAACAAACTGCTCGAAAGCAATTATCCGAAGGAGAAGCTCGTGTTCAGCAAATATGAACCCGGCGAACATTTTATTCAGTATTGGCGGAATATTTATCCCGAGTTTCTGGAAGCGGCTTTTACGCACGATGTTGCCGCATTGACGTTCGGCGTTCCGGTTCATTATGAGGACAAGAGCGATCCATACGCGGAATACCTTGAAGAAATGGAGCTGGACAAAGCCAACGATAAGCCGGGATATGTATATTATGACAACAGCGAGACAAAGTGGGAAAAGGTTTACGCTTACTGGTGGGGCGGAATGGCATACAACAGCGTTACCAAGGAAGCCTATTATTTTGCGGATTGGCCGGGCTTTCAGATGGAGCAGATTGAGGGAACCGATATTTATCGAATAGTGGCTCCCTTGGGCGTACAGGGTATTATTTTTGATTCGGGCGTGACTGACAAGGAGGTTGCCGAGGGCAAAGATGCGTATCAAACGACCGATATTCCCTACAGCACTGCAATGATTGGAAAGATATATAAGATAGATTTGTCCGTAGAACCGAAAGCCGACCCCGGAGCAATGAAAACCAAGCGCAGATATTCCGCCGGTAACTGGTCCGATTATGCAACAGACAAATAATTCTTTTGTGAAAGAATAAACAGCGGCACCTCTGAACAATTCCAAATGTTCAGAGGTGCCGTTTTTCATTTTGTGCAGTTGTTAACCCACCTGATGAAGTTTTCGGTGCTGTCGCCCTCGCGCTCGACAGGCTCGTGACCTTGTTCCCATACGGTTTCAAAATCTACATCGGCAACGCCGTCGCAGTGCTTTAGCGCAAGCGCCAAATTCATCTCCGTTGTCAGCGACGTTGTCGGCTGCTCGATGCCGGTACGGATGCGCCAATGCTTTGCAGCCGTAGAGGTGCCGTAACCCTCGCTGCTTTTCAGCAGATAGTAAAGCGGCGTATACATATGCACGCGCTGTTCGACGGTATAGCCAAAGGTGTCTGTCAAATCCATATCCGCCGCATATTCGGCAGCGTATTGGCTGTTAAGCTCTGTCAGAACGCCAGACAAAAGCTTGTCAAAATGCGCGCCTCTGCCGTTTGATTTGCCGAACAAGGTATTTCCGCTGCCCGGCCAGTCGAAAGCGACCGGCAGCTCAGACGCGTTTTTGCAGTTCTTGACAAAATCCTCTACGCTTGTGATAGAAGCCGTGTTGGTCTTTTGGTCATAGGCAATCCACTTTTTATCAGCGTTCAAGCCGTTGATATACTCCTGCGCCGCGCTGCCTGTGAGCTTGTTGTCGGAAAGATAGTTGTTAAGCGAGCTTTCAATAACGCTTTTTATGTAATCATAATAAGAACCTGCCTGATAAATGCCGCTTTGGGATTTCTCCAAAGTCAAAGGCTTGCCGTCCTC